>DATBNQ010000077.1:0-7810 GCA_036554185.1 Gemmatimonadaceae bacterium | reverse complement strand
GCGGCGATCGGCGTTCCTGTAACCACGTTGCCGCTCGCTGTACTTCGACGGCGATACATGACTCCGCGTGGCATATGGGATGTCGCGCGCCGAGCAAGGTCGTCGGTCGACGCCGTGTTGCGAACGATCGACAGGAATGACGTCGCGCTCGTCCACTCGCACACCTCTACCGTTCTTACAGGAGCGCGCGTTGCCGCGCATCTCGGCGTGCCACATGTCTGGCATGTGTCGGAGATTGTCGAGCACCCGCGAATCGTCCGATATCTGCTTTCTCGCATGATTGCGCGATCGACGGATCGCGTCGTGGCAGTGTCGGAGGCGGTTCGGAATCACCTCTCGACTACCGCGCCGGCGATTCGCGGCAAGTGCGAGGTCATATTCAATGCGCTCGATACCAGGCCATACCGTGCCGGATCGACTGCAACTGCTCGCGCTCGCCTCGATCTTCCGAGTGGGCCTGTCGTCGGAATGATTGGTCGCGTTGGCACGATGAAGGGCCAGGAAGTTCTTCTTGCAGCGGCCCCTGCAATCCTGAGGGATCATCCCGACACGACGTTTCTGCTGGTTGGTGGGGTGCTGAATAAACGAACCGCGGACATGGACCGGCTCAGGACGCTCGCCACGACGCTCGGCGTTGCTTCGCGTGTGCGGATACTGGGCTTCGATTCCGATATCGTGGCTGTTCTTGCGGCGATGGATGTCGTTGTACAACCGTCGGTTCGCCCGGAGTCGTTCGGTATGACCGTGCTCGAAGCGATGGCGAGTGGCAAGCCCGTAGTGGCCGCCGCACACGGTGGCGTTCTCGAGACGGTGCGCGATGGGGAGACTGGTCTGCTGGTTTCGCCTGGGAACGCGCCCGAGCTGGCAGGCGCGATCAATCGGCTGTTGTCCGACCCGGCGCTTCGCGAACGCATGGGCGCGGCGGGACGAGCGAGAGTGGAGGCAGAATTCGGTCTGGCGCCATTCCGCGAGGGATACCTCCGCGTCTACCGGGAGCTGACGGGCCTCGCGTAGCGCACGATGGTCGCCGCAATCTCCGGTCGATCAAGCGTTGACAGCATCACAGCTATCTGATCAGGGCGCAAGTAACTGGCATCCGGCATCACGTCGATTTCGGTAGGGCAGTAGGCGCCGGCCTCCGACGCTCGAACCGCCAGATTGCGCGTGAATACTACCGGTGTCCCGACCGCATTCGCGAGATGGCGAGGCCCGGAGTCCATGCAGAAATGGACACTGCATCGACTGAGCAATGCTGCAAATCCTAGAAGCGAGAGGTTGCCGGCTGATACGACGACTCCGTTTCCAAGCGCCGTCGCCATCGCATTCAGAACTGGTGCGTCGTCACCGGAACCGGTCAGGACGATCTTCGCGTGCGGGGCAATCCGTTGAACGGATGAAAGCACGCTCTCGAAGAACTCCCGCGGAACATTGCCGATGCGTTGACGCGTAGTCGCGGAGCATATGACGACAAAGTCACCGGTCTTCAACCCGAGTCGTACCCACTCGGCGTCAGCATGGGCCACGTCGTTAGCGGATGGGAAAACCCGCGGTCTTGTTTCCGACATGTCTCTCTGCCCAGTGATTGCCTCGGCCATCAGTCGTGATTGAGCCGCAGGCGTCGTAGGCGCTGCCAGGTGTACAGGCAGCGTGACGAGACCGGAGAGTCCGCGATGTACGAAGGCGACCCGGTTCGGGATGCGCAGCTCGAACGCGAGCCTGAGTGCTTCCTGGTGTCGAACCACGTTGGTGCACAGGATCGCGTCGTAGCTGAACGCCCGGAGCTTCAGGACATTGTCAGCCGTGATGGCGTTCGGTCGAGAATCGGAATTCCAGGGAAGGATGTGCGTGATCGCGGGATTCCCGACCAGGACTTCGGCGGCGAGCGGTGTCGTCAGATAATCGAAGCGACACTCCGGCAATCCGCGTGCGAGCGAATCGAGCGAGACGGTCTGACACAGGACATCGCCGATGTGCCCGTGGCCGACGATCAGTGCGCGTCGCCATGTTTGCGGGTCCGTCGGCGCACCGCGGCTGAGCCGCCGAGCGACAATCCGCAATGCCGGCGCAACCAGCTCGCTACCCACCGCCAGAACATAGTGACGCCGATCTCGAAAGTTGGCGCGAGAGGGGAAGCTGCTCATCGCGTCAGGTCGGATCGTCGCGCAAGCCGTGCGCGAGGCCGCGGAGGATTGCGCCTGCCATCGCGGTTCGTCCCTGAACGGCGAGGATCGCGGCGCGTGCCGGCTTCGCGATGCAGAGATAGCTGATGGCTATTGTGCGCTCGGCCGTCGAGTAGTTTCGTCGCACCAGGAATACGCGGTGTCTGGTCTGCCAGTAGGCGACACGCGGAACGGTCTCTCCGACGCCGACGGTGCCGCCCACTTTGTGATACACGTGCGCGCGCGGCGCAATCAAGACGCTGAATCCTGCAGTGCGTGCATGAAGCGAATAGTCCGAGTCCTCGCAATAGATCGGATAATAGCACTCCGCCAACCCGCCGATCGCGTTGTAGAGGGCTCTCGAAATGAGCATCGCGCACCCTGTAACCCATTCAGTCGCGAATGGCTCGGTAGCTTCCGCGACTTCGTAGCGGTGGAGCGCGACACCGCGAAGCCGATCTTCGTAACCACTCGCGAACCAGACCCGATCAACATCGGGGTAATGATAGATCGTACAGCCCAGAATCCCTGACTCCGGTGCAGCCCGAAGCGCTTCGGCGAGGCGCGCGAAATAATCTTGCGCCACGAGCGCGTCGTTGTTGAGGAGCAGGAAGTGTGTTGCGTCCGTGTCAATCGCGAGGTGTGTGAGTCCAACATTGTTGCCGCCTGCAAAGCCACGGTTCTCATTCGCCAGAATGATTCTGAGCCACGTATCCGGATCGAAGCTGTGCAGGTCAGCGACATCGTGCGTCTCGCTGATCACGTCGTTCACCGTGCCCCAGAGCGATAGACGAGACGCCGAATCATCGTGCGATCCGTTATCGACCACGACGACATACGCCGGTCGCGGGGTGGCCTCCAGCAGCGAGACGAGCGTCTCGGCGGTGTCGTCGTAGCCGTTCCAATTGAGCAGGATGACGCCGATCACCGGCTCACGCATGGCTTGCCAACGCGGGCATCGGGGCCGTTGCCAATCGCGGAGCCGAGCGCTGTGCCAGTGTCACGCAGGCACCAGCGAACCAGAAGAACAGATACGCGACGATCGGGTTGTTGAACACGACCGCAGTCATTCCGTCAGCGGCTATGCCGAGTGTTGCCAGAGCTACGGTGACCCCAAGCGCGCGCTGCGCGCTGGTAATGCCATTCTGGATCAACCTGACGCTGGCGACCGTGAAAGCCGTCAATGCGCCCACGATTGCAATCAGCCCAAGCACCCCCATCTCGACAGCGTACTTCAGGTACATGTTGTCCGCTGTTATCGGATCGAGTCCAACGCGTTGTGCGGTCTGATCGGCGGTGCCGAGCCCGTATCCCCAAGGCCGCTCGAAGAACGCGGTGATCCCATTGGTCCAGTCCTTGAGATGCGAGGTGCTGCTGCCGGATTGCCAGGTGATGGTTTCAAATATGAAGTTGGCTATGCCGGGAAATGCGACCATCACTCCAACGAGCGCTGTGAGGCAAAGGCTGGCGATCAGCGCCGCACCGGTTGGCCGTTTCAGATAAACCATCGCCAGAAGGAGCTGGAGCGCGCAGATCAGTATCACGGCGCGCGTGAAAGACGCGAGGAGACCAGCCCAGATGACACAGTACCAGACGCGTTCCCAGAATGTCGGGCTTTTCGCTCGGCCCCACAACCACATCGTCGCAGCTGGAAGCAGGACAAGAAACGGAGTCGCAAATCCCTGGCTCGACAGAAACACGGAACCGGATCTCCGGACGAGATGGCCACCCATCAGGCTCCAGTAATTATCGGGAAGGCCGAATGAATTGCCCGCCGTGGACAGAGGCGTACCGAGAAATGTGTTCACGTACGATGCGACGCCCATCGCGACTAGCATCCGTGGCGTCACGAAGATCTGCTCCAGAACTGCAACTGCGGACACCACGGCAAGGACGAGAAATGCTCGCTTGAGCAAGCGGTCGTCGTCTCCGATCTCCGGTGTACCGCGCCCTACGAAGTAGAACAGCACGAAAAACGCTGCATCGCGCAGTCCGAGGAAAGCGCCGATGGTCGAAATGTTATCGCGCCAGAGGATGTTCTCGGTGAGAACGAAGACCACCGCGAGTCCGATCCAGCCGCCGGCGAAGAGGTCTGCTGCCACCACACCGTTTCGCGTACCGGTGCCGCGCGCCATCCGGACTATCGTTGCGATCAGAACGAGAACTGCGAACATTTCCTTCCACGCCGCAATCGCGCGCACGGTATTCTCGGACATGCGAAAGAATCCGAACAGCAACGCGATGGCGAGAATGTGGAACGTCAGCCCCCAGGTCAGAAAGGGGAGCGTACGCGCAACGAGCGATTGACGCTCAGGCACGGCGCGCGACCGTCGGCGCTTTTTGGGGCGCCTTCCGTCGCAGAATCGCAGCGCGCAACTGCTGCGCTGCAGCGGGATCGCGCCGGCTCCAGTCGGCGTACACCGTTGATACACCTGCGATCATCACGCCGACGAAGAGTCCGAACAGAAGCGCGCCGGGCAGCAGAAGGGAATAGCGTGGCCAGTACGGCTTGACCGGTGCGACCGCGGAGTCCACAACGGTGATTAGCGCCGCGTCGTTGAATTCATCGAGTCTGGCTTCCTCGAACTGCTTTTCAACAGAGAGATACAGATCGGCCGCGACATCCTCGTTACGCCGCAGCGTTTCCTCGTCGGACGACAGGGTCGGCGACGTCTGCCACTGACGGTTGCGCGTGAGGAAATCGCGATGCCTGGCCTGAGCCGTCGTGAGGTCGTTCTTCGCGTCGGCCATGCGGCTCTGCATGTAGATCCGTTTTGCGCGCGCACGTGACGTGCGCTGCTCAAGATTGAACTGGTTTACGAGCGCAAGTGCAGCGTTTGCCTCACCTGCCACGAGAGTGGGATATTGATCGCTCACGATCACCTTGACCAGATTCGTCCGGGGATCGGATGACACCACCATCGACTTCGCGAGCGATTTCAGCCCGAGCTCGATTCGCCGTCTCGGATCTGTGGACCGCAACTTCATGATGTCAACCAGTCGCGCACTGTCGCCGGATTTGCCCGCGCGGGGGTCCTGGAACTTCGTGAGCAACAGCCGCGTCAACAGCTCGCGGCTCTGTATGAGCTCACCGTAAAAGGCCGGCGATTCGGTCGGCTCACCGCCAACAGAGCCGAGTCCCATCCCGCTCGCGAGACCGGACAACGCACCCGACGCACCAAGACTGCTGATCGCACCGCCCAGCTTCGATGAGCTCGACGGGTTGGGTGCGAACGACACGGTGACGCGGTAAGTCGGGGGGAGCACCAGCGACGCGACGACGGCGAGGACGATCGCGGCAACAGTCCAGATCAGGACGCTGCGCCATCGGTTCAGCACGCCCGCCGTCCAGCGCGCGAGCGTCAGTGGCTCAGGGCTCGGCTCCGCAATCGGTACGACGTCGGGCATGCGAATGGTTGGTTCGTTAGTGCGTGCTACGTAACAGCGCCAGCACCGCCACGAGGCTGGATAACGTTCCAGCGAGCGCGCCGAAGGTCGTGAGCGCACTCTGACCTGGGGGTCCCTCGGTTTCTGGAACGAATACAACGCCACCCGGCTTCGGCTTCGGTATGTAATCCGGTATCAGGAACCGCTGCGACTCCGCATCGACCTTTCCGTTCGGTTGCGTGACGTAAGCGTGGTCGACATCCGCCTTGCGCGTCGGTCCACCCGCAGCGCGAATGTAATAGTTGAGATCCTCGCCTGGCGAATACGTGACTGCGACCGGCGAGTTGACCGCACCCTCGACGCGAACGACCGCGTTGAACCGTGGGATGTACAGTGAATCTCCGTCGACGAGCAACAGGTTGTCACGGCTCCTCGGGTCTTTCAACACGTCCGGAAGCTCGATGCCGATCCGGCCGATACGATTGGCAGTGCGATAGAACGTGACGCCATTTGCGTAACCTTCAGGCGTGAGCCCACCGGCGCGCTTGAGGATGTCGCTGATGTGCTCGTTCTTGCTGAGCAGAGAGTACTTGCCAGGGAAACGAACTTCGCCCATGACGGCAACAGTCCGCTGCAGCTCCCAACCGGGTTGCCGCAACACGAGCACGTTGTCGTAAGGCTTGAGCTGAACGTCGGGTGTCGGACCCGACGGAGCGGGCAGGCCTGGCGGGCCGGCATACTTGCCATCCGGTGCGCGCTCGAAGAGATAGCTCGAGTCGAGCGGAACGGAAAACTCACGCGCGGTCACGGTTCCGGACCTGTCTTCAGGAAGACGCGCGATCCGTGCTTCATTGAGAAGTGCACTCTGCTCGAGACCGCCAGCCTGCAGAACGAGATCGCGAACGGTCATGCCTTCGTGATACGGATAACGCCCGCTCTTCCGCACCGCGCCGTTGATCGCGACGTAACGCGTCGGGCGGAATTCGGAGACGGAATAAACTGTAAGGTTGTCGTCTTCCTGAAGCGGAAAGTCGTTGATCACTGCACCCGATGAATCGCGAAGTGTCGCGCGCAGCTGCTGCCTCGTGGAATCAGGATTGAGGCGCGTGATCAGTACCTCGCCGAGGTAAGTATCGGGCTTGATTCCGCCAGCGAGCTTGAGCGCGCCAGCGACTGTCATTCCAGGAGTCAGTCCGATCGTGCCGGGCATGTTGACGTTGCCCTGCACGATGATGCGATTGCGCACTCGTGAAACAACAGGGAACACGCGGATGACATCGCCGGCTTCGACCGGTACCGCTGGTCCCGTGCCAGTCAGGAATGCGTCGGAGACGATGTCGGTTGTGACTCTGTCGCGGCCCGGCGTTCGCTCGGACGGCGGCACGATTCGCTCAACCTGCACACGCTGGCGTGACGCCGTTGCCTTGAAGCCGCCGGCGAACCGGATCGCGTCGGCGAGTGTCTCGGTCGGCTTGATCTCGTAGGTTGCAGCCCGATTGATCTCTCCGACTACGCGTACGCGCGCAAGGTGCACGGGCACGAACACGATGTCGCCGTTCTCCAGTCGAACATCGTTCGATGCGTCGCCGTTGATCAGGTAATCATAGAAGTCCATGTGCGCGACGAGCTTTCCCGCGCGCCGAACCTGGAGATCACGCAGGCTGCCGTTGTCTGACGGTCCACCCGCCGCGTACAGCGCCGAGAGCAGCGTTCCCGAGGCCGAAACCTGATACGCGCCCGGTGCCATCACGTCGCCGACGACGTACACCATGTTGCTGCGCAACTTGGCGGGAGTTATTGAAAAATGCGTCGTTGCACCAGCGCCGCGCGTGACACCCGAGTACACTCTGCCGAGCCGGTCGTACAGCACGTCGGTCAACTGTCCCACCGTGAGCCCGTTGACGGATATCTGACCGACCTGTGGCACGACGATGAATCCCTGTCGGGTGACCGGTAGCTGATAAGAGGCTTCCACGTCGCCGGTCAGGATCAGGACGAGTTCATCGCCCGGTCCCACGCGGTAGTTTGCGTCGACCGGTCCAGCCAAGTTCGGGTTGAACAACGTCGTCGAACGGCGGAAGAAGTCGAGTCCGAATATTGAGAAGCCGCTGTCGCGCTGTGCCTTCGCTAGCACGTCCGGTCGGTGAAGCGAGTCAGCCCGTGCCTTGCACGCACGGGCCAGTGCCTGGCGCTGCCGGCTGTTTCGCACACTGTCCATCGTAAACTGGTTTTGCACCTGGTTGGCGCCGAGCATGGATCCCTGG
>DATBNQ010000035.1:0-6662 GCA_036554185.1 Gemmatimonadaceae bacterium | reverse complement strand
AATCGGTTCCACAAAGAACGTATTGTACGCATCCAGCAGATACTCACGCTCGGCGGCACTGCACTCTACAGGCTCGTCGATCGTCTGACGCACTTCCGTCGTTCCGAGGAGCGTGACTCCGTGATGCGGCAACACGAACACGAGTCTGCCATCCGACGGCAGGTTCAGCGCGAACCCGGCCTCGGTCGGCCTGTTCACGATGAGGTGCGATCCGCGCACGAGATCGAGTCGCGTGTGTGACGGGATCCCGCTCGCGTCGAGCAATGCGCGTGCCCACGGTCCTGCAACGTTAACGATCACGTCGAATTGCAGAATGTTACTTGTCGTACGCAACTCACCATCGCGCGAGATGTGTACAACGTCAGTGTTCTGATGAATCACGACGCCGTCGTCACGCGCGCGGTCCGCTGCCCAGCGGCCGAGGGCCGCGTCGTCCATCTGCGCATCGAAGTACGAGAACGCGCCGCGCAATCCGTCGCGCTTCAATCCGCCTGCGCGTGCGGGGAGATTCTGCATGTTCCACCAGCGATGACGACCCAGTGTCGCGGTGCCGGAGAGCAGATCGTACGCTGTGAGACCCGCGGCGAGTGTGAGACGCCCATGCGGCGCGTGGCTGTACAGCGGCAGGAACAGCTCGACGCGCCGCGTGAGACCGGGCGCGTGCTGCATCCACCAGCGCCGCTCGTGCAATCCCTCGTATACCTGTCGTACGTCGCCCTGCTCGAGGTACCGCAGGCCGCCGTGCAGCAGCTTGCTGGACGCGCCACTCGTGGCGCCCATCAACGCGCCGCGCTCGAACAGCGCGACCTCGTGGCCGTGCTGCCGGAGTGCCCATGCACTCATCACTCCGTTGATTCCGCCACCGACGACCGCGACTCGCATCAAGCTGTTCCTTGCTGCTCGAGCGATAGCTCGAGCGATATCAGAGCGGTTCGGAGAGTAGAGACGAGAAAAGCTCCACATTCTCCTCCACATGCTTCACATCCCGCATCCCCACAACCACACTAGCAACACTCGGCAACATTCGCACAAATGAAAGCGCGGCTGCGGCGTCCGTCTTCGCCTCCGGAAACGCCTCTCTCGCCGCAGCGGGTAGATCCTTCGCCAGGCGTCCCTGCATGAGCGGCGCAACTGCGATCATCGCCAATCCCGTCTCGTCGGCCGCTTCAAGCGATGTGCGCTCGTGTCCATTCACAATCTGGGTTGGCGCGCGCACTCCTTCCATCATTCCAAGGTTCACCGGCATCTGCACCGCGATCAGATGGTGCGCAACACCCGCAACGTCATTCGCCGTGGTAACTAGCGATTCAATCGAGAGATGATTCGGCGCCGCGGCTGGGACGCGCAGACCGTTCCACGTCGCGCAGCCGTAGGATCTGATCAGGCCGTCGCGCACGCATTCCTCGAGCGTCGCAAACGCGGCGTGCATCCGAATGTCGAATTCATCGCGCGACACGGCGTCGAGCTGCTGCTCGGGGTTGTGGATGTAATAGATATCGATGGACGTGATGCCCAGGTTCGCGATGCTGCGCTCGACCTGATTGCGCAGGAACGCAGGTGCGATACAATGCCCGCCTGCAACCAGGTCGACTGCGTCGATGATCCCGGGATCGAGATATTCCCGCTTGATATACTCCCGGTATTCGGCTTTGTCGGCTGGCGGTGGCGCCTCGAGCGGGAGATAGCCGCCTTTCGTAGTCACGAATACAGTGCCGCGTCGCGGAGCAAGATCGCGCAGCGTGCGCCCGATGACGCGCTCGGATCGCTGGCAGCGGTAGTTGATCGCGGTGTCGATGTGATTGACCCCCAACTCCAGCGCACGCCTCAGCGCTGTGTCGTAGGCCGAGTCTTCCTCGTCGGTCGGCGCTCCCAGCGCGGAGCCTATTCCAAGCGCGGACAGGGCGGGTGGCTGAGACTGGGTGTCTGTGTCGTTGGCGGGCTGCATCCGGCGGGATGATGCCGGACGCGCGACCGCATCGCAAGTGGGCGGGAGCAGGAACAAGTGTTCGGTAGTCCATTCCCCTATACTCGATCCCCGGCGACTTTATAGATTACAGGGCTGATCCCGATTTACGGAGAGATGTTCGAAATGCCCCATTTTGCAGCTCTGGCCACCGCCTGGTGGAAGCCCATTCTATTCATCGTAATCGCTGGTCACCTGACCAACGTCTGCGTTACGATCTTCCTGCACCGTGCCCAGACGCATCGTGGCGTCAAGCTGAACTACTTCGCTGCGCTCCCAATGCGCATCTGGCTGTGGCTTTCGACGGCGATCGTGACCAAGGAATGGGTGGCCTGCCACCGCAAGCACCATGCGTTCGCGGACCGCGAGGGTGATCCGCATTCGCCGCTGATGGAAGGGCTTCGCAACATCGTCCTCAAGGGCGCCTTCTACTATCGGAAGGCAGTACGGCAGCCTGGCATGCTCGAGAAGTATGGAAAGGGGACCCCGACGGACTGGCTCGAGCGGCACATTTTCTCGAAGCTCAACTGGGTGGGCATCCTGCTCATGCTCGGCATCGATATCTGGCTGTTCGGCTTCTTCATCGGGCCGCTCGTCTGGGGCATCCAGATGATCTGGATTCCGTTCTGGGCGGCCGGCATCATCAACGGGGTCGGCCACGCAGTCGGCTACCGCAATTTCGATGTGAAGGACGAGAGCCGGAACATCTCGCCGATCGGTATCTGGCTTGGCGGAGAGGAGCTCCACAACAACCACCACGCCGATCCGCACAGCGCGATCTTCTCGGCGCGCTGGTTCGAGTTCGACATCGGAGCTCTGTATCTCCGCATCCTCGCAATCTTCCACCTTGCCGAGATCAAGTACGCGCGTGGAATGCAAAAGGACTCGCAGGAGCTGCGCGACGCCGCCTGAGGCGTCACGCATCGGAGCAACCAGATGCCGGCAATAGTAGTTTGCACGCGCTGTGGCGAGACGCGCGAGGGGTTCGAGCGCGCTCCATTCCCGGGGCCAATCGGCGCCCGGGCGGTCCAGGAGATCTGCCAGCACTGCTGGGGTGACTGGCTCAAGCAGCAGACCATGCTCATCAACCACTACGGTCTGAATGTCATGGATCCGCAGGCTCGCCAGTTCATCACGCGCAACATGGAAGCGTTCCTGTTCAAGCGCGGCGAGTCCAGCGAGATCGATACGAGTAAGCAGGGCTCGATAAGCCACTGACACCCAGTCGCATGAACGGAGAGATCGTTTCACCATGCTGAATATTTCGATCGGTTCGCGGCTCCATGCGGCGCTGGCCGCGGTGGGGATCGTTACCGTCCTCGCCTGTTCGCCGAGCAAGGCTGACACCAAGCCTGCGACCCAGCAGGCATCCACTGAGGGACTCGCCGCGCATGCGGCTGCCACACTCGCTCCGGGTACAACGGGCACGCCGATCCGCGTGTTCAAGGACGCGGAATGCGGCTGCTGCAAGGCGTGGGTGCAGCACATGAAGGACAATGGGTTCCAGGTCACGGCGATCGACGAGCCGGCGAGAGTACTCGACTCGATCAAGACGGCGCACGGAATCACCCAGGCGACTGCTTCGTGTCACACTGCTGAGGTGGGGAAATACGTGATCGAAGGACACGTACCCGCCGATCTGGTGGAGAAGCTGCTGCGCGAGCATCCGGCGGACGTTGTGGGGCTCACGGTTCCGGGGATGGTGACGGGGACGCCCGGGATGGAAGGCGGCACTCCGGAGCACTACACGGTGCTCGCCATGCTGCGCGACGGGACGACGCGGACATACGCGGAGCGGTAGGCTTCCGAAGTCATCCTCGCGGGAATGACGACCCGGGTTCACTCTTCGCGCGTGAATGACGGAGTGGGGCGGTTCGGCGTATATATGTCGTGCATCGTGTTTCAGTCCCGTCCCGCCCAGGAGCTTGTTGGATGACAGTTCGATCCATCGCCGCAATCGCGTTGCTCGCGAGTGCCGTCGCGGCATCGCCCATGATGGCGCAGCAGTCCGCGACCGTTCCACTCGGTACTCCGTCCAACGCGCCAAGAGCTGTGCGCCGCGACATTCCGCTCACCGACATGATACGGCGAGCATGGGCGGCTGGCACGCGAGATTCGACGGGTCGTCCAGGACATAATTACTGGCAGTTGTGGAACGACTACACGATCAACGCGCGTTTCGACGCGCCAACGTCGACCGTGTCGGGCAGCGAGCGCATCGTCGTGCACAACAACAGCGACTCCGCCATGCGGACGATTGTGCTGCGGCTCGACCAGAATATCTATCGAGCCAACGTGCCACGCGCTGAAACGGTTCCGGATATCACCGATGGGATGGTTGTTACGCGACTGTCCGTCGATGGCGCGAATGTCGATCTGAGCGATCGGAGCAACGCTGCCGGACGCTCGCCGCGCGGTCAGCCGCGCCCGCCACTCACGCAGCCCGAAGCGTCGGGGATGACGCAGACTGTCGCAACGATCAGGCTCCCGTCTCCAATTCCGGCGAAGGGCACGACGACGATCGAGGCCGAATGGCATTTCCGCGTTCCGCTCGTGAACGGTGTGCGCGGACTGCGCATGGGCGCCTGGGGTGACTCGCTCTACCAGGTCGGCCAGTGGTATCCACGTGTAGCGGTATTCGACGATCTGCGCGGATGGGATACTGATCCCTACCTGGGTCCATCGGAGTTCTACAACAACTATGGCCACTTCGATGTGAAGCTCGACATGCCGGCAGGCTGGCTCGTCGGATCTACGGGTGTGCTGCAGAATCCGGAGCAGGTCCTCACGGCGTCCGCGCGCGAGAAGCTTGCGCGCGTTCTCAATTCCGATTCAACGATCAACATCGTAAGCGCCGACGAGCGAGGCCCCGGCAAATCAACTGCCGCCGGCGATCGGCTCACCTGGCACTTTGTCGCGGATTCGGTCGGTGACGTAGCATGGGGAACGTCGGATCGGTTTGTCTGGGACGCAACGCGCGCAACGATTCCGGGGAAGGGTGTAATCCCGGTGAACATCTTCTACGAGCCGGGCAACACCAAGAAATACGAGACGGCGGGTCCGACCGCGCGTCATGCGCTCGAATTCTATTCGAAGCTGTGGATGCCATACACCTATCCGCTGCTCAGCATGGTGGATGGGCCGGAAGGCGGAATGGAATATCCGATGTTCATCATGTCGAGCGCGGGTGCGTCGGATCACGAGACCGGTCACCAGTGGTGGCCGATGATGGTCGGCACTAACGAAACGTGGTACGGATTCATGGATGAGGGTTTCAACCAGTACATGAATCGCCTCTCCCGTTCTGACCGCCTTGGACAGACGCCGAATCTCGATAGCCTCGGCCAGTCCTACGGTCGTACGAGCGGCAACGAGCGCGAAGCGCCGCTCATGTGGGACGCCAACTACGGCGGTCCGAACTATTCCTTCCAGGCGTACGGCAAGGCGCCACTCATGCTCTCGATGCTGGGCGGGATCGTCGGTGACTCCGCAGTGTGGCATGCGATGAGTGACTATGCAAAGGCGTGGCGCTTCAAGCATCCCTCGCCGTGGGACTACGCATTGTTCATGGACAATGCGCTGCACAAGGATCTTGGCTGGTTCTGGTACTACTGGCTGTTCACCACCGAGTCCGTCGACGGGTCGATTGCAGGTGTAACGACAAGTGGCAATCGCACAACCGTAGCGGTGCACGAGGCCGGCGGCATGCCGTCGCCAGTGATCCTGCAGGTCAAATTCGCATCCAGCGGTCCTGCCATCCGACCAATGAAGAACGCGCGAATGGTGGATGCAAATACCGCGATCGTAACGTGGCCCGTGGATGTCTGGTTCAACGGAAGCCGGACATTCGATGCGGTACTGGATTTCGGCGGTCGCAAGATAGAGTCGATAACGTTCGATCCCGGCGCGCGATTCCCCGACAGCGAGCCGGGCGATAACGCTTGGCCGCGGGTGCCGTACACGCCGCCCGCGCAACGCGCCCGGTAAGATCACCGCGCAGCCACAGTAACACCGATCACAAAACGCAAATCGGGGCAGGCATTACGTAATGCCTGCCCCGATTTTCACTCCAACGCTTCAACATTCGCGCACTTTGACTCTACCGCGGCGGGTGCACTCTGTCTTCGGGTCGCTCGTCCACGCGAATTGGCTCCCGAAATGTCTTGCCGGCGACCTTCATCGTCACGACATAATCACCCGGCAGCACGCGCTTCAACTCTGCTGGTGAAGTTGGATCGCCCAGCCCTCTCGGGCGCTCCTTGCTGCTCGAGAGATCCCACGTCACGTGGTTGAGTCCCGCATATCCGGCTCCACTCAACTTGCGAACGGTATCGCCCTTCGCTGTAAGAATGTAAAGGTCGACCGGTCCTGTGAGCGCGTCGCGAAGGTAGTACGAGATGCTCGCCCCGCGCGCGGGGTTGTGCGCGACGAATGGGCGACTTCCGAACGACGGATACGTATCCGTGTATCGGAACTGCAGTGCGGGCGCGACATGGAACAGATGTGCTGATTCGCGCAGCAGTGTATCCGACATCTCCTCGAGCGGACCCACATCGGTTATCCAGATTCCGCGCCCGTGCGTGCCGAGCACCAGCTCGCGCTGTCTGTAGGACAACGCGAACTTCTCAACCGGCACCGGCGGAAGGTTGTGTCCAAATCTGCGCCACTTCGTTCCGCCATCGATCGATACGTATGCACC
>DATBNQ010000043.1:0-6195 GCA_036554185.1 Gemmatimonadaceae bacterium | reverse complement strand
CGGGCTCGTGTGCGATCCGCTCGGCGGACTTGTCGAACTGCCGTGCGTTTTTCGCAACGCAACAGGCTCCGCCATAGCGCTCGCGGCGATCGAGATGGCGCTCGCGGGAATCGAATTCGCCATCCCGGTTGATGAAGTCATAGACGTGATGGGACAGATCGGCCGCGAGATGGACGTGCGATACAGAGAGACTGCGGGCGGCGGACTCGCCGCCACGCCGACCGGGCGCCGACTGGCGAAGGAGCGGCTTTACCAGATCAAGCGCGCGTAACGCGTGAATCGCGACGAGCGCGCGCCGCGCTGGAACTGGGCGCACTTCGATGGTCTCGGACCCGGTGACCTGTACGACATAGTCGAGCTGCGCACCGCTGTTTTCATCGTCGAGCAGCACTGCGCATATCAGGATACCGACGGCGCCGACAGAGTAGCACACCATCTGTGGGCTCGCGGACAGGACGGCAAGATAGCGGCGTATCTGCGCGTGGTTCCGCCAGGCATCAAGTATTCGGAGCCGTCTCTCGGGCGCATCGCGACGTCTCTGTCATCGCGCCGAACCGGACTGGGCAGGGCTCTCGTGCGGGAAGGCATCGCGCGAGCGGAGCGACTGTACGGACCGTGCCCAATTCGCATCGGCGCACAACGGTACCTCCTGAAATTCTACGCGGAATTCGGTTTCGTCTCAACGGGATTCGAATACGACGAGGACGACATTCCGCATACAGAGATGTTGCGCGAGGCCAGCCGTAAAACATGAAGAGCTCGCGCGGATGCGCGAGCTCTTCATGTTCCGGGCCGAAAGTTTCTACGCTTTACGCCGACGCCGAAGCATCGGAACGAGGCCAAACAGACCGCTGCCAAGGAGCGCGAGCGAACTCGGTTCCGGTACCGTGTTTATCACCTGGCCGTTGCGAACCTGGAATAGATAGCGGCCATTCACGTCGCTGTTGAGGTTGTGCGTGATGAGAGCATTCGCACCGCCGTCGAGCAGCGCTCCGCATGTGCCCGATCCGGGCAGGTTGGCGGACACGTTTGACGCTCCGCCGAGACCGTTCGAGTAGCCGGCGAATGCGCATTGATCTCCGCTGGTGCCCAGACCACCCGAGCCGCCGTCCGCGGCGCCAAGCTCCCACTGTACCTGGTTGTAGTTGAACTCGAAGTCGAAGTTCCCAGCCCCGGTGTCATTCCGGTTGATCAGCACAAGCTGAAAGATGTTCAGTTTGTCCGTGCCCTGCGAGAAGTAACCAACTCCGGGCCAATTGACTCCGAATGCCTGAAACGCGCCAACGGTTCCAGTTCCGAATTGAACGACGCCGCTGCCTGCTCCGCGCGTGTCGACGTCGGAGAAGAACGGTGCGAGAATGGGGGGAATCCCACCGCCTTTCAGACTCGAAGGTGTGAAGACGGAGTACGGCGCGTTAAGCGTGATGTTCCCGTTCGTGTTGATATACACCGAGCTGAACGTTGTCCCAAAAAGATTTGCGCTGAAGCCGATCGGTACCAAGGTACCCGCACATGTCCCACCATTTCCAGAATTCGTGCAACCGCCTGTCGTAAAAGTCCCATCATCGTTGCGGCCGTCGGATGTCGAGTTGAATCCGGAGCGTACTGCCTGTGCTGATGCTGGTAGTGACACGGTCACGAGTGCAATCGCACTCAGCACCGCGCCGACTTTATAGCGCAACATGGCGTCCAACCTCCTCGAAGAGAGTTTGGAAGTCATCGCATACATAAATGCTGCCACCGCGGCGGAACCTTTGTTTGATTTGTCGAATAGATTGGGCAGGCCGCTTCAGCTGTTTCAGGAGCACGAGCAAGGGGTATCCGAACAGACGTTCGAGACCCGGAGGTGGCCAACTCCGGTTGCCTGCTCGGATGTTGACGAGCGCGACAACTGTGGTGGCACTACCGCTGTCTACTAACTGTATCCGGCGGCAAAGACTATTATTCCGAATTGACGGGCTCCGGCGCGCGTGGGGCTTAGCCCGTGTGAACCTGACGCCAAGAAGCTGGCCGCGGCCAACCCTTACATACTGTACGCATGGGCATCCTTGACAGCATAGCGCGACTTTTCCGCGCAAACGTAAACGCGGCCATCTCGGCCGTCGAGCAGCCGGAAAAGATGTTGACGCAGATCATCGCGGACATGCGGACCCAGCTTATCAAGGCCAAGCAGCAGGTGGCCGCCGCGATCGCGGACGAGAAACGTCTGGAAGACCAGACGATGGGCGAACTGCGCGAGGCAGAGGAGTGGGAGCGGCGCGCCATGCTCGCCGTGAAGGAAGGTCGTGACGAGCTCGCGAAGCAGGCCCTGATGCGCCGGAACGAGCACGTCTCGCGCGGCCAGCAGATGCAGATGACCTGGGAGGCTCACAAGCAGGAGACCGACCGTCTCAAGAATTCGTTGCGCGACCTCAACGACAACATCGAAGAGGCCAATCGCAAGAAGACCTTGCTGCTTGCGCGCCAGCGTCGAGCCGAGGCGCAGAAGCGCATTTCGGAAACGATGTCGTCCATGTCCGACAAATCGGCGTTCGACGCGTTCGCGAGAATGGAAGAGAAGATCGAGCAGAACGAGCGCCAGATCGCGGCCAGCGTCGAGATCGATCAGGAATTTTCGGGTGATGCATTGAGCAATCAGTTCAAGCAGCTCGAGTCGTCGGCCGGCGACGCGACCGCGGATCTGCAGCTCTCGCAACTCAAGCAGAAGATGGGACTGGTGGGCTCCGGACAGTCCAGTCCGTCCAGGCAAATCGGCGCAGGTGAAGTTGCGCCCGACGCGCCGCGCGAACTTTCCGCACCAGCCGAAGCAACCGAGAACAAGTCGGAGACTTGAGCGGCACTCCCGCGGGCGTCGGTAAATCAGCGGGGACCATAACGGCGGTGACCCTGTTGATCCTCGTTCTCTGGATGTTCCAGCGGACGGTGGATGTCTTCCTGCTGCTGTTCATCGCCGTAATTCTCTCGCTCTACCTCGGCGCGGTTCGGGACACACTCGTCAGGCGGGTGCGGATTCCGCCGCGTCTGGCATTCACGGCGAGCGTACTGCTGACGATTCTGGCAGTCGTCGGACTGTTCTGGTTGCTGGTTCCGGCGGTAGTCGGGCAGACGCGCGAACTGGTTGACGTACTACCGACGTACATCACGAACTGGGAAGGCGCGATCGACCGGTTCGTCGTGAGCCTCCCCGGAATGGGCGGCTACTGGAAGACCGGACAGCATCAGATCCTGCGCGCGTTGTATGACCAGCTGTCGAGCTATGCGCAGGGAATGGTGCCGCGCGTCTTTTCGATTGTCGGCATCCTGATCGACGTGTTCTCGGTGTTCGTGATGAGCATCTATCTGGCGCTGCAACCTGGCGTGTACAGAGAATGGCTCATTGCGTTGTTTCCGCCGCGGCATCGGGACCTGGTGCGCGACATACTCAGGGACATCGCGACCACGCTGCGCGCCTACATCGTTGGACAGCTCACGACGATGACAGTGCTCGCCATCCTCACATCATTCTTCCTCTGGGTTCTGAACGTTCCGTACGCGCTGACGTTCGGCGTGTTCACGGGAATGGTCGCGATAATTCCGTTCTTCGGATCGTTGCTCAGCACGACGCTGCCCGCTGCGTTCGTCCTCGCGGGACCCAATGGCGGGACGCGGGCGTTGCTCGTGCTCGGTGTTGGTGTCGTCGTGCATCTGATCGAAGGGAACCTGGTATCGCCGCTTGTGATGTCGAAGCAGGTGGAGCTGCCGCCGGTTCTGACGATCATGGCGGTGCTGGTGGTTGGGGGGTTGCTCGGACCACTCGGCCTCGTGGTCGCGCTGCCGACGCTCGCGATGATCATGGTCGTGGTCCGACGGATCCTCATCAACCGGATCTATGAAGGAAAGGGATTCCGGAAACAGGGGCGCGAGCGGCAACTCGTGCTGCGGGTGCCAGTCCCCGATGGCGGAGTTCTGCTTGCCGACGGTGCTCCGGTGGATATTGTCGCCTTCAAGGCGCGAGCGGCGTCGGTCGCATAGCGGAAGTCAACGAACGCGAGCGCTGCCCTTGCTAGTTTTGTAGAATGCCCCAGGTTCGTCTTTATAACACAATGAGTCAGTCGGTCGAGCCGTTTTCGCCGGCCGACGGAAAGGTGGTGCGGATGTACACCTGCGGTCCCACGGTGTACAACCCCGCGCACGTCGGGAATTTCAGGACATTCCTGTTCGAGGATCTCATGCGCCGCGTGTTGAAGCTTGCTGGCTGGCGTGTGGAGCAGGTCATGAACCTCACCGACGTCGACGACAAGATCATTCGTCGTGCGTCGGAGGCGGGCGTTTCGATCTCGGATATCACTGTGCCGGTAACAGAGCGTTTTCACTCCGACCGGCGCTATCTCCGCATCGAGGACGCGGAGCGGTATCCGCGCGCCACTGAGAGCATTCCCGAGATGATCGAGCTAGTGAGCACGTTGGTCGCGCGCGAGGTCGCGTATCAGGCAGATGACGGGTCGGTGTACTTCGCGATCGACAAGTTTCCCGCGTACGGGAAGCTGTCGCGCCTCGACAAGCGGGAGATTCAGACGGGCGCACGCGTAGCACAGGATGATTACGCCAAGGAGAACGCTCAGGATTTCGCGCTGTGGAAGGCCGCGAAACCGGAGGACGAGGCGTCGGGGGCCGCGTGGGATTCGCCCTGGGGGCGTGGGCGGCCGGGCTGGCACCTCGAGTGTTCGGCGATGGCGATGCGGTTCCTCGGCGAGACGCTCGACGTGCATTGCGGCGGGATCGATCTCGTCTTTCCGCATCACGAGGACGAGATCGCGCAGTCCGAGGCCGCGACGGGTCGCGAGTTTTCCCGGTTCTGGTGCCATGGGCAGTTTCTGTTGACGGACGGAGCGAAGATGGCCAAGCGGGTCGGCAATGTCGCGACTGTGGCTGACATGCGAGAGCAGGGGGTTTCGGGGGCTGCGTTCCGGCACTTCGCCTTTTCAACGCATTACCGGAAACAGCTCAATCTTTCGCCGGATGCGCTCGAGGCATCGTTGGAGGGGGTCAGGCGGGTCGGCGATTTTGCCGAGCGGCTTGCTGCGGCGACTGGCGGAACGCCGGGGCTGGCGGCCGCCGCCGAGGATCTGGTGGCCGACGCCAGCGCGGCTTTCTTCGATGATCTCAACGCCCCCGAGGCTATGGCGGCACTGTTTAGCTTTATCCGTCGCGCCAACGCGGAACTCGATGCGGGTGGAAGGGACGAAGCCGCACTGGCGAGGGCGCGAGAGGCGTTCGCGCTCGTGAACGGCGTTCTCGATATCGTTCCGGAGCCGGCTGCGGAGGACGAGGAGCTGTCTGTCTACGTGGAAGGTCGTCTCGCGGCGCGTCGGGCGGCACGTACGCGGCGCGACTTTGCCGCCGCCGATGCAATTCGCGATGAGTTGACGAGTCGCGGGATCGCGATTGAGGACGGACCGCAGGGAACTCGCTGGAAAAAGCTACACTAGGCGTTGACTCCAGTACGGGAAACAGGGTATTTTTCCAGGCTTGCGTGGAAACGCCTAGCTGACGTAGCTCAATTGGCGGAGCAGTCGATTTGTAATCGACAGGTTACCGGTTCGATTCCGGTCGTCAGCTCTGCGGGAGAAAGGCGGCAGACGGTGGTCGCGCAGGACTCAGGTGGGGTACCCAAGCGGCCAACGGGAGCAGACTGTAAATCTGCCGGCTAACGCCTTCGAAGGTTCGAATCCTTCCCCCACCATTTTGTTGCGGGAGTAGCTCAGTTGGTAGAGCGCTAGCCTTCCAAGCTTGATGTCGCGGGTTCGAGTCCCGTCTCCCGCTTGTAGCACGCTTGTAGCACGGGGCAGGCCCGGATGGCTGCTAGTAAAGAAGGGCGGGCCGAGGTGCCTGTCGCTAAGAAGGGTGGGCAGTGGGGCCCGCGCCGTAGGACGAAGCGCTCGTGTAGCTCAGTTGGTAGAGCACACCCTTGGTAAGGGTGAGGTCACCGGTTCAATCCCGGTCGCGAGCTTTCGGTGGGACCAACGTGGATTTGTACGCGGTCTGTGCAGGCAGCCTCGGGGCTGCGATTGCGATTGGCATGAGCGAATCAACGAACTAACGAACCGGATAAAGGGAAAAAAGGACACCATGGCGAAGGCGAAATTTGAGCGTACGAAGCCGCACGTAAACGTTGGAACGATTGGCCACGTTGACCATGGCAAGACGACGTTGACG
>DATBNQ010000004.1:0-3960 GCA_036554185.1 Gemmatimonadaceae bacterium | reverse complement strand
CGGTACCCATTCCGGAGGGCGGATGGATCGCTGCGAGAGTGATCGGCCCATCCTCTCGCTACGTGACCGACAGCTACGCATTCGCGCAGACGAGTCCGGTGTATGTTGTGCGCGGGGGCCGTCGCTACACGTCCGCTGAGGATGCACATTTCCTCGGCGCGGCAGTAGACGCAATCTGGGCGCATGTGGAGCACTCACCGTGGCGTTCGAACGAGGAACGCGATCGTTTCCACTCAGAGCTCACGCGCGCGCGAGCCGTCTACACGCGAATCGAGGAGCAGTCTAAGCAGTCTAGATAAAAGAGCTGCCTTCCGTATGCGCTGCTTGCAGGCCGAGCGCCGCACAGGTTGAGGTCATCACGTCAACCGTGCGGCGCGGAGTACCTGCGAGCGGGCGGTTCGTAATCAGTGGAACCAGCATGTGCTGACGGTGCAGCGCGCCATGCGACGACACATGCCGGATCGGTTCGTAGTGGGCGCGAAAATCCCATTCCGGGGCCGCGGAAAGAATGATGTCACCGCTTCGAGAGCACGCACAAAGGCGTGCAATCTGAACGAGCGCGTCGGGATACGAACCGTGAATCGTCGCCTCGAGTGCATCGATTTCCGTCAGGCGTTCGTGGTCACCGATGCCGAGTGGATCACCGGTCGTTGGGTGGTACGAGTACGTGGAACCGGACCAGGATACGATCGCGCGTGCGCGTCCGCGTGCGCGTACCTCGCACGATGAGTCCGAAAGCGGAAGCAGCATCAGGTCCACGGATTCGCGCGCGAGGATGGCGGCTGCCATCTCGCTCCACCGCGCCGTCAGCGCCGGCCAGAAGGAGCGCTGCCGGTTCTTGAGATCGACGTAAATGTGAGCCATCGCATTACCGCTTACCGCAACCGCCACCTGGGCACCCGGTCGGACAACCCATGGATGCGCGACCACTCTCAATCCGAGTGACGCAACGAAACCCGCAAGATCTTCATGCGCCGACACGGACGAGTGGCCGTGATCGCTTACGACCCACAGGTGCGTCGAATCCCACGTGCCGGCACGCTCGGCATCCTCACGCACCCGCCAGCAGACATTATCGACAACGCGCATCGCGTCGTGCACCATGGCGGAGTCGTGCCCAGTGGAGTGCGATGCCTTGTCTATACCGGTGAACGCGGCGAATGCGTATTCCGGGCGCTCGTCGCGAACGCGGCGCACAAAGCGCTCACCCACGCTGCGATCGATGTCGAGCCAACCGCCTGCCTTGCCCCGAAAGTGCGTAACCGCGGTTCGTGCGAGGAATGCGGCTCCGCTCCCGATCCGTTTCGTTGCGGGCAGCCCGCGACGGATCACGCTCAACGCCCCGATGCTCGACTCTGCAAGCTCGAAGATCGTCTCCGAATTCGGCGTCAGGTCGCTGTCGAGACGCAGACATTGAGGACCGATATAGCTGCGCGCATAGCTGGGCCAGCGACATGCGTCGTGCGCGCGATCGTACCAACGCAATCCAGGCAGGCCCACGGAGCCAGGATGCCTACCCATCAGGAACGGCGAGTACGCTGGCCCCGTAACCGATGGGAACACAGTCGCGATGGTATGAAGGCCACCCTCAGCGCGCAGTTGTGCCAGCGCTGGAAGCTCGCCTGACGCCATGGCACGTGCGAGCACGTCCGGGCGCGCACCGTCGGCGAGGATGACGATTACGGAGGGAGATCGGTTCACTAGATTCGAATATGGCAAAAACCAGAGCCAGGCAGTCCACGACGAAGAAGACGGCCGCCAAGACAACACCGATCGCGACCGCTACTACCAGAGCCGCACCTTCGGGCGCCACCAAGGCGCCCCGCACAGCATCGGGAAAGCGCGTCAATCCTCAAGTCCTCAAGCAGGCGAGCGAGGATGCACTCGCTGGAACCAGGGAACGTACCGAGGCGGGCCATCGGATGGCCGGTCGCACTCCGCCGTCCGAGGCTACGCCTATGCGGCAGGCCGGAGCCATACGCAAGATCGACGAGTCCCTGCGTGATACTCCCACGGACATGATCGGGAACAGCGTAACGGAAGATGAGAAGTTGCTCCACGCACCAAGTTCATCGGAGGATGATTACACGACGACGGATCCGTGGCGCGTAATGCGAATCACCGCGGAATTCGTCGAAGGCATGGATGCGCTCGCGTCGGTGCGTCGCGGCGTTTCCATCTTCGGTTCTGCACGAACCTCGCCAGACGATCCCATGTATCAGGCAGCCGAGGAAACCGGGCGACTCCTGGCGGAGGCCGGCTTCACCGTGGTCACCGGAGCTGGACCGGGCGTGATGGAAGCAGCGAATCGGGGTGCGAAGCGGGGCGGTGGACGCTCGGTCGGTTGCAACATCGAGCTGCCCTTCGAGCAGGGGGCAAATCCGTACGTGGATACCCTCGTCAATTTCCGGTACTTCTTCGTCCGCAAGACGATGTTCGTGAAGTATTCCAACGCGTTCGTCATCTTTCCCGGCGGCTTCGGCACGCTCGACGAGATGTTCGAGGCGATCACGCTCATCCAGACGGGAAAGATCTATCAGTTCCCGGTCATTCTGTTCGGGCGCGCCTACTGGGCTGGCCTCGTGCGCTGGTTGCAGTCACGAGTGCTCGTAGAGCGGAAGATCTCGCCAGGCGATCTCGATCTGCTCATCATGACCGACGATCCGCGCGAAGTCGTGCAGACGATCTCGCAATCCTATCCTGCAGAATTGCGCATTGTCGAGAAGCGCGGCATTTCGGCCGCCGGACGCAAGGCCTAGATGCAACACTGTTCGGTTAGTCGGCATTCCCGCTTTCGCGGGAATGACGAAACCCGGAAATCCGAAATCAAACCAACGTGAAGCCGATGACAGACAAATCCTCCGGTGGACCCATCACCGCCTTCGTGCGCGAACACTTCCGTCATTTCAACGCCGCGGCAATGGTCGATGCCGCCGATGCATATCGCGCCCACCTCGAAGCCGGCGGCAAGATGCTCGTTACCATGGCCGGCGCAATGAGCACCGCGGAACTCGGCCGGTCGTTTGCCGAGATGATCCGCCAGGACAAGGTGCATGCCATCAGTTGCACGGGCGCCAATCTGGAAGAGGACATCTTCAACCTCGTCGCGCACGATTTCTATGAGCGCGTCCCGCACTATCGCGATCTCACTCCCGCCGACGAGCACGCTCTCCTCAATCGTCACATGAATCGCGTCACCGACACGTGCATACCCGAGATGGAGGCAATGCGCCGCATCGAGAGTGTGGTGCTGGAGGAATGGGTCGCTGCAGATCAGAAGAAGGAACGATTCTTTCCGCACGAGTTCATGTACAAGATCCTGCGGGGTGGAAAGCTGAAGGGCGAATATCAGATCGATCCGAAAAATTCCTGGATGCTTGCGGCCATGGAGAAGAACATTCCGATGTTCGTGCCCGGCTGGGAGGATTCAACGCTCGGCAACATGTATTCCGGACATGTGATCACGGGCGACGTCAAGAACGTTCATACTGTCCGCACGGGAATCGAGTACATGATCGAGCTTGCTGATTTCTACACGAAGCTCACCAGGAACAGCTCACTTGGCTTCTTCCAGATCGGCGGCGGAATTGCCGGCGATTTTCCGATCTGCGTCGTTCCGATGTTGCATCAGGATCTGCAACGGCCAGAGGTGCCGCTGTGGGGCTACTTCTGCCAGATAAGCGATTCGACGACGAGTTACGGTTCCTACTCTGGCGCCGTTCCCAACGAAAAGATCACGTGGGGCAAGCTTGGTATCGACACACCCAAGCACATCATCGAGAGCGACGCGTCGATCGTGGCTCCGCTGATGTTCGCGATGATCCTGGGGCAGTAGCCAATGCAGCCCGTCGCCAGACTCTTCATACTGCT
The DNA here is from genome assembly GCA_036554185.1 of Gemmatimonadaceae bacterium. Taxonomy (GTDB): domain Bacteria; phylum Gemmatimonadota; class Gemmatimonadetes; order Gemmatimonadales; family Gemmatimonadaceae; genus Fen-1247. The sequence goes on along the minus strand of DATBNQ010000004.1, from coordinate 90 downwards.
GGGCAGCGTCAATGCAGCGCTGGCGGTGATACTCGGCGCTTTCGGCGCACATATGCTCAAGGCGCGCCTGTCACCCGAGATGTTGAATGT
>DATBNQ010000150.1:0-22207 GCA_036554185.1 Gemmatimonadaceae bacterium | reverse complement strand
CACCTGAATGCGTGAATGGTCCACGAGGTTCCTGTTCGGTCCCATCCAGCGCACGTAGTGAAACGACGCAGTCGGGCGCGCGAGCAGTTCTATCATCCAACGGCGCGGGATCCACTGGCCATCGACGAGTGCGACCGCGATACCGTAGTCACGCAGGAATGCGAGCACTCCGGGTGTCATCCATCCGCGCGCGCGGAATTCGACCGCAACTCGCACATCGCGCGGCACACGCGGAATGAAATCGACAAGCGCGGGCAACTCATCCGGTCCGAAGTCGGGGCCGAGCTGCACGAGCACAGGGCCGAGCTTCTCACGCAGCTCGCGCACCCGCTCAAAGAAGATGTCGGTCGTGCCATCAACATCGCGCAGGCGCGATTCGTGTGTCACCGTCTGCGGGAACTTGAGCGCAAAAATAAAATCGGACGGGGTGCGGTCATACCAACCGCGAACTGTCGCCGCCGGCGGAACGGCGTAAAATGTGGAATCGATCTCTACAGTACCGAAAGCGCGGGCATAGACCGAAAGGAAGTCGGCCGGTCGCGTTCCATCGGGATAAAACACACCCGCCCAGTCGGAATAGTTCCAGCCCTGGGTCCCGATGTGGAGCGTGGTGGTCATCCATTGAATCGGTACGACAAACGCATCCCTGTCAAGACAAATGGCACCGGCCTTGCCCTTTCAACAATCGACAGCGGCGCTCATTGAGAGCAATGGACCGCTATTTCCCGCGGAGGAACCATGGACGAAGCGCGCGACAATGAACGCGAGATGGGTGAGAGGGATGATTCGAGGCGTACAGGTGATAAGGTCGGTGAGGCTGCAGGCGGCGTGTCGGGAGTAGTTGTGGGCGCCGCGATCGGTTCCCTCGCCGGTCCGATCGGGACGGTCGTCGGAGGAATCGCTGGCGCCGTCGGTGGCTGGTGGGCAGGACGTGCTGTCGCTGATGCGGCTCAGCAATACACGCTCGGCGATGAGGCCGTGTACCGCAATCACTATGACAACTCGCCAATTCGGCTTGCTGATCGGAACTTCGACACGGTCAGTCCGGCATTCCGGCTGGGTCACATAGCCGCACGGAACCCGGATTACCGCGGCCGCCCCTTCGTGGATGTTGAACCCGATCTGCGGCGTGGGTGGGACGCAACAGCCAGCAAGACGCACGGAGAATGGGAGACTGTGCGTGGCTACGTCAATGACGCGTACGATCGGAACACAAGCATCGTCGAACAGCAACGTCTGCGCGAGGAAGCCAGCAACGCGGCCGATCAGGATGCCAGACGCCTTGACGATACAGGAAACTTGAATCTCTACTGACAGGCAATGAACGACGCGAGTCGGATGCGTGGTTCCCATCCGATTCGCGTCGTACACCCGGTGATCAGTCCTCGACTTCTCCCCCACTGTCGGCCCAGGCGCGGAAGCCACCCTCGAGCGAGGCAACACGATCGTAACCCATCTGCTGCAATGTGTCCGCCGCAAGCGCTGAGCGGGACCCGCCGGCGCAATAGATCACTACGTTGCTATCGCGTCCAATGAGCCCTTCAACCTTTCCTTCCAGCTGCCCACGCGGGATGTGCACCGCATCCGGCACATGCCCGAGATTCCATTCCGACGGCTCGCGAACGTCCAGAAATACAGTGCCACCCTTCTTCTGCTGAACGATCGCGTTCGCCGCATTTATTTCCTTGATGCGAGTCTTCGCGTCCGCAATGAGATCATTCCCGCTCCTGATCATGAATTCTCCACGCTTAGTGTTAATGAGTCGGCATCGAGCGTAGCGACCGCGCCGAGTGGTATCGTCCACTGGTCATCCACATGGCCCATCGGCATGCCGGCGATGCATGGAATACCCAATCCATGCGCGATCTCAGCCAACACGACGTCGAGCGTGCGCGATTCACGCGTGTCACCCGGTGATTCGTCGGCGTCACACGAAGTGCAGTAGCCGAAGGCAATGGCCTTGAGTCCTGAAAGCTCGCCGGCAAGCGAGAGTTGCGTCAACATTCGATCGATTCTGTACAGGGCTTCATTTGTATCTTCGATCACGAGAATCGCGCCATCGAGATCTGGAAGATAAGGCGTTCCGACCAGCGACGAGATCAGCGAGAGATTCCCGCCAGCGAGCCGTCCTCGGGCGCTTCCGCCACGAATGACGCGCGCGTCAGGCGCCACTCCACACGAGTCGATTCCGCGCACTACTGCTAGCTCGAAGGACTCACGAGCGAACGGGGAAAGCGCGGTACGCGCGTTGGGCGAGTGATACGAAACAGTCTCACAGGCGCGACCAAACGCCGCATGGAGTACAGAAACGTCAGAGTATCCCATGATCGGTTTGGGATGCCTCCGTGCCGCATCGTAGTCGAGGTGCTCGACGATGCGCATCGCACCGTATCCGCCACGGAGACACCAGATCGCATCCACGCCGTCGTCGTGCAACGCGGCGTTGAAATCAGTGATCCGATCGGAATCCGGCGCTGCGAAGTAGCTGTATCGCGCAAGCACGTGATCGCCGACCGCCGCGTCCCAACCAAACGATTCAATGTTCGCAATCGCCGTGTCGACGTCCATGTCGCTTCTCAGCGGGCCGGCCGGGGCGACCAGCGCGATACGGGCGCCCGGGCCAGTCGTTCGAACGCGTGAATATGCTTGGATTGGCACGTGAAAGAATATGGTTGAATGCGCGAACAGCCTGTCTTGACACTATAATCTGGCACATGCGTTGCCTCTTTTCACGTCAGTCGAAAGCACGTTCTGAAACCACGGAGGTTCTCGCATGACTGACAACGGAAGAAACGGACGAAAGCACAATGACCCGCACCGCAATCTGCACGCCGGATCGGGAGGCGCACCGGCTGATCGGACGAAGTCACGTTCTGGACCCCAGTCCGGCTCCGGCTCAGACGCCCCGATGAACGCATCGAGCGGCTCTCCGCCCGGAAGGGAGCCAAGCATGGGCGGCTCGCAGGGTACGAGAGGCGAGGCGCGCGCACATGATGCGGCGGCGCTCGACAAGGCGTCCCGATCGTCCCACGAAGGCGGTTACGGCGCGGACTCGGGCTACAGCGACGGTTCGCGGAACGCGAAAGACTCGGGCCGCTCGGCTCGAGGTAGCACGGAAGACCGCGACGGCAGCAGACGGCACGGAGCGAGTGGAAGCAGCGGCGATCAAGACTCCCAGCGGAGCCGACCGGAGCAACCCGGGAAGTCAGACAGCAAAAGCGGCAGATCCTGATCGCAAAAAGCAATGTGCAGCTCACAGAGGCGCGTCGATTTGGCGCGCCTCTGTGCGTTGATCGACAGACCGGTATCTTTCGCCGGTGCCACTCGTGATCCATCCAGCCGAAATCGCGCTCATCGCGACGATACCGTGGCTCGTTACGCCGATCGTCGCCACGCTCCGCATGACGCGCTCGACATTCCTCGACGACGAGTCGGCTGACCCACCCGCAGAGCCGGTGCGAGTGACGGTGATCGTTCCCGCTCGAAACGAATCAAGGAACATCGCGGCCTGCGTGCGTTCGATCCTCGAATCCGACTATCCCAACTTCGAATTGGTCGTAGTCAACGATCATTCGGACGACGAAACTGCAACTATCGCTCGCGAAATTGCGTCTGGAGACGCACGACTCATCGTCCTCGACAGCCCCAATCTTCCACGTGGATGGTTCGGAAAACAATGGGCCTGCCAGACCGGCGCGGCCGCTGCCTCAGGTGAGATACTCATCTTCATGGACGCTGACGCGCGTGCGTCGGCCGACCTCGTCGTTCGCTCAGTAAATGGAATGCGCCGAACCGGTGCCGATTTCTATTCGGTCCTGGGCAGACAGGAAATGGTCACATTCTGGGAAAAGCTTCTTCAAATGCAGATATTCACTGTCCTCATGACGCGATTCGGGGGGACGGAGATTGTGAATCGCGCCACGCACGCGACTGCGAAGATCGCGAACGGACAGTACCTCATGGTGCGCCGATCGGTGTACGATGAATTCGGTGGTCATGCTCTGGTCCGCGGATACGTTGCGGAGGATCTGATGCTCGCCCAACGTTACTTTGAGCTCGGCAAGAAAACGGTGCTTGTTTCCGGGATGAGCCAGTTGTCGACACGAATGTACACGTCGCTGCGCGAGCTCATCGGAGGGTGGCGAAAGAACCTGTTTGCCGGCGGAAGACATTCGATGCCGCTGGGGGCGAGTGCTGCCGTGCTCGCGCCACTCCTGATACCGCTGCCATTTCTCATGCAGCTCGCGCCGCCAATCGCGCTCGTCGTTGCTATGATTATGCACTCACAGGCGCTGATCCTCTGGAGCGCGATCACTACTGCCTTCACCCTGCTCACGTGGTTCGCATACCATCGCATGGCGCAGGTCCCTGTCGCCTACGCACTGCTCTACCCCGTCGGCGCCGGAGTTGCTCTATACATCGTTGTATCAGCGATTGTCCGCGGCAGTCGCGTCGAGTGGAAGGGCCGCGAATACGACAGCGTCAATCCAGCCAACGCTTGAGCCTGCTCCAAGTTCCACCGGTCAGCTACGCAGGATTCATCAATGGCCGATTGAGTTCGGTGCGCCAGTAAATCGGGTTGTGACTCGACTCGGGGCCGACGAGATAACATTCCCATAAATCGGGCGCCGCAGTGTACCTCGCATTGGCGATCCATCTCCCAAACCACGCCCAACCATCGCTCAGTCCATCATAGGCGCCGTAATAGATGGTGCGCGCGACCGTAGCTGCTGGTAAATGGCTCGGCGTCACCCTCCCCACCGGCGCAAAGGGGGCAGAGACGGGGACTCCGACCTCGAAATCGAATCGGTCCGGCGCCATCTGGAAATGATGCACGAACACCGGACCGGCAGGACCGACCTTCTGAGCGGCAACCGCCTCCATGACTTCGGTAATCGCAGGCGCGATGACAGTCTTCATCTCGTCGCGCGGGATTGTGAATCGAATCACCGCGGTCAGTTGAGCGTCCGCCTGCACGATTTGGGGTGTGTCGATCAAGGTAAGGTCCTCACAGATGCGTTCTATGTCGGCTACGCAAGATTAGCCACAAACGGCCCCGCCGTAACCCTGGTACACGAGATAAATCGTCTGCGCGTCCTTATCAAGAATAGGGCCACGGGTTCGTCGCCTGATAATAGCGCCGCCGAATGCAGCGGCATCACACTGTAGTGCCAAACAACCGCCCAACCAGAGCCGATACGCCCATTGCGAGCGCTCCCCAGAACGCAACGCGTAGCGCGCCTCGCCACATCGGTGCACCTCCAACACGTGCTGCCAGTGCGCCGAGTATCACCAGAAGCACGAGAGCGCTACCCATTACGAGTTGAGTCAGGATCGCACCTGGCGCTAACACAGCGACGATCACGGGCAGGATCGCTCCCAGCGCGAACGTGACTGCCGACGCCATTGCAGCCTGCAGTGGGCGCGCCGCCGTGATTTCAGAAAGCCCCAACTCGTCGCGAGCATGCGCACCAAGCGCGTCGTGGCTCATCAGTTGACTCGCAACCTCACCCGCCAATTCCGGCGTGAGTCCGCGGTCGACATAAATAGTGGCGAGCTCGGCGTGCTCCGCCGCCGGGTCGGCCGCAAGCTCTCGGCGCTCACGATCGAGATCCGCATTCTCTGTGTCGGCCTGAGAGCTGACCGACACATACTCGCCAGCCGCCATGGACATCGAGCCCGCAACCAGGCCGGCGACCCCAGCAACGAGGACCGCAGCCCGTCCAGTTCCAGACGCTGCTACTCCAACTACAAGGCTTGCTGTGGAAATAAGGCCATCATTCGCGCCGAGTACGGCGGCGCGAAGCCAGCCGATGTGAGCAGTGCGATGTCGCTCAACATGCATTCGCAGCCTCCGATCGAGTTATTTCTTTTCGATCACGATCAACTTTGCGTCATCCTTCGCAATCTCACGAATCCACTTCAGCAGCGAAGGCAGTTGATCGGGTGGATAGATACCCGGAGCACCCGTCATCGTTCGCGTGATTATGAGATCGCGCCCTACTTGAGAGTATTCACTGTCATACTTGCCGAAGACACTCGTGGCGGCAACGTTTGGTGGAAGCTCGACATGCCATCCGACCGGCAGCGTTACGCGAAACTCCATGTGCGACTCGCCGTATCCGAGGAGCTTGACCGCATCGATCGGGAATCGTCGGGGGCCGGCGGTTTCTATCTGTTGCGCCAGCGTTGTGAAACCGCTCATCGAACCGAACGGGTTTGTCAGTATTGCGTTATTTCCGGCCATTGACGCTGCATGACCATTTCGAATGAGAACCGAAAGGCTCGGCGTCGCTGCAAGATCCTTTCCGGCAAAGCCCACCAGACTGTCGCCCTGGGCGCCATCGAAGGTACCGCCCGCAATCGAATTGGCGGCCTGCGCCCGTTGCGTGGAATCAAGCGGGTTTTCGAATGCGCTACGGAGCGGATACTGCTGAGAGCCGGTCGCTGTCGCTGAATACTTGCCGTTGAACAGACCGTCGACGGATAGACTCCCGACGATCCGGCGATCGCTGCGATTGCTCGCGAGCGGCGCCTTCGGAAATGTTATCTCCTCGACCGCTCCGTCGGGGTGAACCACCAAGCCGAACGCACCCTGATAGTCGAATGGCAACTCTCCGAGAGGTGTCAGTGACGCCGTAAGGTCGGCGTATTCGTACTTCGCGTCACCCGGCCGCTTGAACGCCGCAATCACGTGGTCGAGCTGCTCGATGGACGGCAACTCGCGCCGAACCCCACCGGTCGAGCTCAGCAACACTGGAAACGCAGTTATGCCAAACTTCTTCAGCGCCACGACGAACAGTGTCGCCTTATCCTTGCAATCTCCAAAACCGGTGCGCACGACCTCATCCGGCGATCGCGGTTGATAACCGCCGAGCCCTAGCGAGATGGCGACATAGCGAATGTCCTGCGCGACCCAACGGTGAACCGCGCGGATCGAATCGTCAAGCGTTCGCGCGTCCTTTACAGCGACTCTGATCGCGGAATCAACCGCCGGTGTCGCGACGTACCGTGACGCAGCATTTCCCGCGTACCACTTGCCAATCGCCGCCCACGTCGTTGGCGACGAGATCTGCACCGACATGTAGACGCCGTTCGAGTCCGAAGCGAACACTTCGGGCTTGATCTTCGGAATGTCTCGCGTCGCCCACATGAACGAATGCCGGCCATTTGCTGTCTTTTCAGTGCGCGCGAAATTCAAATTCACTTCACGGATGCGCGGTTTGAATCCCGCCGGAACGTCGACGATGTAGCGCGATCGTTGAACTCGAGTGCCGGCACTCACGTTCCATCCGTCAAAAAAATCTCCCGGCAGGAAAGGCTTCAGTTCCTCGATCGTATAGCTGTAATCCACGATCGTTCCCGGCGCTACACCCGTGAGCGAAACACGAACCACTTTCTGATCGGAGTACGTGGGGTCGCCAACCTGTGCGGGAACGTCGGACTCCTGTACGTGTGACGGCGCAGCACTGACGAGGGTACCGTCGAGCTTCACGACGTGGATCCAGTTGAGCGTGAAACGCTGATGCTTCGGCGCGTAGGAAAACTGCTCCTCGCTGTATCCGTCTACCGCCTCCGGTCGCAGTATCTGGACAATTTGTCGGTATGTAGTTGTGCCTCGACCATCCGGCTCTATCCGCAGCACACCGTCGTCGAGCAGAAGCGTCTGCAGCTCCTCCGGGAAATCAGCGGGCTTCACCGCAAGCCGATATATGGTGTCGGGGTTGACCGTGGGGTCACCCGCAGTGGTGATATGCGGAGCCTGCGCTGTGACAGCGGACGAAACGAGTGTAAGAGCAGCCGCGGCGAGTAGCGGGCGGATGTGCAAGAGGTTCTCCAGGAGCATCGAGCGCCCACGGGAACCGGTTGCGCGCGAGAAGCGGTTGGGTTGGGATTGTCGACGAGAAGGTACGGCGCCCGGGCCCGGGCAGCTAGATCCGGGCACCCATGGCCACTTGCGGGCTCAAGGATTTGGAACGAGAGTGCTTCCGGTGCGAGTGGTCGGCCGGTGGGCAGGTCGGGCCGCCAATTCTGCGCCCCCGCGTCCGCCCGGCGCAGCCGCTCGCCACCTGCCGGTTCGTGACGTTATGTCTAGATTTCACGTCAATTGTTTATCATAATCTCATCAGAGCCGCCTCGTCCGATGTCCACCGGTGCATTTGAACCAGCCCGAGAACTCGAAGACCGATTCTTCGCGGTCTCCCTCGACATGCTCTGCTGTCTCGATTTCAATGGCTATTTCAAGCGCCTCAATCCATCGTGGCAGCGCACGCTTGGCTTTACACCGGATGAAATGATGTCGCGGCCTTTCATTGAATTCGTTCATCCGGACGATCGCGACCGCACTCTAAAACAGAATCGCGAAGTAAGAACCGGTGGCAACGCACTCGGCTTCGAAAACCGCTACCTCTGCAAGGATGGCAGCTACAGGTGGCTGCTCTGGAACGCGGCGGCAGATACGGATGGGCGAGTCATCTACTCGGTCGCGCGCGACGTTACGGCAAAGAAAGAGGCTGACGCGGTACGCGATGAACTCGTACGCGAACTACGGTCCGCTCTCTCTGAAGTGAAGACTCTTCAGGGAATACTTCCGATATGCTCCTACTGCAAGAAGATTCGCGACGACGAGAACTACTGGCAGACTGTGGAGCGATACATCTCGCAGCGAACAGACACACACTTCAGTCACAGCATCTGTCCCGACTGCTACTCGAAGGAAGTCGAGCCGGCAATGGAAAAATTCGAGCGCGATCACCCGATCTCGTAGATCGATTTCAGATACTCGGCCACACAGAGCTCGACGCTTCCGCCATCAATTTCTGCTGTGGATGAAATGACGTTGCCCGCGTAGTACCGATCCATCGGACATCCCGCGCAAGCCATACCATGGGTGAGTGGACTCGCTCAACCATGCACGCGAAATAATTGACGGCACACACGATCAGACTGGAGTCGAGGCTCTGCTCGTGTCGCTCGGGTTCGTGGAACCCTCGCTCCCCCTCGACACGACGCTCCAGCAGCGCCTCGGCCTTCCCTCTACCACGCTTGCGGCACGCGTCGCCACTGCTCCGGGTTCCCTGCGTGCACTTACTATCGAACTCGCGCCGGATGCGAACACTCGGCTCTGCATCGCCGCAACTGCCCGACGACTCGCCGCTTATGCACCGCAGCTGCTCTGGCTGATCGTCGCCGTACAGCGCGACAGGGCCCCGCTGACGATCGCTACGTGGCGTCTGGTGGAGTCTGCGCCGCGCATATTCGCGATGGTTACGGAACGAGGGAATGTTGTCGACAGTGACGCCGAGACGCTTTGCGCCCTTGCGGCTGCGAGCGTCGGAGCGAGTGGCGTGATGCTTCACATGCGATGGCTCGACATCCTGGGGCGCGACGCCGTAACGCGCCGGTTTTTTACCGCCCTGTCTGGCGCGGTCAAGTCACTCGCGGAGTCGATCCCTGGAACTGTACCATCAGCTGACAGGCGTGAAATCGCCATCCTGACAACCAGCCGGCTCCTCTTTCTTTCGTTCCTGGAAACCAAGGGGTGGCTCAACGGCGACTTCGGGTTTCTGGCGAATGGATTCGCCGATTGCATGTCGACCGGGGGCGGATACCAGAGGCGTGTCCTCGAACCGCTATTCTTCGGCACACTCAACACCCGCGTGCGTGAACGGGCACCCCGGGGCCGCAGCTTCGGGCGCATCCCCTTTCTCAATGGCGGGTTGTTCGCCCGAACAGCAGTCGAGCGAATTCATCGGCATTCCCGATTCGACGACGACGCAATGGGTGCACTTTTTGGCGACGTGCTGGTACGATATCGTTTTACGGCACGCGAAGATGCGGCCACGTGGTCGCAGACCGCGATCGATCCCGAGATGTTGGGCAAGGTATTCGAATCGTTGATGGAATCCAGCGACCGCAAGCGCGGCGGTGTCTTCTTCACGCCGCAACGATTCGTTGAGCGCCTGACACTTCTGACGCTCTCCACTGCCCTGGGCAAATACGGCATGCCAGCTGACTCGGCGATCCAGCTTTTGACAAGCGATAATCCGACCGTCGAGCGGAATCCGGCGATCCTCCGCCGTATCAGCAACTTGCGGATTCTCGACCCTGCTTGCGGGTCCGGAGCCTTTCTCGTTCACGTGCTCGAGCGCATCGCGCACCTTCGCATCGCGCTCGGCGACGACCAGCCGCTGAGCGATATCCGGCGCGTTGTGCTGACTCGCTCGATCTTCGGCGTTGACTCCAGTCCGACCGCAGTCTGGCTTTGCGAGCTGCGTCTCTGGTTATCGGCGATCATAGACAGCGAGGAGGCCGATCCGATGCAGGTCACGCCACTGCCCAACCTGGACAGGCAGATTCGCGTTGGCGATTCGCTGGCGGGTGATGCATTCACACGCGGAAGCAGCGGTCATCCATTATCGCGAAGGATGTCTGCCTTGCACAATCGGTATGTCCGCGCGAGTGGTCGCAGGAAGGCCGCGCTGGGGAAGCGACTCGATATTGCCGAGTGTGAACAGGCCATCGTCGCCATCGACAGCGCGATGGCACGGGGCAGGACCGAGCGCCGGGAGATCCTTCACCTCGCCCGCACGAAGGATCTCTTTGATGCGCGTGGCTCTGCGGACGCACGCAGTCGCGAAAGGTTGCTGCAGCTGCGTTCAGCGATGCGGTCGCTCCGCCAACAACGTCTTTCGATTGCGCGCGGCGCATCGCCAGCATTCTCCTACACGACGCACTTCGCGACGGTCGCCGAATCGGGTGGATTCGACGTAATAATCGGAAACCCGCCCTGGGTTCGTATCCACAATATTTCCTCGGAAGCACGAGCACGATATCGCGAGCACTTCAGTGCGTACCGCACGAGTGCGTGGGTCGATGGGGCGCGCGGCGCAAAGGCCGGAAGCGGATTCGGCGGTCAGGTCGACCTCGCAGCGCTCTTTCTTGAACGCTCAACTGATCTAGTCGCAGATAACGGAACAATTGGGCTGTTGCTACCGTCAAAACTCTGGCGCTCGCTGGCCGGCGGCGGCGCCAGGCAGCTCACGCTTGCGCGGACGCATGTCCAGGCGGTCGAGGACTACTCCGCGGGCCCGGACGCCTTCGAAGCCGCGGTTTATCCGTCCATGCTCGTCGCCACCCGCGCTGCCGCGACTGACTCGAGAGACACGGCAATTTCAGTGTCAGTGCAGCGACATGTCTCGGTTGATCAATGGAACATGAGAGCGCGCGCACTTTCATTCGATGCGACTCCCGGCAGTCCGTGGCTGCTAATCCCGCCAGACGCGCGGAAGGCCTTCGATCGCATTTGTTCCGCAGGCGTGCCCTTGTTCGAGAGCGTCCTTCGAAGGCCACATCTTGGCGTGAAGACCGGTTGCAACGACGCGTTCGTGGTTCGCGCCGGCCAGGATCACGCCGGGCTGACGCGTGTCTGCGACGACGGGCGGCACGGCGAGATCGAGACCGAGCTTCTTCGCCCACTCGTGCGAGGCGAGACGCTCGACCGTTGGCGACTTGTCGGAAACCAGGAACGCATCATATGGACACACGACGAGCTTGGTTCCCCTGTTCGCAAGCTGCCGCCATATGCGCATCGCTGGCTGGCCTATTCGCGCCGCGCGCTGGAACGTCGAAGCGACTCGCGTTCAGTTCACTGGTGGTCCCTCTTTCGCGTTGACTCGGCTCGATTCAATACGGCGCGCGTAGTGTGGTGCGACTTCGGCCGCACGCCGCGCGCAGCTGTCATCGATCCCGCAGATCCCGTAGTTCCGCTCAATACCTGTTACTCGGTGGCGTGTGCTCACACGGACGACGCATTGGCGTTCTGTGCCCTCCTCAACTCCGATGTGGCCGCTTCTTGGTTGGCAGTCCTCGCGGAGCCGGCACGCGGCGGATACCATCGCTACCTGGGCTGGACCATCGCGCGGTTGCCCATACCAATCGATTGGCCACGCGCACGACGACTACTCGCGCCCATCGCATCAAGGGCAAGAGACGGACAGGTTGGGGATGCTCTCGCCGCCGAACTCCGTGACGCCGTGTTGTGCGCATACGGCTTGACGAGCACTCAAATCCATCCGCTGCTTGCGTGGACAGATGCTTGCAGGAACGATTGAGCCGGTGCTCTGCCCGATCTCGAGAGCTGTCGGGCTCGACGTGCTGCGAGCAGTGATCGCATCCGCGATGCTCGGCGACGACCCAATACCGCGTCGTTTCGGCGACATCACGCTTCACCCCCACCAGTGCTCAGCTCTGGTTCGACTTCGCCAGACAATATCACAATTCGGCGGCGCCCTACTCTGCGATGACGTGGGACTCGGCAAGACCTACGTTGCACTCGCCGTTGCCGCCGCACAGGATTCTGTTGCGATCGTAGCACCAGCGTCACTCGCGGAGATGTGGAACGTAGCGCTGAAGAAGACGGGACTCGATGCGGAGTTCATTTCCATGGAATCCCTGGGTCGCGGCGGAGCTCCGCAACGTCGCAGGACATTCATTATCGTTGACGAGGCGCATCACTTCAGAAATCCGTGCACGCGACGCTACTCTGCGCTCGCGCGCATGTGCATGCTCACCCCCGTCGCGCTGCTGACAGCCACACCGCTCCACAATTCCCGTGACGATGTCTCTGCAATCGCTGCGCTGTTCATGGGATCCCGAGCCTACGCGATGACCGACGCCGAACTCGCACCGTTGATCGTGCGGCGCGATGTGATCAATGGAATCGGAATTCAGAGTGTTCCCGTCGTGGAGCATGCGCCTCCCAGAGTCATCATCACGCAGGAGGCAGTACTCGACCAGATCTTCGCAATTCCAGCGCCGGTGCCGCCGCGCGATGGGAGTGTCGCAAGCAGGCTCGTCATTCATGGCCTCGTACGACAGTGGGTGTCTAGCAATGCGGCGCTCACTGGTGCCCTCAAGCGCCGGATAGCACGGTCGCACGGCCTGCTTGCATCACTCGATGCCGGGCGTTACCCGACCGCCGCTGAGCTCTCCGCGTGGGTGTATACCGGCGACGCCGTACAATTGGCCTTTGCCGAATTGCTCCTGCCCAGCGCGACACCTCTGGCTTCGCTCGCATGCGCACTTCGTGAACATGTCACCGCACTCGTGGCCCTGCTGAAAGCGGCCCGTGATCTGAATGACGCGCACATGGCCGATTTCATCCGCGAGATCAGCAATTGCCATCCAGCCGAACGGATTGTCGTGTTCTCCTGTTACGCGGAGACCGCGGAGGCGCTCTACCGGTCGCTGCGTAAGGACGGACACGTTGCGCTCCTTACCGCTCGCGGAGCAACGATCGCAAGCGGACCCGTCAATCGTACCGAGATCCTCGCACAGTTCGATCCGGCATCACCGGCGGCGCGTGACATAACCGACCACGACGCAGTGCGGCTACTCATTACCACCGATCTGCTCAGCGAAGGGGTGAACCTGCAGCGCGCGTCCGTCGTCGTTCACCTCGATCTACCGTGGACAGCGGCGCGGATGGATCAGCGAATCGGCCGGCTCGCGAGACTCGGTTCGCCTCATTCTCGCGTAGTGTCCTACAGTGTCGCTCCGCCCCCGCGCGCAGAACGATTCCTGCACGAACTGGAGATCATCGCCAGAAAATCCACTGTCACCGACCAGTTTCTGGGCGCACACGCAAGCCTCGAGACCGTCGAACGTTCGGGTAGCCGGCCAATTGCGGAGCGCGAGAACGTCCGCCAGCTGCTCGAGAGCTGGCGCAGCGACATGACGAACATTGATCGCAGCGATGCACGACCACTGGTGGCGTACGCGACCGCACGAAACCGAGGTGCGATCGGGGCGTGGCTGGTGGATGGCTCGGCCGTGTTGCTCGCGGCGGATGACGCAGGACTCGTGACGGATAATTCGCTCGATGTGGCTCGCGCAGCGCGAGTCGCAAATGTGTCAGCGAACGTCGCCGGGCGCAGTGACCCTACGATGTTGTCATCGACGCTTCGGGCCGCGACAGCCTGGTACGAGCGACACCGCGCCTGGTCCGCGATAGTTGGAAGCGACACACCGCAATCTGCGGTGGACGGTCGTGACGCGAGGCGCGCGCTCGCTCGCGTCGCCGACGCGACGAGCGCGAGTGCCGGCTTCGCGCGGCGATTTGAATCCGCTGCCGTCGCGACACGGCTGCGCAACGCAGCTGCGTCACCTCTGCCTCTGGCAGTGGAATGGTCACTCGAAAGTCTTTCAGACGCCGCGGATGATGCTGCTGTGAATACCATCCTTGACCTGGTCGAAAGCGCTCGCCCCGCACTGGATCGCGCCCACGAAATCGGGCTTCGTTGCATTGCCGTGATCCTGTTCATGCCCGAAACCATCCAAAGTGACTGATCGGTTAACATTCGTCACATGCCACAACCGAATCCGACCACTTCAGCAGCGGGCCTCCACCGCCCCCGCCCGATCGCCATACTGTTCGACCTCGATGGAACGCTCATAGACTCGATCGGCCTACTCCTCGCGAGTGTCCGACACGCATTCGAGGGCTTCAACGGTCGAGCGCCGACTGAGGACGAATGGGTCGCCGGAATCGGGACCCCCCTCGCGAAGCAGCTCAAAGCGTTCTGCGAAACCGACCAGCAGCTCGAGGCCGTCACACAGCGTTACCGCACGTTCCAGCGCGCGTCGCACGACCGGCTCACCACCTCGTTTCCAGGAACGCTCGAGGTACTTGGGTCACTCGCCGCGGCCGCCCACCCGATGGGCATCGTAACCAGCAAGTCCAACGAAATGATGCATCGCGCTCTCGAACTGACCGGAATAGCGCCCTACATGACCAGCACCATCGGCTGCGATTCCTGTGATCTCCACAAGCCGGATCCCTTTCCAGTCCGGATGGCCCTCACGGAACTCGGGTACGGCGAGCACGAAACGGTATTCGTGGGCGATTCCCCACACGATATCAACGCCGGGAACTCTGCTGGCGTGATCTCCATCGCCGCGCTCTGGGGTCCATTTACCCGAAATCAGCTCGAGCCCGCCAATCCAGCCTATTTCCTGAACGATATTTCCGACCTTCCGCCCCTCGTGGAGCGAATCCAGAACCGCTCCACGGTGTAATACGTGGGTGTAATATTGGTAGCAACCTCTTTCTTCAATTGGAGCCATTGATGGGTTTCTCACTTCCCGTCACCTCCGGCCTGGTCCGGACCGGCGAGGAGCGCGCGCAGCTCGTCCGCCGCACCTATTCGTTGGTATTCATCAGCATCCTGGTCACGATCGTCGGAGCGACCTACGCGCTCTCGAACGCGACCATAATGCAGGCCGTCACGGCACACCCGTGGCTCACGATGATAGCGGTCTTCATACCCCTCCTTGCGGCTCAGGGAGCGCGCACGCAGTTCCCACTTAACGTGGCCATGGTCCTGCTTTTCGCCTTCGCAATGGGCGTCATGCTCGGCCCCGTCATCGCCGTCTATGGCGGCTGGAACTCGGGTCTTATAACCCAGGCGGCCACCATCACCGTCGGAGCATTCGGAATTCTGACCCTCTATGCCTTCGTAAGTCGTCGCGATTTCTCGGCGTGGGGAAGCTTTTTCGTGGTCGGACTGTGGGTCCTCATTGCCACGTCGCTGCTCAATATCTTCTTCGGAAACGCGACTTCGAGCCTCTGGCTGGCAGGCGGCACGGTCCTGGTATTCAGCGGACTGCTCGTCTTCGATACATGGCGCCTTCGGAACGTCTACGGACCCGAGGATTACGTCGTCGCGGCGGTGGCGATCTATCTCGACCTCCTGAACATGTTCCTGGCGATACTTCGAATCCTCGGCGGCGGGCGCCGCAGCTAGAAGCTTTGCTATCTGTACACAAACGGCGCGTCCTTCGGGACGCGCCGTTTGTCTTTTCCGGAGCTCGGCGGGCAGGTCGGAATGGAAGCCTCAAGGCCGCGTTCCCGCAGGAACCGGGAAATTATCCCCGATGGCACGCAGCGATTGTGGGCAACCTTCTATTGCGTGGCGGCGAACTCGATCTCGTTTGCCATCTGCAGATCGTTCTGCGTGATGCCGCCTGCGTCATGAGTCGTCAACATGCAGGTGACCTTCGTATATCGAATGTCGATATCGGGGTGATGCTGAGCTGTCTCCGCCGCCTCGGCGACTCGCGTCACGAAGGCGATCCCGTCTGGAAATGTCTCGAACTGAAAAGTCTTGGAAAGCACGTCACCCTTCCGGGCCCATCCCGGAAGCGACCCCAGCCCCCGCTGAACTGCAATGTCGGACAATCGTTCAGGTCGCTCAGTATTCCTCATTTTTCCCGCCCCCAAACATTTGAGTGGGCTGCTTGTTCTGACTGTGATTTCGCTCTTTGCGGCCCGGAATGCTTCCGGCCAGTGCGCTCCGGATTGTCTCCCCGCGCAACGCCGTGCCCCGGATTCGACGAATCATACTACACCAGACCACTATTGGCGCAATATCGCGGCCGGCTTCGCCACGAGCATTCTCGCGCACGAAGCCGGCCACATCGGAATGTCCTATGCCCTGGGCGCGCGGCCGACGTTCGGATTTGAAGACGGAAAGCCCACAGTTTTCTCGGGCATCGACGCGAGCCGTGACCCGCACAAGCAATTCCTGTTCTCGAGCGCCGGTCTCGATGTTCAGGCAATCATGGATGAAGCAATCCTCGATCTGCCTCACCATCGAGGGTCGTTGTTCGAGCGCGGAATCCTCGCCGGCGGGATCGCGACCGCCTACTTCTATGCGACCATCGGTCGCAATGCACGGAACAGTGACATCACCTACATCGCGCAAACATCATCGCTGAGCCGCACGGAGGCATCGCTCATCTACGCTGGGCTGGCGACGATACAGACGATCCGCATTGCACACGACGGACATTACGCGAACTTCTTCGTACGTCCGTCGACACGTGGTGGCGTCAACCTTGGTGTGGCACTGCTGCCTTCGCGGTAGCCACCGAATCATGTGACACGGAATCGGTCGGCGCGACAGAATCAGCCGACCAGACCGCGCCGTCGGAAGTACGAACGATGCGATGCAATCCGATCACTCGCACCAGCGTTTCAGGCGATATGAAATCGGGGCTCTGCTCATCGTAGGCGACGATGTATCCATGATCCTTCCGCAGTTGGTCGCCAAACGGGACTACATCCTGCGGCCTCGTCGTGTCGGGAAGCTCGCGCGCAATCCGATGTGCATGGAAATACAACGCAGGCGGCCAGTTGGAGTAAAGCCGATGACCAGCCGCATGGTCGTGCACCCATAGCGTCAGCGGTGAATCCCTCCAATCGCTTCCCGCAAAGTCGCTTCCTTCCGTTGCTGCATAAACTGCGTCGTTCACAGTCATTGTCGCAGCCGCTCCCAACCACGTCGCGGCTGCGAGTGCGATTGCGGCTCGGGTTGGAAAGTGATACGCCCGCCACCAGTACCCAATCGCCGCCACGACCGAGACCTCGACCAGCACGATCAACGGTGCGAGAATCCTCCAGTCCAGAGGAATCGTGCCGCCGACAAATGCGCGCGACGCCAGCACCACGAGGACATAGCATGCGCCGAGCAACGAGGCCGCACTCAGCAGCGTGTTGACGCCACTCACGCGCATGCGCCGGAGTCGTTTCCCCGCAGTGTCGTTGGCCGCCGCTACGATGAAGCCAACGATCACGATTCCAACGAACAGAGCGACGCATCGTTGCACCGTTCCGTCAGGAAGTAGTGGCGCCAACCATTCGCCAAACGTGTCCCGCGCCTGCGCCAGCGTCGCACCCCAGTCTCCATAAAACTTCAATTTCGGCGTCGCGTGCCGATCCGGCGCCATCGCTGTTCGCGCGAACCACAATACGATGGCAAGAAATGGAATCACCGCAACAGTTATCGCGCGACGAACTCGGGTACGCATGTCGTGTCGCGAGTCGGAAAGCGTCCAGAGGACGACGGCAAGCGGCGCTGCAGCACCTGCATAACGCACCATGACCACGGCCGTGGACAGGACGCCAAGTCGAAGCAGTCCGTCGCGCGCATGAATCATCGCGGCCAACAGCAGCAACAGCAACGCAATGAACAACGGCTCGCTCAGCACCGATATCTGGGTGTCGAACACCGCCTGCGTCGCGAAAACAACAAGTACTCCAATCACCCCCGCCGCGTACCCCACTGGACCGGCGATGAGAAGCACGATCGCCGCCGCGGTCGCCGCCGCCGCGAGCACGTTGATCCATCGAGCCGACTGTATTGGCGATGCACCCAGGAAAACAGGCACCGCGATTGCCACCGGGAGCCCGGGCGGCCAGAGCGACAACGACGATGTCGAGTCCGCGCGGTCCCATTTTGCCGTTGGGACACGCATGCGCCCGTGCTGCGCAAGCGACGTCGCTGCGCCGACGTACGCCATTGAATCCGGGTCGAGCCCAGGACCCGGAGCGCTCGTCGAAACAAAAACGAGGGCCGCGGCGAACACCGCGGCCCCCAGCACTGTGAATGTTTTCAGATGAGTAGGCTAGTGAGTATTCGGCATCGTGTCGCGCTTCGGCATAGTGTCACGCTTCGGCTTGGAATCAGGCTTCCGCATTGGCATCGGCATCGTGTCGCGCTTGGGGATACTAGACGTATCACGCGGAATTGTCGAGGTGTCGCGCGGAGGTGTCGGCATCACCGGGCTCGTCGAGTCGGTCGGAACGGGTGGAATCGCCGGCGTTACGGGCGTCGCCGGTGGAGTGGGCTCAGTGGACTCGGTGGGCGGGGTGGCCGGAGGCGTGGCAGTGGTGGAATCGTGATGCGCTCTGCTAGCGCTCAATCCACTCGTCCCACCGGCACTCATGCTCCCACCTGCACCAGCACGCGCAGTTGCGAGGGTTGGAGCTGGGATGCCGTTCCCGAAGCCGATGTTCATCGCGGCGAGCATCGATGCCGGATCGGTCGCTCCGTTGTATTTGGTCTCGCATTTCCTGACGTCGGCGCGAGTCGTGGCATCCACTCGGCCTGTGATATGACTTGAGCCGCAACCATCATCACGGAGCTGTTGCTGAAGTGCGAGGACCTCCACACGCGAAAGCCCCTGCGCAAAGGCGGGAGCCGCGGTGCAGCAGATGGATATGGCGCAGGCGCCAAGCAGACGGTATTTCATCGTACGCCTCCAGAGAGAGAGTCACGCGCTCAATTTCGCGCAACTCTCTCGGTCAGCATACGACGGGCCCAGAACCTATTTGAGCACCATCTGGGCGACAATCACTCCAATGGCAAAGAGCGCGACCGCACCCGCAATCAGCACCGCGGGATTCATCGGGATCGAACGCTTGTACCACGGATGGTGCCCCCGATACGTGTCATCTGGAAGCGAATCCATGATCCGCTTGTGAACGTACAGTGGCGTCGTCCGGCTACGGAGTGTTTCGGCCTCATCATGGATCTTGGTCCACAGGTCGACCGCGTCATTGCCCCCCTGGCTCGCACGGACTATGGCGACGCTTACGTCGCCATCGAGCCACTGGTGCAGCACGGAAATGGCGCCGCTGTTCGGCACCGGAACTTCGCGATCCGGAAGATGGCGCGCTGGCGCGCTTCCCGTGTCGCTGGTCTTCGACCGCGGCAGCTCGAAATCAAGCGCCGGATCGGAATGATCGTCTGGCGTACTCAGGTCGTCGTACATCACGCGTATTTCCCCTCTAGCAAGTGCTGGAGTGCCTCTCGCGCCCGATGGACACGCATCTTGAGGGCCCCAACTGTTGTACGCAACAGCTCCGCCATTTCCTCGTACGACCGTCCTTCCACGTGCTTCATGACAAAAGCCTCGCGTAGTGCGGGCGCAAGAGCGGCGAGCGCCACTTCGAGATCTGTTCGCAACTCATTGCGATCCAGTTCCTCTTCAGGCGTCGAATAGGAGGACGGTTGATCGTCCTCTTCGTAACTAATGTGGGACCGGCGAATGTTCTTCAGCCAGTCCTTGCAGGCGTTGGCTACAATGCGGAAAACCCACGCATCGAACCGGCCACGCACCTCGCTGAGGTGGGCGTACGCCTTTATGAACGATTGTTGAAGAATGTCCTCCGCGACATCCGGGCTACCCGTCATCCCAAGCGCGTGTCGATACAGCGGATCGCTGTACCGAACAATCAGGAGCTCGAACGCGTCTCGCGACCCGTTCAATACACGACGAATAACCTCCTGGTCGAGGTCAGCTTGATCGACCGGGCTGGTCTCAGAGGTCACGGATGTTACCTGCGGTTACGTGCATGGCACGGAATGCGCCCATTCCGGCCATAATATCCACTAAAGGGCGCAGCTACGCCACCCCATAGCGCCAGTGGGTTGCGAAAGTGTTGAAAAATCATATACTTAGCGCGGTTTCTACCCTTCTCCCCAAATAGCCTCAAATAGCCGCCCATGGCCGATAAGTCAGTAACGCCTGAGGTCCCGCCAGAAGATATGGCGACCCCGGTGGCTCCTCCAACAGTTCCTCCTCCCCCCAAGCGCAGCCCGGGTCACCGTGGCGCGGACGTTAAGGATACTGTGGCGGAGATGACCGCGAAGGCTCACGAAATAAGCCTCGAGGCGGGCAGTAAGATGGCCGCCGCGATGAAGGATGTTGTGAACGCGGCCGCCGGCCTTACGGGTTTCGTCCTGGAGAGTGCCCGCGACCTGGTCCAGTATATGGTCCGCCGCGGCCAGATGACGCAGGAAGAGGCCGACAAGCTCATCCGCCAGGCGGAGGATGCCCAGGTCGGCAGGCCCGCCCCCCCTCCGAGGCCGCCTGAGCCCGAACCGGCACCCAGAATCGTCTCCGCTGCACCTTCGGCCGCGCCAGCACACGTGCCGGTCGCGCACGCCCCTGCTCCAGCGATAGCTGCCCCACTCCCTCCACCGGCACCAGTTGCCGTCCCCAAGGCAGCGCCCGCCGCAAAGCCGGCCACGCCACCCAAGGCGGCCAAGGCGCCCCCGCCGAAGCCGGTTGCCAAGACCGCAGTTAAAAAGCCTGCCGCGCGCACCGCTCACAAGAGCGATCACGTGGCGGCAAAGAAGCCGGTCGCCAAGACGGTCACCAAAAAGGCGACTACCAAGCGTAAATGAATCCGGCCGAGCTTACGGCCGCGCTCGTAAGAATCGATTCCAGGAATCCAACGTTGGTGCCTGGTGCTCCCGGTGAGCATCAGGCCGCTTTTTTTCTGGTCGATCTGCTTGCCAGCTGGGGATTCAACGTGTCGACGCAGGAAGTCGTTGCAGGACGGTTCAATGTCATCGCGCGCGGCGGCCGAGCAAGCGCGCGCGCAAAGTCCCTGATGTTGAACGGCCATCTCGACGTCGTGGGGGTGGACGGAATGAGCCATCCGCCGTTTGCAGCAGAGATCGCCGACAACAGGTTGTACGGTCGCGGCTCCGCGGACATGAAGAGCGGCATCGCGGCAATGTGCCTCGCCGCGCGCGAGGCGGTGGCGCGCGGAATCGATGGCGAAGTGGTCATCACTCTTGTAATCGATGAGGAATACGAGAGTCTCGGTACTCGCGCCCTCATCGCGTCAGGGGTCCGCGCAGACGCCGCAGTCATCGCGGAGCCAACCAGGCTCGCTCTCTGCCCTGCACATCGGGGTTTCGTCTGGGCCCGTCTCGAAGTTCGCGGTCGTGCGGCTCACGGCAGCCGCTACGACCTCGGCGTCGACGCGATCACCAACGCCGCACTCATCGTTGCAGAGCTGGATCGGTTTCAGCGCGAATCGCTGCACCAACGCACGCATCCCCTGTTGGGGCGCGGTTCACTTCACATGTCGCTCATTTCCGGCGGTACAGGCCTCTCTACCTACCCGGATCTCTGTACTCTGGAACTGGAGCGTCGGACACTTCCGGGAGAGACCGACCGCACTTTCCTCGATGAGCTGGCAGCGGCGATAGTGGATGTTCGACAGACGCACCCCGGTCTCGAAGTCGACGTGTCGCTCACAACCTCGCAGAGCGCAAGCGACGTCCGGACCGACGAACCGGTAATGCTGGCGATGATGGACGCGTTGCAGGCCGAGCAGTTGCCGTCTCGCGTCGAAGGCCTAAGCGCATGGACCGACGCCGCTCTCCTGAACGAAGCCGGTATTCCCGCCGTCTGCTTCGGGCCCGGCGACATAGCGCTCGCTCACTCGGCGACCGAATTCGTACCGCTGACTGAGATCGACGCTGCTACTCGCGTTCTCAGCCGATTCGTATACTCCTGGTGCAATACAGGGCGCTGAGACGCGGACGTCAGCCCGTCGACACGG
>DATBNQ010000148.1:0-4783 GCA_036554185.1 Gemmatimonadaceae bacterium | reverse complement strand
GCTCCTGGCGCCTCGCCTACCACAGAGGAGCGTCGAGCTGTTCCATGGTGGATGAAACTGGCGGCCCGTGATCTTCCACGCAATACGATGCTCTCAACGGGCCCAAGCATGGCCGCTGCAGAGCCGCTACAACCAGCCCTTCTCCCTGGCGATGCGCGCGGCCTCGACTCTCGTCGAGGCGCCCAGCTTCGACATCGCTTCCGATAGATAGTTGCGCACCGTGCCTTCCGAAAGATTCAACGTGGACGCGATTTCCGCGCTCGTTTTCCCCTCACCGGCATATCGCAGCGCCTGGCGCTCGCGATCCGTCAGAGGGTCGGGTGCGGTCCACGCCTCCGCGGCGAGATCGGCGTCGACGGCACGAAGCCCCGCGTGAACGCGACGCACTGCGTTCGCCAGCATGTCCGGCGGGCTGTCCTTCAGCAGATAGCCAGTCGCGCCCGAC
This sequence comes from Gemmatimonadaceae bacterium, assembly GCA_036554185.1. Classification (GTDB taxonomy): domain Bacteria; phylum Gemmatimonadota; class Gemmatimonadetes; order Gemmatimonadales; family Gemmatimonadaceae; genus Fen-1247. The sequence continues at coordinate 4,338 of DATBNQ010000148.1, read as the reverse complement.
TCGAGTGCACGACGCAGATACCCCCCACGTGCGAAAGTTGTAAGAATCACAACACGCGTTCGCAACTTGAGGCGCATGAGCTCCGCGGCGACTTCGAGTCCGGTAAGATGCGGCATCTCGATGTCGGTGAGCAGAACATCAGGCTTGTGCTCGAGCACAAGCGCCACCGCTTGGCGCCCATCGTGAGCACGCGCGACAACCTGAATGTCGGCCTCCGTCTCGAGCAGCGCCGCAAGGGCGCCAAGCACCATCCCCTGGTCCTCGGCGACAATCACGCGAATCACGCTGACGCCCCGCGTTCGGTCATCACGCGATAATGGCTAGTTGTGCTGGCGCAGGCGGAGCGGCCTGTGTCGATGCAACAGGCGCAAGGCTCACGCGAATCCGTGTGCCCGGGAATGACTCCACTGCAATATCACCCCCGAGCGACCTCACACGCTCGCGCATTCCAGTGACCCCGTTACCGTCTGGCGCGCGCTTGCCCATGCCATTGTCCTCAATGCGAAGCGCACGAACGCCGTCCATGCACGACAGCGCCACTTCGCAGCGTGTTGCGTGCGCATGTCGCACTATGTTCGTTACAGCTTCGCGCAGAATGAGGGCGAGTACCGCCTCTTCCGCCGGAGATAATTGCACAACATCAATTGTCGCACTCATATCCACGCCGGCTGCCTTCAGCATTGACTCGGCGCTCACCAATTCCCGCGCCAGGCCGGCGTCGCGATAACCCGCAACGGCCGCGCGAACTTCGGAGAGCGCCTCACGTGATATGCGCTCGACGTCTCTGATTTCGACCGCGGCGCGCACGGGATCCCGATCTGCGAGCCGCGATGCGAGCGCTGCCTTGAGCGTGATAAGTGAGAGCGTGTGCCCAAGCAGGTCGTGCAGGTCCCGGGCGATCCGTTCGCGCTCGGCGACTTTGGCAAGGTGCGCGATTTCCTCATTCGCCTGGCGGAGTCTGACATTGGTTTCACGTACTCGAGCAAAGTGCGTATTGCTGAAGCCGACCACCATGCTGATGACGACCTGCCACGCCCATGTGGACGGCGGCAATCGCAAGACCAGCGCTTCGACAAGCGCGGCAACAACGATGATCGCGATAATCCGCCCGGCGCGGCGAGCCGGACGAAGCGCGCCCGCAAATGACGCGGCGTATATCGTGAGCACCGGCGCACCCGGGTTGACGGGTGAGAGCAACATGCCGAGCGCCGCGATGATCGCGATGATCCAGTACTTCTCGGTTCCTGCCGCACACCAGAATCCGCGAAAATAGAGCGGGAGGAAGACGATTCCAGCCGCGATTGTCGCGACCCAGACAGCCGTACTCGATTGCGATATCGCCGGCCATACGAACAGACCCGGGAAGTAGATCAGCCACGCGAGCGGAGACCACCCGATATCCTGGTCCGGTGGAAGAATCCGAATGCTCGATAGCTTCACATTACCATCCTGAATCAGCCATAAGTCTTGCCTTCGTCGCGGCGATAGGCGATGAAAGCGATAATAGTGAAGAACAGTCCAAAGCCAATCAGCGCCGCGATGTGTCCCAGCGCGTGAGACGCAGGCTCAATGCCCACCGCATCGAGCGCGAGCCTGCCGAGATGATACGGCGGCAACGCCACCGCGAATCCCTGTAGAAACCTGGGCAACATCTCAGCCGGAATGAAGAGGCCCGAGAGAAATGCCATGGGAAGATAGATCACATTGACGATCGCCGCAGCCGAGTTCGGGCCTGCGAGGTAGCCAATCGCGAGCCCCATTGCGCAGAACGGGATCGCGCCGAGCGTCTCGGCTGCGACGAGAAGCAGCCACTGCGACATTGGCATCCTTACGTGACCGAAGACCGCGCCGACGGCGCACATCAGGAGCATGAGCACAACGCCGATGACAAGGGTGGTGACGTATTTCGCGGCGAAGTAAGCTGACACCGGCATCGGGCTCGCGCGCTTCACCGCCAGCCAGCCCTGGCCACGTTCGACCGCAACGCCAACGCCCAGGGCGAAGAGCGCGATACCAATCACCCCGAATGCACCATAGGTGGCGAGCATGTATGTCGAGGCGTAGTGCGAAGTACCGCGATTGCCCGGCATCACTATGCCAAAGAGTACGTAAAACATGATCGGAAATCCGATCGTCGGAATCATGAAAGCAGGGATCCGTATCTGCTTGATGATCTCATACTTCGTTTCAGCCACATACACGCGAAGCGACGACGGTGCCCGTTGTCGACCCACCGACCCACTGTTGGGTGCTGGAATCACGACGCTACTCATGCCGCCTCCTTCGAGTGTGTGAGCGCGAGGAATGCTTCCTCCAGCTGAATGCCGGACACTTCAAGATTGCAGAGCGTCTCGTCGCTCCATAACAGCTCTCGCGTTACGCTCTCGGCATGCGCAACGACCAGTTCTGCATTGCCGCGGTCATATCGAACATCCGTCACCCCAGGTATCGCGCGCAGATCCGCCTCGTTGAGCCTGGTAGTGCAGCGAATCCTCCGGCCGGACACACGCTGCTTGATCTCAGCCGGCGTTCCGTCGGCAATCACCGATCCGTGATCGATGACGACTATGCGATCGGCAAGCGCGTCCGCTTCCTCCAGATAATGCGTCGTCAGCAATACAGTGCGGCCACGCGATACGAATCCACGGATCTGCTCCCAGAAACTGCGGCGAGCTTCAACGTCGAAGCCGAGTGTCGGCTCGTCCAGGAAAAGCATGTCTGGATCACCGCAGATTGCGAGGGCGAACAGCACTCGTTGGCGCTGACCACCCGACAGATCGCCGAACTTGCGCTCTTCCAGACCATCGAGACCAGCCGCGGCGTACACATCGGCAGCGGCCATGGGCGAGGGATAGTAGCTGCGAAACAGATCGATGTGCTCGCGGACGCGCAGCGTCTCCGGAACCTTGGCCACCTGCAGCATCGCGCCGATCCGTCGGCGTGATGCTGTGCTGCGGGGATCCTGTCCGAACAGCTCGACCGATCCGCTCGTCGGCGCCGCGAGTCCGAGCAGGAGCTTCACCGTCGTCGTCTTGCCCGCGCCATTTGGACCGAGCAGCGCGACGACGCCGCCAGGCCCAATGTCGAGCGAGACGTCGCGGAGAGCGACATTGTCGTTGTAGCTCTTGGATACTGACGTGAGTCTTGCCGCAGGAGCGATGGCTGTCACCTGAAGCTCACTTCGTCGAGCTGCAACGTGAACGGGCCTGGTGCCGAACCAGCCGTGAATGCGATTCCCATGATGTCATGTCCGTCAATTCCCTGGAATGCCGAGAATGGGAACGTGTATTCCTTCCATTCGGAGCCCGCGACGAAGTCGACTGTCAGTGGCGTGTATCCCATACTCTGCGCGAATATCATTACATGGTATGTCTTGCCGTCACCCTTCGCCCAGAAGTGCAGTGACTTCGCTGAGGAGAGATTGGTGGGCTCCATCGACTTCGCACCTGGCATGAACATCGGCCCCGCCCATGCGTACGACAGTCCGGGAGCGACAATTCCGGTTGTCTCGAGTGACTTGGCCGTTCCGTTCGCGCCGCCATCTACCACCTTCATTTCGGCGGTCGACTGACCACCCGCCAACTGATCGGTGCTGACGATCCAGCCGAGCCCCAGCGACGCGCGCGTTGTACCATCATCGAAGTTGCTGATCAGGCCAACGACTGAGCCATTTGGCGTTGGAGCGGGCGATGCAGCCGCGGGCGTTGGTGCGTGCGTGCGCGTGACCTTCACGCCACCTTTCCATATGCCCTTGATGTCACGAGTTGCAGTGATGTCCGTAGTCGGATCTCCCGCTACGAGGAGGAGATCAGCGCGCTTTCCGACTGCTATTGTGCCGCGATCCTTTAGCGAGAATATGCGTGCCGGAGTACTCGTTGCCGCGGCGAGTGCCTGTGATGGCGAAAGTCCCGCGTGAACGAGCAACTCGAGCTCCCGGTGCAGGGCGATGCCGTGTCCAGTGCCGGGATTCGGCGCATCGGTACCAGCGAGCATCGGGACATTCGCGGCGAGAAGTTGCTTCACGGTGGATTCCGCGAATGCGTAGTTCGTTCTCGCGCCCTGTCTCTTCGGGAACGATGAGTTGATCGACACTCGGCTCGCCGGCGAAATAAAGGGTGACAGCCGCGGATCTGTGGTGAGGGCGGCGACTCCGGATGTCTCCGCGATGCTCCTCAGAACTGTGAGCGTCGGTGTAACGAACGCGTGGTGTGACGCGACGAACCTCCCGAAGTCGGAGTCGGGGCTGTGATCTATGAAGAGATGTTCCAGTCCATCGACACCAGCGTTGATCGCCATGCGCGCGTCAGCGAGCGAGCCGATGTGAGCGACAGCGAGCTT
>DATBNQ010000122.1:0-24142 GCA_036554185.1 Gemmatimonadaceae bacterium | reverse complement strand
GAGGTCAGGTGCGCATTAAAGGCATCGCCCGCCAGGGCACAAACAGAATCACTCGTGACGAGCTCCACATTACTGGAATCTGTCATCGGAATGTGGTATCGCTGCCTGTGGACAGCATAGATACTGTCTGTCAGCGTTGCTAGCGCCTCTCCATAGCCGAGAAGCGATGCCGCCTCATCTCCGCCCGTGAGGCAGCGTCCGCCAATTTCCGCACCGTATGATGGTTTGGTAGTTCCTACGAATAGCGAACCAACTGCTATCGCGACAATCGCGATCAGCCAAATCCGGACTCGTGTGGATGAAGCATCTCTGCATATCAACATAATTCGTCTCTACTCCCAGGTTAGCAACTTATCACAACACGATACAGCTGCTGGTTCTGCGTTTGCAGCGCGGAGTCTGCGAATATTTCGTCGGACTCGTGTTAGGATCCGCGCGGTAAATGTTGTCTGCATCGATGATGTAGAACGGAACAGAGTGGAATGTGAAGAGCCCGGGGCCATCGGGCACTTGCTCGCTCGTCTTCTGAGCATTCCAGTCCGCCGACTTGGTCCCTGAACTTCACGACGCCGTACGCATGGACCAACGCCGAAGAGGGCGTGCACGTGGAATCGCTCGTAGGTAGTACATCCCCATGCTGGCACCGATGAGTATGCACAAATGCGACGATCCAGCAACTCGAAAAGCTATTGTCCGGGATAACGTGGTTCGAGCGAATAGGGACTCGCCAATCGGCGATCGATAAATTACCCCACCACGTGCACGCCGCGCCGATGAGTCCGGATTTGTTGGATCCGACGCAGTCCACAGTGACGCCATCCCGTTGCGCACGGTCTTGCTGTCAAGGTATAACAAACTTCTCAGTTCCCATCCCCCGCATCAGTCGATCTTCGCCGGACGATACGACTCCATCACCCGCGGTCAGTGCTCGAAAACATCCCCAAGCAGGTATCCGATTATCCCTCCGATCACGACCCCGCCGACCGCGCCAGGCCGTCCACTGCATCTGTTTTCGCCCTCGCAAAGCCCCCCGTACCACTTGTAGCCGAGGACCCCACCCAGAGCGGCTCCGATGGTAGCGCCCACCCAGTGCGGGGTGCCGGATTGAGTCGCTTGGGTGGTGTCACCTCCGACGGCACCCGTCGGTGTTACGCGGAGTGCCTGCGGCATGAAGATTGGCGCTGCGCGCCGAGTGACACCAACAACCTGCGCGCGTTGTGCCCGGCTCACTCCGGGAATTACGAGCAGGAGAATCATGGCACCGGCAATCGCCGTGATTCTTGTGAAGTACATTACTCCTCCGGTGTTGGGCCGTACGTGAGCGGTCCCGCCGAGATGAGAAACCGCACTTCGAGAGCGTGGCATCTTAGACAACCGGGCTAGTCGTAAAGGGATCAACTGCCAACAATTCCTGTCAGAGCGAATATGCCATTTGTTCGGCTTAGCCCGTTGTGGATTAGGCTGGTGATTTACAGGCAACTTGCCCCCCACCCGCACCTCACTTCCGCGTCGACGGCCTATACCTTAGCGCTTCCGCGACATGCCGAGCCTCGATCTTCTCGTCAGCGCCCAGGTCCGCGATCGTCCGCGCCACCTTGAGTACCCGATGGTACGCACGCGCCGACAGTTCCAGTGCCGATGCCGCAGAGTGCAGCAGCGTGCGCGCGTCGTTCTCGATGGGAGTGTGCCGGTCGAGCCAGCGGCCCGGCACGTGCGCGTTGCACGTTACTCCACGCAGCACGCGGTACCGCTGTCGCTGCAGACATCGCGCCTGCCCGACGCGTTCGCGCATTTGCGACGATCCCTCACCCGTAGCCCCCTCGGCGCTCAAATCACGCAACGCGACAGCGCCCACCGGCACGTGCATGTCGATTCGATCCGTAAGTGGTCCAGACATTCGTGCCGCGTATTTCGCGACCTCGGCCGGCCCGCAACTGCATTTGCGCCCGGGCTCGCCAGCCCGACCACACGGACACGGATTGGTCGCACCAACGAGCGTGAAGCGCGCGGGAAACGTCACCGACATTGCGGCGCGCGCAATGACGACCGTCGCATCTTCCAGTGGCTGACGTAATCCGTCGAGTACACCGCGCGGGAACTCGAGCATCTCGTCGAGGAACAACACGCCGTTGTGCGCCAGGCTCACCTCTCCGGGCCGCGGACTGCTCCCGCCGCCGATGAGCCCCGCCCCGGAGATGGAGTGATGCGGCGCCCGGAACGGCCGCGCACCAAGCGTTATGTCCTCCGATAACACCCCAGCAACCGAGTGAATCGCAATTACTTCGAGCGCTTCTTCTTCGCTGAGATCCGGAAGAATTGTCGGCAGCCGCCGCGCAAGCATCGTCTTGCCCGCGCCTGGCGGTCCAATGAGAACGAGATTGTGCGACCCCGCGGCAGCAACCTCGAGTGCGCGCTTTGCACTCTCCTGACCCACCACATCCGCGAAGTCGACCTCGTACACACGCGGCATCGCGCTCGACTCGGGTGGCCGCCCCACAAGCAGATCGTCACCGCGCAACTGCAATACCAATTCGCGCAGAGTGACTGGCGCGGACAGTGAGATGTTTGTCACGCGGCCAGCCTCCGCATGATTGGCTGGCGGGACAACCAGAACTGCACCAGGCCACGCTCTGCCTACATGTCTTGCGACTGAAAGCGAGCCACGAATGTTTCGAACGGCGCCGTCGAGACTGAGCTCGCCCACGAATATCCTGTTCTCCACGGTGCACGGGTCGAGCTGACCTGTAGCGACAAGAATCCCCAGCGCAATCGGAAGATCGAAGGAGCTTCCCTCCTTGCGCACATCCGCCGGAGCAAGGTTGACGGTGATCCGCCGCGGTGGTAGCGTGAAGCCTGAGTTCACGAGCGCGGCACCGACACGCTCCCGGCTCTCCTTGACCGCACCCACCGGGAGGCCCACGATGAGCCATTGCGGCAAGCCTGGCGCAGCGTCCACCTCCACCGTCACATCATATGCATCGATGCCAACCACCGCGGCGGATCGTATCGCTGCGAGCATTCACTCTCCTTGGTGAGAGCAACCTCGCTGATTTGTGAGGAATGCGGCGTATCAGATCCGCGCGAGCAAGACCATTTTGTGTTCTTGGTTACCTTGAACTGATGACGCCGACAGCCTTCGCCAGTGTCATCCCTGGCCCGCGCCTCGCCCGAAGACTGTCCATCGCTGCGCTTGTTTCCATCTCCGGGATCGCGGTCGCTCAAGGACCGCGCCGAGAGGTTGCAAAAACACAAACAGCGGTCGCCGCTCCGGCGCTCTGGGATACTCTATTTGCGCGGAACCGGCTCTTTGAGTTGCGAGATTCGGTACGGACGTGGAACGGCACACCGTCGGCAGCGACCGAGATGTATCGAGGCGTCGTATCGCACGCGTTCAACCGCAACGACGAGGCGATCTCCACACTTGCGCCCCTGGTCGAGAGCCCGCGGCCGTCGCTAAGCCCGACTCAGTTCGCAGCCGCCGTCGATGCGCTCGGTGACAGCTATCGACGCGTGTTCCGGTATCGCGAATCGGCAGCTGCGTACCGCGCCGCACTGCGACAGCGCAGAACACCCATCGATACGGCAACTCGGGCCCGATTCACGGCCTGGGCAACAGTTGGAGAGGCGCTGGCGACTCTCTCTCCGCTCCGGGTCACCTGGTCAGCGGAATCAAACGGCAAGCCGATCACCAATGACAGCGTTGGTTACGCAGTCGCTGGGCTTGTGAATGGTGACAGTCTTTCTGCACCGCTGGGGATCGACCCGAGCGCGCCGCTGTCCACAATTGATTCTGGAAGCGCAGCGCGGGCCGGTGTCCGAGTGCTCAAGAATACGGTCACCGTTGCGATTGCCGGCACGGCGCTCAAGGCGCGCATCGGCGTCATCGATCGTCTGGACATCGGGCCTGTGCATTTTGCCAATGTTCCGGTTCTCATTATCCCGGACGACTCGTTGCGCCGCGTTTACGATCGCGCACCTGTGAGCGGAATGCTGGGTCGGCCAGTGCTGTCAGCACTCGGAGCGGTCACATTTCTTCGAGATGGGCACATCGCTCTATCATCGCCAGGAGTGGACAACGACACCTCCCATGCGGCGAATCTGGCACTCGCAAACGATGCGACGCTGATCGAAACCTTCTTTCAGAACAGCAGCGTTCCGTTGCTACTGGATGTCCGCGCGCCTCGGACGCTTCTGTATCCTGCATTCCTCAGGCAGTTCTCCACAGCGATTTCAGACGCTTCGCTGGCGACATATGTGGAACGGGCACACGGCGGCGAGGTTGTTTCACTTCCCTCGTACGTGATTCCCAGGTTCGTTCTCACGATCGACAATCGGCCCGTCAGCCTCCCCGGCGTGCACGCTCTCATGCGCGACAACGAACCCCACGCCGCGATGTACATGGGAGCGCTTGGACAGGACGCACTCCGCACGACCGATCGCGTAACGCTCGATTTTTCCGCGATGACGGTCCGGTTCCGCGACAAGCCGCCTGTCGCAGTCCTTCCGCAGATCATATATCCGGCCGGCCCGGTAGGCGCCACTGCGCCGGCTAGCAAGGTCCCGGAAGACATAGCGTTCGTCGCGCTGCTCTTTGCGCTGTTCGTGATACCGAAGGCGCTGCAGCGTTATCGTCTGGCCAGCGCCGTAACGAGCCTCCTCATGGGAGTTGGTGCGACGGCACTTGGATTATTTCACAACGATCCGACACTGCACCTCCTGTCCACCTTTGGAATCGTTGCACTGTTTCTTTTTGCCGGTCTCGAGATCGATGCGCACGAACTCAAGCGACAGGCCTCGCCGCTCATCCTGCACGGATTGGTCTGGTCGATCGTCCTCGCCATTGGTGCTGCGATCGCGACGCTCATGTTCGGCTTCGCCGTCCGGCCCGCCCTGTTGATCGCGCTCGCGCTTCTCACGCCGTCCACCGGATTCATACTCTCTTCGCTCGCTGGCTTCGGCCTCCTCGGCTCGGAACGCTTTGCGGTAAAGACGTACGCAATCGCGTCGGAGCTGCTTGCTCTCACCGTTCTTTTTTTCGTCCTGCAATCGACCTCAGCGGTGCGACTGACGATCGCAATCGCGGCAATGCTCTGCGTTGTGACGGTGATTCCGATCGCATTTCGCCTGTTCGCGCGCATCGTCGCTCCGCATGCGCCGCGCTCAGAATTTGCGTTTCTCCTCATGGTAGCGATCGTGTGCGCCTACGCAACGCGTCGGCTCGGCGTCTACTACCTGGTAGGCGCCTTTCTCGTCGGGATCGCGGCTCAGCGTTTTCGTTCTGAGCTTCCAGCAATGTCATCCGAGAAGATGGTTGACGCGCTCGAGTCGTTCGGATCTGTCTTCATCCCGTTCTATTTCTTCCATGCGGGGACGGATATCGCGCGCGACCAGCTCACCATCCGCGCCCTTCTGCTCGGCCTGGCGTTCGTCATACTGCTGATTCCATTGCGCATCGGAATAACGATGTTGCAACGCCACTTTGTGTTGCGCGACCCCAGACCCGCCGCAAGGCGGATTGGAATCGCGCTGGTTCCAACACTCGTTTTCACCCTGGTCATCACCGACATACTCAAGACTGATTTCGGGATGGAGAAATACATACTCGGCGCGCTCGTACTCTACACCGTGATCAACACGAGCATACCGGCATTCGTGCTTCACTCCGCGCCGCCCGAATTCGAGAATGTCGGCGTTGCCGATATCGAGTCGGCTAGCGAACCAGCCGCGAAATAGCCGAACTCGCGCGGGATCGTCATCCCGCCGAAGGCCGCATACCACGATGTCGCCACCTCCCCCTCCCCCGGCCCCGCCCGGATAGCACAAAGGGCGGAACAGCTTTCGCTGTCCCGCCCTTTGAGCCCAAGGAGTGCCGCTTACTGCGGCGCCTTGATTGAATCGCTACCGATCACGAGGATTCGGAAATCGTCGCGACGGTTCTGCTGCCAGCACGTTTCGTTGTGATCCGTGCAGGCCGGGCGCTCTTCACCGTAGCTCACGATGTCGATGCGACCAGCGTCAATCCCATGATCAACGAGGTACTTCTTGGCCGAGGCTGCACGGCGCTGGCCGAGGGCCAGGTTGTACTCATCCGAGCCGCGCTCGTCCGTGTTCCCTTCGATGCGAATACGCATGCCTGGGTTCGCGTTGAGGTACGGGATCTTGGCATCCATCGTCGCCTGTGCATCGCTCCGGATATCGGACTTGTCGAAGTCGAAGTAGATGCTCGCCGTGATCTGCGTCGTGTCTACCGTAACCGCTGGTGGCGGCGGTGGTGGCGGCGGTGGTGGCGGTGGCGGTGGAACAGGCGTCGTGTCGATGTGTGCACGCGACGCGCCGCCAAGCATGAAGCTCAGGCCAGCACGAGCCGACAGGTTCGTCGTCTTGAAATCGCCCATTACGTAGTCGGCTACACCGTCAATGCGAAGCGCTACGCGATTCGCGAGACCGAGACGGAAACCAACGAGTCCTTCCGGACCAAAGGCGTATGAGTTGAAGTCGGCCGGAGAAACGTTATCGCTGCGATGGAAGCTCGAGCGAACGGCACCGGCACCCAGGATGAACTGGCTGCGCGACCACACTGGAATGTTGTAGTTCAGGCGCAGCGAGAAGTTGCCATTGTCGTACTTGACATTGCCAACAGTCGTTGACGGATTCACATACGATCCGTCGCCTTCAACTTCCCAGTTGCGCGTGAGGAACACACCAGCGCCTCCACCATAACCCTTGGAGTTGCTGAAGCCGTGGTCGAAGCCGAACTTGCTGTCGTAGTGATTGTACGAACCGAAAGCCTTCAGCTCGAGCGTTCCGGGCAGAGGCTGCGGCTGGTCATCCCACCAATCGAAGTGAGCTGGAGCAGTTGAGCCCATGCCCATCAACGATGAGAAATCCGGCATGACTTCGAGTCCGCCCTGGAAACGATAGTTCTTCGTGCTCGGCGACGACGGCATGTAGTCCGCGATCGCGTCGCCGCGAAGGGCCCACATGTCACCAAGCATTATCCGAAGTCCGAGGTCACCACTCACGCCATAGTGATACGTGTAGTAGTTGCCCGGCACGGTTGTCACATCGTTGTGGTACGGCGAAAGGACACCGCCCGCGCCGATGAGAATCGAGGACCGACCATAGATCGGAATCCCGTACACCAGGCGGGCCGCGATCGGGCCGTACTTGATGTCCGCTGGGCCGCTGCTCGCTGCGTCGGTATACGACCCTTCAGCCTCGAGTGCCCAGTTTGGAGCGATGAACGCACCGATGCGCCCACCGTAACCAACCTTGTTGTTTGTGATGTCTGAACCGATGCCTCCACCGGATTTCAGACCACCATCAAAGATCGTGTACTGCCCGAAGCCGCCTAGCAACAGAGTGCCAGGCTGCTGTGCAGCCGCGACACCTCCGTAAAGCAAGGCCGCCGCAGCGCAGACGGACCAACGCTTAGATAACATCTTGAATCTCCTTGGGATGGAGGAAGGACACTGAATCGGAGCCGGTTGTGCTCATTGTGCGCCCTACCCGGCAGGATGCATGCCGTCCCATGTGGACGCCACGCGCGGGTCCGACTCGAACCCCGCTCACAACGCGCTCAATTTGACTGATCATTCGTCCGAATGCTAGCCGCCGCCTCATAACTGACGTACAGTAAACAGTTGAATCACGATCCCGCCAAACATCAATCGTTGTGCACGCGGTGGATTGCAAGTCTGGCGCCACAACCGCTCCAATAAAAACTCTCTCGTTATCGACGTCCGATCGGCACCAGCTTTCGCCACCATCTGAGGGCCCTTTCGCGCTTGAGAGCAGCGGCAGCCGCGGCCCGCCAGGCCAGACGCATCTCGGTAGCATCGACGAACCGCTCCGCGGGCCGCGGCGAGAGGCCCTTCCGCAGCCACTCCTCGATCGGCGTCGCCAGATCCGATAGATCGGTTCGCTCTCCCAGCTGCTGCGCGAGAATGCTTTGAGCGTCGCCTCCCCGAAAGGGCAGCTGTCCCGTGAGCACGAACGCAACCACCGCGGCGACGGAGAAGCAGTCGACACTGGACCCCTGCGGCTCCCCAAGCAGTTGCTCCGGAGCGGCGAATTCGAGCGTTCCCCCGAAGAGGGCCGCTTCCTCGCCCGTCACGTGCGCGATTCCGAAGTCGGTCAGTCGCCAGCGATGGTATCGGTCAATCAACACGTTTTCGGGCTTGAGATCGCGGTGGATCACGCCGATTGAGTGCGCCGCACTCAGACCGTCAAGTATCAGATCCACGTGCGGCGCGATGTCTTCGAGCGCCCTCGCTCCGCGTCGGGCAACGAGCTGGGCCACCGATCCGCCCTCGGCAAGCTCCATCGTATACCACGAAAGCCCGTTGCGACCGTCCCAGTCGAAGATCGGGACGATGGCCGGATGTGCGAGCTGCGCGGCGAGCCGCGCCTCCTGCCAGAATGCGTTGACGGCCTCGGAATCACGCGCGATGTGCGGGTGCAGCACCTTGAGCGCGATCTCGCGTTCAAGTGCAAGATCGCGCGCGCGCCAGACTGTGCCGAAACCACCGCTGCCGAGCTTCGAAAGAATCTCGTAGTCATAACCGACTGCGTCGCGCACCTGTCGCTCGTTTGCATCCTCGGTATCCGGCACCCCCTTGTTCCGGTCGGTAAGCGTGACCGCTCGCTCTCCGCCACCATAACCGCGCTCCGCTGCACGAATCATTGCACCCATCGATTCGAACCTGTGCGCCGGATCGCTCAGCAGGGCCCGATCGATCGCGACGGCCACCGACTCGGGCGTTTCAGGCCGCAGCAATTTGACCGGCGGAGTGTCACGAATCGGAGCTGCCTCGCCTGTAAGAAGAGCGAAGCAGGTCGCCGCAAGCTGCCACTGATCGCTCTCCGGCGTCGGTCGCCACAAGCCATCCGCCCACTCTGGAGGAAGTGGCGCCTGGTCGAAGGGCGGGTGCAGGCCCGCGGGGATGTCCTCCTGCGGCGTGGCCCACTGCCATTCGAGCATCCAGAATCCGCCGGTCGGCGTCGTCCAGAGAGCGTCCGCGCTCAGAGAGCCATGGACAGCGCCGGTGGTGTGCAGGTATGCCAGCGCCGATCCGGCGTCCCGAAGCAATCGCAGCACGTACGGGACATCGGCCGCCCCCTGACCCTCGAACCTTGCCCCGACACTCTCTCCGGATACCCAGCGGCGGAGGTATCCAGGGCCTCGATCGCGCTGGTTCGTCCAGTAGTGATACGTCGCTGGAATCGAAGGATGGCTTCGATGCGCCAGGCCAATCGCCTCGGCATGTAGCCAGCGCTGGTGCGCCGGATCCGGTGCCGTGACCAGCGCCAGAGCGCGGCCGAGCCCGTCGATCACCTCCTGATAGTGCCGAAAATCACCGGAAATTCCTTCGGCACCCCAACGCCATCCCGGGGGGAGCTCCCACGAGGCCACGTGGGGCGGCAATGTCCGCGTTACACGGCGCTGTCGAGCAGTGGAGCGAGGGGCGGGCGGCGTCATCAGGTTGCTGTTAATATAGGACTGCCATCACCAGAAGAGCATTCCAGCTTGCCCTCCGATTCGACCCCCGTCGAGCAGCAACAGCATCCCAAGTTCCTCAAGCGAATGACTCCCGCGGAGGTCGCGGCAACGCTGACCCGTGATGCGAGGCTCATTCTCCCCATAGGAACCATCGAAAAAACGCACACCGAGCTGCCGATGGGTGCCTCCACGATTGTCGTGGAACATGTCGCCGATGCCCTGTCAGCTGAGTTTGGCGTGCTGAGGGCGCCGACTGTGGAGTACGGGGTGAACGCCCCTTCAAAATCCAGGTTCCCGGGAAGCGTCACGCTCAGGAAGAAGACGCTTCATCGAATGCTCAACGATCTGCTTACCACCTGGGAACTGCACGGCGTCAACGAATTCGTTCTTCTTACGGCCCACGGCTACGACCCCCACCTCGAGGCTATTGCCACCGTCGGAACCGTCCGCGCACGGGTCAGAGTAGTCGATCTGTTCGCTGTAAACCTTTCAGATCTGGTCGGTGTCAGACGGAGCGAAGACGATCGTGGGGGGATCTATACATCTCTGCTGATGTATCTCGCCCCATCGCTCATCAACACGCAGAACGTCGAACCAGGTATGTCGGCTGATCATGGGCGGGCCCTTTACGAGAGAATTCGGGAGCGCGTCAGCGAACGAATCTTTCTCGCGCCGGTCCCGGCGGAATAGACCGAAAGAAAACTGTTGACAGTAGTGGTCATGAGGCATAGTGTACTAGTTAACTGATACACTAGAACACGTAGGCAGCGCTCAGGTGAGCGCTGTATCACAACGACTCCCTTACGCACTAATAAATGAAGCCCAGACTGATTTGGGTCATTGCCACATGCGCTGCTCTGATCGCAAGTGGTGAAACTGCACGCGCACAGACACCGGCGGGACGGACAGCCCTGCCGGACGCTTCGCCGACCGCGCTGACGATCGATCAGGCCGTAGCTCTGGCGCGGCGCAACAACCCCGATTTCCTTGCCACGCGCAACAACGCGCGTAACGCCTCGCTGGAGCTCAGGAGTGCGTACGGCGGACTGCTGCCCACACTGAATGCGAGCCTGTCAGGTCAGTATCAGCAGGGCGGACAGCAATTCTTCAGCGGCGTGTCGCTCAGTTCCAACAGCGATGCGATGCAATCGCAGTACAGCATCGGTCTCAACTACAGGATCAACGCCGCCACGTTCATCGCGCCGAAGGTTCAGCGCGCAAACGCCGCCGCGGTAGACGCGGACATCGCCGGCGCGAGCGAAGCGCTCGCCTTCAACGTCAAGCAGGACTACATCACCGCCCTGCAGAGTCTGGCACTGTCACAGCTCAATGACTCTCTGGTTGCAAATGCGCAGGCGCAGCTCGAGTTGGCCAGGGCGAAAGCCCAGGTCGGAACCGGGACGCTGCTCGACGTGAGCCGAGCAGAGGTTGCGCTGAGCCAGCAGCAGGTGGCACTCCTGCAGGCGCGCAATCAGCACAACATCGACAAGTTGCGTCTGTTCCAGCAGATGGGCGTGTCGCAGCCAACCGACGTGACGCTCGTATCCACTTTCAACGTGCACGAGACGCTTCCGACACTGGACGAGCTGCTCGCGATGGCGAAGCGACAGAATCCAGCGGTTGTTGCGTTGCGTTCGCGCGAGAACCTCGCCGACCTGAACGTGAAGAAGGAACGGACGGAGTACACTCCGACACTTTCCATCTCGACCGGCATTGGCGGATACACATATCAGTACCGGGATCCGAACTTCCTCGTCAACCAGGCGATGGCGTCCACGGCTGGCGCCCAGAAGTCGTGCGTGGCGACGCAGGAAGTGCGTCAGGCTGTCGGGCTTCCGAACACGCTTGCACAGTGTGCGAACATAATCTTCACTCCGGCGATGGCGAACTCCCTTCGCGATCAGAACTCGCAGTTTCCGTTTTCGTTCACCCCGTCGCCACGCAGCGTCACCGCGCAGATATCCCTTCCGTTGTTCGACGGATTCGCGCGAGAGCAACGTGTGCAGGAAGCGTCGGTAGCGCGTGAGAACGCGCGTTACAACGTTCGCTCACGCGAGCTGGCGCTGCAGGCGGACGTGAGCGCCGCCTACCTCTCGCTGCAAACGGCGCAGCAGACGGTGACTCTTCAGGAAGAGAACGCCGCCAAGGCGAAGCAGGAGCTCAAGTTCGTTCAGGATCAGTACACTGTCGGTCTCGCGACGTTCACAGATCTCACCACTTCGCGCGCGGCATACGCGCAGGCCGAGAACGATCGCATCAATGCTGTATACAACTACCACAAGGCAGTCGCCGCGCTGGAGAGCGCGGTTGGCCGGCCTCTACGTTAACGGATAAATCAATGCAGAAGCGTACGAAAACAATCGTTGCCGTCGCGGCGTTGGCCGTTGTCGTCCTGGTCGGTGTCGTCGCCGCTCGTAATGGACGAGACAAGGCTGTCGAGGTGAAGATCGAACCCGTGGGGAATCGCGATCTGGTGGCGTCGGTGACGGCGAGCGGACAGGTGGCATCCCACACGAAGGTGGACGTCGCCTCCGACGTGTCGGGTCGTATCACACGGCTCGCCGTCAAGGAAGGCGACATTGTAAAGAAGGGACAGTTTCTTCTGGAGATCGATCCCTCGCAGTACCAGGCCGCGGTGGGGCGTAACGAGGCGGCAGTCGCGAGCAGCCACGCACAGGTCGAACAGGCCCGGGCAAACCTGAACCAGGCCAAGAGCACCTATCAGCGTACCGCTGACCTGCAAAAGCGCAATCCGACGCTCGTCTCTGCGGATCAGATCGATCAGCTTGCGACCGCTGTCAAGGTCAACCAGGCGATGGTGGACAACGCTACGCACGGCGTCGCTCAGGCAGAGGCTGCCCTGCGGGATGCGCAGAGCTCGCTCAACAAGACCACGATCGTCTCACCGATCGATGGACAGATCACGCGACTGAACGTCGAAGCCGGTGAAACGGCGATCCAGGGAACACTGAACAAGGACGCCGCGACGCTTCTGACCGTCAGCGACATGTCCAACCTCGAGACCAAGGTGAAGGTGAACGAGACCGATGTCGCCCACGTCAAGGTGGGAGACTCGGCCATCGTTCAGATTGACGCCTTCCCCGATACGACCTTCCGCGGGCAGGTAACGGAGATCTCGAACAGCTCCCTCACGCCGACCACGACCGCCACGGCCCAGACCGACCAGGCGGTGGACTATTACGTGACGGTCCGCCTGCTCAACCCACCCGCACAGACGCGGCCGGACTTCTCGGCGACCGCCAAAATCATCACGGACACCAGGAAACAGGCACTGGCGATCCCGATCATCGCGCTCACGATCCGGGAGAACGCCCCTGTAAACGGTGGCGATTCCGCCGCCTCGGTCGGGAAGCCTGTGGTCAAGGAAGTAGGCAAGAAAGACGCGGACGGTGTATTCGTCGTCGGAGCGGACAACAAGGTCACCTTCCGCCCCGTAAAGGTGGGTATAGCGGGTGAGCAGTACTTCGAGGTCCTCAGCGGCCTCAAGCCAGGCGAGAAGATCGTGACTGGCACGTACCAGGCTATCCGCGAACTAAAGGACGGCACTGTCGTGCGCACGGTCAAACCCGTGAAGAAGGGCGACTCAACAAAATCGTCATGACGAATGAAATAGAAGAAGCACCGCTCAGTACCACCGCAGAACGCAGAGCGGTTACATCGGTAGCAGGCGCGACGCCGGGACAGGAATGGGCGATCGTCGCTCGCGGACTCAAGCGCGAATACGACATGGGCGGCGAAATCGTGCGCGCGTTGCGCGGCGTCGATCTGGCTGTGCGGCGCAACGAGTATGTAGCGATCATGGGACCGTCCGGATCTGGCAAGTCGACGCTGATGAATCTCATCGGATGTCTCGACACGCCCGATGCGGGTGAGTACTGGCTCAACGGCACGCTGGTATCCGACATGTCGGACGACGCGCTCGCACGTGTGCGGAACAAGGAGATCGGGTTCGTCTTCCAGACGTTCAATCTCCTTCCCCGCTCGACGGCGCTGCAGAATGTCGAGCTTCCGCTGGTTTATGCCGGTGTGTCCGGCGAGGAGCGTCGCCTGCGCGCCACCGAGGCGCTTCAGCGCGTGGACCTCGGCGCGCGCCTGGACCACCGACCGAACGAATTGTCGGGCGGTCAGCGCCAACGCGTCGCGATCGCGCGCGCGCTGGTAAATCGGCCGGCAATTCTGCTCGCTGACGAGCCGACTGGTAACCTCGATTCGCGTACGTCGGAAGACATCATGCGCGTTTTCAGCGGACTGTCGGATCAGGGTCAGACTGTGATAATGGTCACGCACGAACCAGACATTGCCGCACACGCACGACGCGTGATCGTGCTTCGCGATGGCGTTGTTGAGACCGACGAGCGTAAGGAGAACTTCCACCAGCGTCTCGCCACCCACGGCTCCTCGGTGGTAGGCTAACCGCGTGCGCTTCTACGAGGCTGTGTTGCTGGCGTTATCCCAGATCAGGGTGCAGAAGCTGAAGAGCTTCTTCACTCTGCTCGGGGTGATGATCGGCGTGATGTTCCTCATAGCCGTCGTTTCGATTGTCGAGGGAATGGGCAAGTACATGCAGGACGATGTGATGGGGAAGCTGATTCCCATCAACACGTTCAATCTTCGCCAAAGGCCAGAGGTCACGCTCGGCGGGACGGACCGCGCCACCTGGCAGGAATGGCAGCGCCGTCCGCGAATCAAGGATGACGACATCGCTCCAGTCATGGCGGCCCTTCCGCCGGGAGCCCGGGCCGCTGTCGTCAGTGAGGACAACCTCACGGTCGAGTCTCGCTACGTTGCCAAGCCCAAGCAGGTCGACGCATCCAATGTGACGTATCAGTACTTCGCAATCAAGAAACTTGGCGTAACTGAAGGTCGTGTCTTCACGCAGCAGGAAGATGCACTCGGCTCACCCGTGGTAGTCATCGGACCGGATGTAGCCAGCTACTTCTTCCCGAGCGTAGATCCGATTGGCCGAGAACTCAAGGTCGGGCACATTCCGTACACCGTAATCGGCATCGCCGAAAGTCAGGGTAGCGTTTTCGGAATGTCACTCGACAAGTTCATCATTGCACCGCTCAATTCGCCGCTCAAGCGACTCACCAACAGACACGGCGTAGTCGATGCGATCATGATTCAGTCGCCGGACGCGCAATCGATGATCGTGTCGGAAGACGCTGTCCGTTCGGTGATGCGGTCGCGCAGAAAGCTGATGCCGGAGACCAAGGACAACTTCGTACTGGAGACATCGGATCAGGACCTCGCGTTCTGGGACAAGATCAAGGGATATCTGGTGGTTGCCGGAATTGCCCTTCCAATGATCGGACTTGTCGTCGGCGCAATCGTAATCATGAACATCATGCTGGTTTCGGTTGCGGAGCGCACGGCGGAGATCGGTGTTCGAAAGGCCCTCGGTGCGAAGCGGCGCGATATTCTCGCACAGTTTCTCGTCGAGTCGGCAACGCTCAGCACGGTCGGTTCGGCGGTTGGCGTACTGACTGGAATCGGAATTTCAGCATTGATCGCGTACGTATCTCCACTGCCGACGCATGTTGCGCTCTGGTCGGTGATCGTCGCCATATTCCTCGGCGCGGGCGTCGGCATCGTCGCGGGGGTCTATCCCGCGAGCAGAGCATCCCGGCTCGACCCAATCGCTGCTCTGAGGGCAGAGTAAGAAGATGAGCTTATCGAGTCGTCTGTACTCAGTGTTCGAGGGTGTCTCGATCGCCATCGACGCATTGCGGGCAAACCGCGTGCGCGCCGCGCTCACGATCCTCGGCGTGGCGGTCGGTGTATTCGTCGTAGTGCTCATTTCCGGCGCAATTCACGGAATCAACGAGAGCGTCGCCAAGGACTTCGAGAAGGCTGGGCCATCAACGTTCTTCGTGTCTCGCTTTCCGATCAGTCTGGAAGCGTGCGATGGAACCGACGACACGTGCAAGTTCCTCCGTAATCCTCCGATCACCAAGGAAGAGCTTCAGACGCTATCGAAGTTGCCAGGCATTGCCACGGTTGCGGCGCGCGCGGGCGACCAGGGTCCGGTAACATATCGCCAGCAGACCATCCCATCGCCGAACATTACGGCGTACACGGCCAACTGGACCGATGTGGATGGCGGTGACATCTATCCCGGCCGTACCTTCACCGCAGCGGAGAACTCGTCCGGAGCGAGAGTCGTTCTCGTCAACGACGAGATGGCGAAGGACTTGTTTGGCGAGCAGGACCCTATCGGCAAACAGATCTCCATCAAGGGCGAGCCATTTCAGGTGATCGGCGTCTACCATTACGTCGCAAGCTTCCTCAGTGGCGGCAATGGCGCGAAGGCAATCGTACCAATGGAAGCGGCATTCCGTCACCTTGGGACCGGGCAGCGCGGCATGCAGTTGACAGTAAAGCCGGCACCTGGCGTCGAACGTGACGATGCAATTGATGAGGTAACCGCCGCACTGCGTGTGGAGCGCGGCCTCAAGCCGGGCGTGGACAATACGTTTGCGGTCATCACACAGGACAAGTTGTTCGAGACATACAACAAGATCTTCGGGATGTTCTTCATCGTGATGATCGCACTATCGGCGGTTGGAACGCTGGTCGGCGGCGTGGGTGTCATCGCGATCATGATGATCAGCGTCACCGAGCGCACTCGAGAGATTGGCGTGCGCAAGGCGCTGGGTGCCACGCGCAAGACCATCCTCTGGCAGTTCCTCGTCGAGGCTGTGACGCTCACGGGAATCGGCGCGTTCGTCGGCATGTTCATTGGCTGGCTTGGAACGCTCGCGCTCCGTTCGCTTACACCTCTCGCAGCGAGTATCCCGCTCTGGTCGATCGGAATGGCCGTAGGGGCCAGTGTCGTCACCGGGATCGTCTTTGGGATGATGCCGGCGCTGAAAGCCTCTCGCCTCGATCCGGTGGAAGCTCTCCGCTACGAGTGAAGACGGTGCGTGTGCTCGGGACGGCGGCGCAGCAGCGCCGCCGTCCCGAGCATAAACCGAATGACGGATTCGCAGCCGGCGTCGTAAGTTCAGGCGCATGACAGACGTCGATATCCTGGCCATCGCCGCACACCGTGACGACGTTGAGCTGACCTGCGGCGGCACGCTGATCAAATCTGCACGCCAGGGCCGTATCACCGCGATCATCGATCTCACGGCGGGCGAGACCGGAACTCGTGGCTCTGCGGAACTGCGCGGACGGGAAGCCGACGCCGCCTCGAAGATCCTCGGCGTGCGTGAGCGAATCAATCTGGGTCTTCCCGATGCTGGCCTCACGAACACACCGGAAACCCGGGCTCTGCTCGCCGTGGAGATCCGAAGGCTGCGTCCGCGCATCGTGATCGCCCCTTCCCTTCACGGGCGCCACCCCGATCACATCGTCGCGGCGCAACTGGTGCGCGACGCGTGCTTCGTCGCCGGTCTCGCAAAGGTGGTACCCGAAGTTCCGCCGCACAGGCCGCGCAAGATTCTTCATGCTATCGCGTTCCGCGAGGACTACGTGAAACCGACGTTCGTCGTCGACATCAGCGATGTGTTCGAGGACAAGCTGCGAGCGATCCAGTGCTATGCTTCACAGTTCGACGGCGCCGTACAGGCCGGCGAAGTCTATCCGACAGGCGAGTCACTGTACGATGTGGTACGTCATCAGTCTGCTCACTATGGCTCACTTGTCCGCACGCGATTCGGGGAGCCGTTCTACACGACGGAAACGATGCGCGTGGATGACGTCGCCGCACTCGAGGTTAACACATTTTGATGGACGACGAGCCGACGTATCCGACGTACCTGAAGCTCAAGGAACTGCTCTCGCTTCAGTGTCCGCGCAGTTCGCCCGAACATCCCGATGAGCTCCTTTTCATTACGGTGCATCAATCGAGCGAACTGTGGTTCAAGCTGATTCTGCACGAGCTCGGAAAGCTGCGCGACTCGATTGCGCGAGGCCAGGTGCTCGAAGCCGTCGAATCGGTCAGCCGCGTGATAGGGCTCATGCGAATTGTCACATCGCAGTTGCACGCTCTGGATACGCTCTCGCCACATGGTTTCTCACAGTTCCGTGGCAACCTCGGTACGTCAACCGGCGGCCAGAGCGCGCAGTTCCGCGCCATCGAGCTGATTTCGGGACTTCGCGATGCGGGCTATCTCGAGTATCTGCGATCCCAGCAGCCGCTCGACCCGATCGTCGAGCAGGCACTCGCCCAACCCGGGCTGCCGGAGGTATTCAACGGGCTTCTAGCCACGCGCGGAATTGGATTGCGTGAGATCTACGCCGCCGACGACAAGCGCGATCTCCGGCTCCTGGCGGAGGGCTTGATGTCGTACGAGCAGGAGTTCGCGATGTGGCGATTCCTCCATGTCGAGGCGATCGAGCGGGTAATCGGACCGAGCACTCCCGGCACCGGCGGATCGCTCGGCGCCAAGGCCCTTCGCGACACGCTCGGGAACCGGTTCTTCCCCGAGCTCTGGGCGATTCGGGCCGAATTTTATTAGGTTAAACGGATGCCTCATTCACCCATCTATCTGGATAACGCAGCGACCACTCCGGTAAGAGAGGAAGTGTTCGAGGCGATGCGCCCGTTCTTTGGACCCAAATTCGGCAATCCGTCGTCGGTCCATCGCTTTGGGCGCGAGGCCCGCGTCGCGCTCGATGAGGCTCGCGAACGTCTTGCCGTGTGCCTCGGCGCGCATCCGGACGAGGTATCGTTCAACTCCTGCGGCACCGAAGGCGACAACACGGCGGTGCTGTGCCTGTGGCGCACCATGCGTGACAGCGGAAGAAATGCCGTGGTCACATCGCCAATCGAGCACAAGGCAGTCCTTGCCGCGGCGCACGAGGTCGCGCATGAAGGCGGAGAGGAGCGCACTCTCGAAGTCGATGCAAACGGAGTCGTCCGTAACGCGTCGTACGACGAACTCGTTCGCGACGACGTTGCGGTTACGAGCGTCATGTGGGTGAACAATGAAACTGGTGTGATTCAGGATATACCGGAACTTGCGCGCCGCGCGAAGAGCCGCGGCGTGATGTTTCACACCGATGCCGTTCAGGGATTCGGAAAGGTTGCAATCGACGCGCGCACACAACCATTCGATCTGCTTTCCATTTCCGGGCACAAGATCGGTGCGCCAAAGGGAATCGGCGCGCTCTTCATTCGGCGCGGCACCCCGTTCGAGCCGTTGATTCGCGGCGGCTCTCAGGATCGGGGCCGTCGCGCCGGCACCGAGAATCTCGCCTTCGTTGTCGGCCTTGCAACCGCTGCCGAGCTTGCGGTCGCGGAACGTCAGCAACACTGGGACGAGACGGAGCGGATGCGCGATCGGTTGGAGGCGTTGCTGCTCGAGTCCATTCCAGATGCGATCGTGCACAGCCGCGGCGCCAAGCGCGCACCGCACGTCCTGAACATCTCGGTTCCGGGCACGGACAACGAATCGATGCTGATGGCGCTGGATCTTCGCGGCATCGCGTGCTCCGGCGGCAGCGCGTGTCAGAGTGGCAGCCTGACGCCGAGCCACGTGCTGGAAGCGATGGGCGTCGATCCTGTGATTGCTGGCGCGGCCGTGCGCATGAGCTTCGGGTCCATCAATACCGAGGCGGACGTCGACCGCGTTGCAGACGTTTTCTGCAAGCTTGTAGCCAAGGCGCGCACCGCAATCAGCGCATAGCAGTACGATGACGGGCGGGCACGTGGCATACCCAGAGCATGCCCGCAGCCCACGCGGCCCACAGCCGATCCATCATTAGATTTCGCCACATGCTTCCGAACCGTGTCCTTGTCGCGATGTCGGGCGGCGTGGACTCGTCCGTAGCCGCGGCGCTTCTAGTCGAGCGCGGCTACGATGTCGTCGGTGCCACCATGAAGCTGTTCTCCGACGGCTCCGAGGTACCGGACCGACCCTGCTGCTCACTCGACTCCGTCAACGACGCACGCCGCGTGTGCGAACGACTCGGCATTCCGCACTACGTGCTCAACCTGGAAAGTCGCTTCGGCCACGACGTAATGGACGATTTCGTCGCGGAGTACGTCGCGGGCCGCACCCCGATCCCATGCGTGCGCTGCAACACGTTCACCAAGTTTCGCGACCTCCTGCGCACGGCGGACAACATCGACGCGCAGTGGATTGCGACCGGTCACTACGCGCGAGTCGAGAACGGTGAATTGCTGCGCGGACGCGACGATGCGAAGGATCAGACGTACTTTCTCTGGGGAATCGATCGCGCCGTAATATCGCGCATGATCCTGCCTGTCGGCGACATGACGAAGGCAGAGACGCGCGCGATCGCGACGCGTCTCGGGCTGACCATGGTCGCGAACAAGGCGGACAGTCAGGAGATCTGTTTCGTTCCGGATGGCGACTACGTGAAGATCATCGCACAGCGCGCGGGCGCGGATTCGCCTGCACTTCAACACGGACCGATCGTGCACAGCGATGGCCGCGTGCTCGGTCAACACGACGGATATGCTCGATTCACCGTGGGCCAGCGCCGCGGGCTCCCCGGCGGATTCGCGGATGCCCTGTACGTGGTCGCGATCCGGCCTCAGGATCGCGCAGTGGTGGTGGGGCCGCGCGAGGAGTTGCTGGGTGCGGCTGTCGCTGCAACTGAAGTCAACTGGCTGGTCGAGACGCCTCCGTCACCTGGCGACAGAGTCGAAGTCCGCATCCGTCATCGCGCACCACTCGCACCAGGCACCGTGCTCGGCGTGGACGGAGCGTCGATAGAAATCGCCCTGGACACGCCAGTCGCGGCAATATCACCGGGCCAATCGCTCGTTATTTACAGCGGCGACCGACTGCTCGGCGGCGGTTTCATCGACGCAGCGCAACGCGTGCGCACCGAGCTCCCGCTACTGGCGGTTTAGTTCGGTGTTGCCGTAGCCTCGTCAGTGGATCCCGACCTTCGGCGGGATGACATTCCGTGACGTCGTCCGTGGATCCCGACCTTCGGTGGGATGACATTCTGTGGCGTCGTCCGTGGATCCCGACCTTCGGCGGGATGACATTCTGTGGCGTCGTCCGTGGATCCCGACCTTCGTCGGGATGATAGCACCATCAACGGATTGACCTGCATTCCGTTTCTGGATGGTGCTAGTACTTCAGTCCACCGGCCTCGGCAAATTCGCGCATCATTTTTTCCTGCTCTTCCGTCAGGTTTTCCGGAGTTGCGATAGTGACCTCGACGATCAGATCGCCCTTCGCGTCGCCCTTCTGAATTCCCTGACCGCGCACCCTGAATCGCTTCCCGCTCGGCGTGCCTGGTGGAATGCGAATCGCAACTTTCTTGTCGTCGATCGTTCGCACGCTGATCTTGGAGCCGAGTGTTGCCTGCGCGATGTTCAGCGGTACAAGCGCGATAAGGTCCAAGCCTTCACGCTTGAAGAAGCGATCCTGACCAACGACAAATTCGACGATCAGATCACCGGCAGGCCCGCCATTCGCTCCGCGACCGCCTTGACCCTTCAGCCGGACCTTGGTCCCATTGTCGGATCCCGGCGGGACGGTGATCATTACCTTCTTGCGTGTCCGAACCTCGCCACTCCCGTTACAGGTCGGACACGGCTGCGATGGAATCTGACCGCGGCCGAGGCAAACGGGGCATGGCCTGTTGACGGCGAAGCCACCCTGGCCAAATGAAACGGTCCCGCGTCCGGAGCATTCCGGACAGATCTTCGTCGAGGCGCCGGGTGCAGCTCCACTCCCGTGGCACGTCTGGCATTCCTCCGTTACCTCGAGGGTAACGGGGATCTTGCCACCGGCGACCGCTGTGCGAAACGGAATCTCGACTCGGGTCTCTACGCTCTGGCCCCGTTCCGGCGCCCGCCCGCGACCAGGACCGGCGCCTCCTGCCCTGCCCGATTGGTTGAAGATCGAGCTGAACAGATCGCCAAGTCCACCAAGCCCGCCAATGTCGACGTTGCTGAAGTCGAAGCCGGCGGCTCCCGGACCGGCGCCGGGCCGCCCACCCCCGAATCCTCCGCCAGCGCCGCCGCCGCGCGCACCGCTGAAGCCCTCGAACGCACCGAGGCGGCGCATCTCATCGTACTGCTTTCGCTTCTCAGCGTCGCCGACCACGTTGTTCGCTTCGGAGATCTCCTTGAATTTCTCCGCCGCCTTGGGATCGTTCGCGTTTGCGTCCGGGTGGTACTTCTTGGCGAGCTTCCGATACGCCTTTTTTATCTCATCCTGCGAGGCGCTCGAGGAAACGCCGAGTACACTGTAGAAATCCTTCGTCTGCGCCACGTGATTACTGGTATTGCTTTACGACTACGCGCGCCGGCCGGAGCAACTGGCCATTCAACATGTAGCCGCGCTGATAGACCTGCGCGACCATGTGATCCTCGTCTGGTGTCTCCGCGGCCTGAGTAGAAACCGCTTCGTGCAGGTTCGGATCGAACGGAAGCTCGACCGGATCGATCACTTCCACGCCGACTGCTGTGAGTGCCTTGAGCACATTCTTCTCAACCATTTCGACACCAGTCACGAGAGCCGCGCAGTCGGTCGAGGAAGGATCGAAGTGCGCGAAACGGGTCAAGTCATCAAGCGAGTCGAGAAGTGTCTTTATGAGGTCACCCTGCCCGCGCGCGCGCGCCAGCTGCGCTTCCTTGGCGGTCCGCTTGCGGTAGTTGTCGAATTCGGCGGCGAGGCGCATGTACCGCTCGCGTTGGGCTTCGAGAGCGCCCATTTCCTCCGAGCTCGCCGCTGCGGCATCGACCGCGGCGGCGGCTTCAGAGCCCTGGGGGCCGATATCGTCCGTTTCGTCGTCTACTGGGATTTCGTTTTGCATTTCGGATTGCGGGCTATTTAGGCAGATCTAGTACTGTACGGCGTATCATATCCAGTGCCGCCTGGGCGGCGCGGTAGCGGATTTCGTCGCGATTACCCGCGAAGTGGAAAAGTCGTGCCTTTGCGTACGGAGTGATAGGGGGGTAACCGTCCGGTCGTGGAATCGGCGGCCGCCCTTCTGATACATCCACTGCCACCCATACTGTTCCAACCGGCTTCTCAGCCGTCCCACCGTCGGGACCGGCGATGCCGGTAACGGAAACGGCGATTTCTGTGCCGAGTCGTACTCGAATTCCCTTCGCCATCTGCAGCGCGACTGGCTCGCTCACGGCGCCGTGCTCCGCAAGATCGGAATCGAGCACGCCGAGCAGCTGCCGCTTTACACGGTTATCGTATGCAATCAGACCGCCGTGAAAGACATCGCTCGCGCCCGGCACGTCGGTGATCAGCGAGCCCAGCATTCCACCGGTGCAGCTTTCGGCGACGGCGATGCGCATTCCGGCCGTCCGGCATTCCTGCAGTACAACTGCTGCCAGGCTGACTCCGTTCTCGCCGTACACCGCGTCGCCCAAGTGTTCGCGCAGGATTCGCGAGCCCTCCGCAAGAACTGCTTCGGTTTCCGACGATGAGCGACCTCGCGAAGTGAGACGCAAGTCGACTCCGGAAATGCCCGGCAGGAAAGCGAGCGCCAATCCGTTGAAGCCCTTCCCAATCTCGCCTAGCATATCGGCGATCGTGGACTCCCCCACACCGATCGTACGGAGTGTCGCGGACCGGATCACCGACCCGTCGCCGGCAAGGGCGGCAATCCTCGGACGCAGCGACTCCGTGAACATCGCTCGCGCCTCGCGCGGTACACCGGGAAGCGTCGCAACCCAGCGACCGCGTTCGTCAGTGACGAGGACGCCCGGCGCAGAGCCGATGGGATTCGCGACTATTTCCGCACCAGTCGGGATCATCGCCTGCTTGTAATTGCTCTGCGGCATCGGGCCGTTGCGCCGATAAGTCAGCCAGCGTTGCTCGAGCCAGCGTGCAACCGATTCATCTCGCGTCATGGAGCGGCCGAACAACTTCGCGACCGCTTCGACGGTCATGTCGTCGGCCGTTGGGCCAAGTCCGCCAGTTGTTATGACGACGCCCGTGCGTTCCAACGCCTCGCGGACCGTCTCCACGATGACATCGACATCGTCACCACAGGTTGTGTGACGTACGACTGTAACGCCGAGGCTCGCAAGCTCGCGACCGAGGAAACTTGTATTCGTGTCGACAGTGAAGCCGAGAAGGAGCTCATCACCGATTGTTACAATTTCGACGTTCAAGTAGCGGACCGGAAAATCGTCAGTGTGTGGAGCAGCGCTTCGTTGATATGTTCGTCAGTGAGTCTGGCTCGCGAACACGCTGCCGTACTGGCGCACATAGAGCCAGACGGAATAGAGGGTGAGCACGACCGCCGTTACCATGGCGAGTGCGCCGACGGTCCCATTGAACAGCTCGAACGCATGCCATGGCGCGGATTCCCACGCGCGCTCCGCAGCAAGTGTCCGCGCTCCGAACCAGAAGAAGGCGCTCCCAACCCACAGGGATTGAAACGCAGTCTTCCACTTGGCCGGTCCGATTGCGGCGATCACGTGACCGCGCCGCGCTGCGGCCTGCCGGAAGATCATCATGAAGACCTCGCGGCTCACAATGATGAGCACCACCCACCACGGCAGCGGAACCGACCCGATCGGCGTCATGAAGGCGAAGTGGGAGGCCTCGCCGCTTCGGTCGAGGAGAGGCGCCATCCAGTTGGCGCGGCCGGCCATGAGGATGCTCATCGGAACGAGCGTCGCGAATAGAAGGAGCTTGTCGGCCAGCGGATCGAGCA
>DATBNQ010000016.1:0-24601 GCA_036554185.1 Gemmatimonadaceae bacterium | reverse complement strand
AGAAGAGATCCTGTGGCTCTCCGCCGCCAGTTGCATAACCGGTAATGCGCGCGATGATGGCGAGTCCGTGATCCTTCGCAAACTGCTCGCTCACCACCAGCAACGCCGCGGCGCCATCGTTGAGACTCGATGCGTTGCCGGCAGTGACTGTGAGATCTGCCGCCTTGTCCCTGCCACCAAACGCTGGCTTTAGCTTGGCCAGCGTTTCGACTGTGGTGTCCTTGCGCGGGCCCTCGTCCGTATCGACGATCGTCGTTCCCTTGCGACCGACAATCTCTACCGGGACAATTTCAGCCTTGAACTTGCCTGCCTCGATCGCGGCGATCGCCTTCTTGTGCGACAACGCCGCGAAGATGTCCTGCTCCTCGCGCGTAACCGTCGCCTTCCTGGCGGTGTAGTCGGCGTGAGTTCCCATGTGGACGTCGCAGAATGAGCACCAGAGTCCGTCCTTTATCAGTCCGTCGACCATCGTCTGGTCGCCGAACTTCACTCCGCCGCGGTAGCCGTATACATAGTAGGGCGAGTTCGACATGGACTCCTGCCCGCCGGCAACGACCACCTGTTCATCGCCAGCCTTGATGGACGACGACGCAAGCATCACGGCCTCGAGTCCGGAGCCGCAAACCTTGTTGACGGTGACCGCTGAAACGGTTCCAGGCAATCCAGCCTTGAGCGCGGACTGGCGGGCCGGCGCCTGACCGACCCCGCCCTGGAGGACATTGCCCATGATGACGTTCCCAACGTCCTCAGGCGAAATGTTCGCGCGGCTGAGCGCGGCCCGGATGGCGATTGCGCCGAGGTCGGGTGCGGAAAGCGATGCAAGGCCGCCGAGGAAACGCCCGATGGGCGTCCTCGCGGCCGAAACGATTACTGGTTGGCGAGAAAGGTCTGACATGGATCGAAAGCTAATCGGAACCGTTCAGATTTTCGCCCGTCCGCCGGCCGTACGGCTTCAGCGGACGGTCAACGGCCCGGGAATCACTCCAATTCAGGGCGTCAGCGAACGTGACTCGATCTCAGACCGAACTCGCGCCACAAAGTCTGCAAGTGGTGTTACGTCCTGCTTGCTTCCCGCCCCGCGAGTGCGAATGGCAACCGTTCCCTGCTCGGCTTCGCGACCACCGACCACCGCCATGTACGGAATCTTGAGCGTCTCCGCCTCGCGGATTCTGTAGTTCAGTGTCTGATTCCGATCGTCCAGATGCGCCCGCACCCCCGCCGCTACGAGAGCGTCGCGAACCGCACGCCCCGCTTCGACCTGCGCATCGGAGATCGGTACGATGCGCACCTGCTCCGGGGAAAGCCAGAGCGGGAACGCGCCCGCAAAATGTTCGATAAGAATTGCGATGAACCGCTCGAATGAGCCGAGTATCGCACGATGGATGATGACGGGCCGGTGTGACTGGTTGTCCTCCCCGGTGTAGCTGAGGTCGAACCGTTCCGGGTTTGCGTAATCGAGCTGGATCGTCCCAAGCTGCCACTGGCGGCCAATCGAGTCCGTGACGTCGAAGTCGATCTTCGGACCGTAGAATGCGCCGTCACCCTCCTTCAATTCGTACGGCAGCCCGGTCGCGACCAGCGCCGCGCGGAGTGACTCTTCCGCCCGATCCCACATCTCATCAGTTCCGACCCTGAACTCCGGACCCGGTCGGGTTGCAAACTTCGCGGTGTAGCTGAGGCCGAACGCACCGTAGCAGTCGTTCACCATCTCCACGAGGCTCTGCACCTCGTGGGTGATCTGCGATTCGGCAAGGTAGATATGAGCGTCGTCCTGCTGGAACTGGCGCACGCGCGTGAGCCCCGAGAGTGCGCCCGAGATCTCATTGCGATGCAGCACGTCCTGTGTCGCGTAACGGACCGGAAGCTCTCTGTAGCTGTGCTTCCTGCTCGCGTACAGCACGTGGTGTGACGGACAGTTCATCGGCTTGAGCGAGAAATCGTGCTCACCGGTTTCGTTGTCGAGCACCAGGAACATGTTCTCCTTGTACTTGCCCCAGTGGCCGGACTGCTCCCACAGCGTCTTGTGGTACAGCAACGGCGTCTTCACCTCGTCGTAGCCCGCGACGCGAAGCTTGGCCCGCATGAAATCGACGAGTGCGTTGTAGATCGTGGTTCCACGATTCGTCCAGAATGCCGCACCCGGCGCGATGGGATGGAACTGAAAAAGATCGAGCTCCTTGCCCAGGCGCCGATGGTCGCGCCGCTTCGCCTCCTCGATTCGGTACAGGTAGGCGTCGAGGTCTTCCTTCCGGAACCACGCGGTGCCGTAGATCCGCTGGAGCATCTGGCGCTTCTCGTCTCCGCGCCAGTACGCGCCAGCCGTGCTCATCAGCTTGAAATGCTTGATGTAGGAAGTGTCCTGGATGTGCGGTCCTCGACACAGATCCGTGAACGGCCCATCGGTATAGGTCGAAATGACCTCGCCATCTGGCAATTCGGACAGTCGTTCGAGCTTGAGTGGATCACCTTGGAACACTCGTTCGGCAGCCGCGCGATCGAGCTCTGCCCGCACGAACGGGAGTTTCTCGGCCACGATCTTCCGCATCTGCTTCTCGAAGGTTTCGAGATCCTCCGGAGTGAACGGGTGATCGACACCGAAGTCGTAATAAAATCCGTCTTCGATCGAGGGACCGAAGCCGATCTGTGCGTCGGGGCGAACGCGGCGGACGGCTGTCGCCAGCAGGTGAGCAGTCGAATGACGGAGCACGGACAACGCCTCCGGGTCGCGCTCCGTCAGAACGCGGAACGATCCACCGGTGCGGAGCGGCGTGACGAGATCCTGGATGACCCCGTTCACCTGAACGGCAATCGCGGCCCGGAGTAGTCGTTCCCCAATGGAACCGACGACTTCGGACGGTAGTGTACCTTCAGGGACGGATCTTACGGAACCGTCCGGAAGCGTTAGCTCTAACAAGAGTTCGTCTGATTGAGAGTTCGGCGGTGGCCTTCTTCTTGCCGCCATGCATATCAAAACCACCCATTAAATCATGCGTATGCGTAAGCTATCCTTCGAGGAAAACCTCCGCCACAGGTTGCACGACCTTCCGCGCTTTCGGTATCGCGATGAACGGCCGGCAACGAGCGAGGGGCTCATCTTTCTGGCGATCGGGGCCGCCGCCGGAATTGCCGCGGGTGTGGTTGTAGCGCAGAAGTTCGGCGGTTTTTCGGCGCTCGCCACGAAGCTCCGGGAGCGTCTGGGCGGCGGCGAGGAGGAATTCGTCGCCGACGAATACGACGAGTACGATGAGGAAGATGACGACGAACTCGGTGACGAGGACGAACTCTCGCCGCTCGAGGAGCTGGAGGAGCGGGTTCTCGAGGCATACCACAACGACCCCATCCTGAGCGAGCGCGCCATCGATATCGGTGCGATCGATGAGGGAATCATCGAACTCACCGGCTGGGTGTATGCAGCGAGTGAAGCCGAGCATGCGGTGACGATCGCCCGGGGCACGCCGGGCGTGGACACTGTGCTCAATCGGCTCGCGGTGCGCGCCGAGGAGGATCAGCTGGCCGATTCCGCCGAGCGCTACGAGGCCGGCGACGACCGCCTGACCGAGGCGCACTGGGAAGGTCAGAGCACAGGCATGGGTGGGAAGCGTCCGCCGTCCAGGTCGGGACGCGCTGGTCGATCGGTGGAGTCGTTGGATGTGATCCCAAAAGCTGACGACATCGAAGACCCCGACGAGGCTGACCCGTCCGTTTAGCTGCGGTAGTAATAGCGGCGTAGACGTACGGCAGAGCGCGGCACTACCTGCAGGCGTTAAATTGGGCGTTGAATGACGACGCCCCCGACAGCTGAGATTCCGACTCAGTACGATCCGGCGGCGACCGAGCGCGAGTGGTATGAGCGCTGGCTCGCCGCCGATGCATTTACGGCCAATTCCGCCCGATCCGACCGCGCGGGCGGTGATCGTGATCCGTTCACGATCGTCATGCCCCCGCCCAACGTCACCGCTGTGCTGCACGTCGGCCACGGCCTCAACATCACGGTACAGGACGTCATAACGCGCTGGCGCAGGATGCGCGGTGATGAGACGCTCTGGCTGCCGGGTACGGACCACGCGGGCATTGCGACCCAGAACATCGTCGAAAAGCAGTTGGCGCGTGAAGGCAGGACCCGTTTCGACCTTGGCCGTGAAGCCTTCATCGCGCGGACAACGGAGTTTGTCGCCGATACAGGTGGCACGATCCTGGAGCAGTTGCGCTCCATCGGTGCGTCATGCGATTGGACACGCACCGCATACACGCTCTCTTCCGAGTTGTCGGTCGCGGTGCGCGAAGCGTTCGTGCAGCTGCACGAGCGGGGTCTCATCTATCGTGGTCATCGCGTCATCCACTGGTGTCCGCGCTGCCTGACGTCGCTAAGTGACGAGGAAGCAGAGCACGACGAGGAGGCGGGATCGTTGTATCACATTCGTTATCCGGTCGTTGGTGAGCCCGGCAAGTGGCTCACTGTCGCGACGACGCGACCGGAAACGATGCTCGGCGACGTTGCGGTGGCGGTGAATCCGAACGATGCGCGTTACAAATCGTTGATTGGCCGGACAGTCATGCTGCCGATTGCGCAGATCGAGATACCGATCATCGCGGACGATTATGCCGATCCTGAATTCGGGACCGGTGTGGTCAAGATCACGCCTGCGCACGATCCCAACGACTTCGAAGTTGGCAAGCGACACAACCTTCCGATGCCTGTCATCATGACGGCGGAAGGCAACATCGACAACGTCACCGACGCTGGGGAACGTGTCCCACCGGAGCTTCGGGGCGTGGATCGTTTCGAAGCACGGTCGCGGATCGTCGCGACGCTCAAGCAAGGCGGAGAGCTGGAAAAGATCGAGCCGCACAAGCACGCGGTTCGTCATTGCTACCGCTGCGGCACGGTTGTCGAGCCGCGACTTTCGGACCAGTGGTTCGTGCGCATGCGCGAACTCGCAGCGCCTGCGCTGGAAGGTGTTCGTAGCGGCCGCATTCGCATTCTTCCCGAGCGCTGGGAAGCGGTCTACGTGAACTGGCTCGAGGGTATCCGCGACTGGAATATCTCGCGCCAGCTCTGGTGGGGCCATCGCATTCCAGTCTGGTACTGCGACAAGAAGGGCTGTGTGACGGTGAGTCGCGAAGACATTACCGCGTGTCCTACGTGCGGCGGCGCCGTTCGGCAGGACGAGGATGTGCTCGACACGTGGTTCTCCTCGTGGCTCTGGCCATTCTCGACACTCGGCTGGCCCGACACGGCGTCTGCAGATCTCAAGGCGTTCTACCCTACCGACGATCTCGTAACCGCGCCGGAGATTCTTTTCTTCTGGGTCGCGCGCATGGTGATGGCGGGTTACGCGTTCATGGGTGACGCACCGTTTCACACGATCTACCTGCATGGGACGGTGCGCGACACCGAACATGTGAAGATGTCCAAATCGCTGGGCAATGGAATCGATCCACTGGATGTGGTGCGCCTCTATGGCGCGGATGCATTGCGCTACACGGTCATCTCGGGGATGGGGATGGGCGCGGATCTGGTGCTCGATCCCCACGATCTCGAGCGCTCGTTCGCGCCGGGCCGCAACTTCGCGACGAAACTCTGGAACATCGGCCGCTTTCTTCTTACGAAGGTTGGCGATGAAGGCGTTGCGTCGATCGACGACATCGACGACTCGCGACTCGCGCGTGCCGATCGTTGGATTCTCGCACGCCTGAACGTCGCGATCGCGGAATGCAATGCGGCACTTGGGCCTGCCCGTCCCGAGTCAGCGACGTGGAAGGCCGGCGAACTTCGCTCGGGGATGCGACTCAACGAATATGCCGAGACTGCACGCCGGTTCGTTTGGAACGAGCTCGCTGACTGGTACCTCGAAAGTGTGAAGAGTCGCATCGCGAGTGACGGGGACGATCGAGAGGTCGCACGCGCAGTTCTGGTTCACGCATTCGACAACGCACTGCGTCTGTTGCATCCGGTCATTCCGTTCATTACGGAGGCGCTGTGGCAGCGACTGCCGGAGCGTCAGGCAAGAGATTCCGAGTTGCTGTGCACTGCTGCATGGCCGAATGGCGAACGCGACCTGGCAGGCTCGGATGAATTCGAGCGGGTTCGCGAGTGCGTGGACGCGCTGCGCGCCATGCGCGCGGAGTACGCGGTTCCTCCCGGACGCATGGTTCACGCGGTTCTCGTCTCGACGCCATCGCCCGAGCTCTATTCGAGCGAGGGAGCGCTCATTGGACAACTTGCGCGCGCTACGCTCACGATCGGCGGGCGCGTGGACGGACCCGCGATGCATGCGCTGCTCCCGGATGGGAGCGATCTGGTTCTTTCACTCGGCGGCCTTGTCGATATCGAACAGGAGCGGCGCAAGCTGAGCGTCGAGATGGCGCAGCTCGAAAGCCAGCTTTCCGCGTTGCGCGGCAGGCTGGCGAACGAATCGTTCACCTCACGGGCACCAGCGCACATCGTTGAAGCAGAGCGTACCAAGGAGCGAGACTGGGCAGCGCGTGTTGACGGACTGCGGAAGAAGATCCATTCGCTTGGAGCGGCGCATTGAACACACGCTGGCTGAGCGCAGTGGATGCATCGCTGTTGCTCGGCCTTGCCGCGTGCGCGTCTCCGGGACTGCCACCGGGCGGACCTGAACGTCACATACCGCCGGCAATCACGAGCATACAACCCGATACCAACAGCGTCGGCGTTCGAGGCAGTGAGTTCGTCATTCATTTTGACGAGGTCATTGCAGAGCACCCATCCAACGCCTCCTCGTTGACAGACCTTGTTCTGATCTCGCCGCGGAGCGGAGCACCTCGAGTGGACTGGCACCGTTCGTCAATAAGCATACGGCCCAGCAAGGGATGGAAACGCAACACTGCATACACGGTGACACTCCTGCCAGGGGTCGCCGATCTCCGCGGCAACGTGCTAAGGACGCCGACAGTCGTCACCTTCTCGACGGGGCCGTCGATTCCGGCCACGGTTCTGTCTGGTACAATCTTCGATTGGCTAACCGGAATTCCGTCGAACAGTGGCTTGGTAGAAGCGCATCCGCTGAATGACACGACTACCGTATACATCGCAGCGTCGGATTCGGTCGGCCATTACAGCATGCGTGGATTACCTGTTGCGCAGTATGCGGTGCGCGGCTTCATCGACGCAAACCGCAATCGCGCGCTCGATCCCAGCGAAGCGTTCGACACTACGGGAGTGTATCTCAAGGATACGCTCAATCTCGAGCTGCTCGCATTCGCGCATGACTCCACAGGTCCAAAGCTCGCAAACGTTCGCGCTACTGATTCCGTTACCATCCGCGCGACTTTTGACACTCCGCTCGACCCGAGACTGACGCTCGCGACCACCGATTTCAGGCTGACCGGACCGGACTCGACTGGTATTGCGATCGTGTCTGTCAAGGCTTTTCGCCCTGATACGGCGTTGACCGCTCCTCCAGTTCCCGCGGTTACCCAATCAGCAATCCCGATTCCGCAGCGCCGCCCGACCAGAGCGACGATGGTGTTGCCGAAGCCAACGCGGCCGCTGCTGGTTCGCGATATTGTGCTTGTGGTCGCCACGCCAATGCGCGCGGGAGTCACGTATCGGCTCACCGCGCTGAACGCAACGGGACCAACCGGCAAGAAACTGTCGTCGGACCGAACCTTCGAGTTGCCGAAAGCCGTTCCCCGTCCCGATACGACGGCCGGAAAGAAGCCTGCAGCCGCGCGCCCCGTGCCACCGGTGGCACGTCCGGTGCACGCAGGCAGCCCGACACGCTGATGCCGTTGCGTTCCGCGATCTGCTCACACGGATGATTCCGACTCCGACGACGATCTTTCTGGATCGGGATGGAACAATCATTCGCGATGTGCGCTACCTCTCTCGTGCCGATGACGTGGAGCTCCTCCCAGGCGCCGCGCACGCGATTGCGCGTCTGAACAACATCGGCACGCCGGTGGTGGTCGTAACCAATCAGTCGGGGATCGCGCGTGGCCGTTTCACCATCGATGACTATCTGCAAACGAAGATACGGCTCGACGAGCTGCTGGCCGCAAGCGGAGCGCGGATTGATGCCACCTACTTCTGCGCTGACCATCCCGACTTCACCGGTCCGTGTGATTGTCGCAAGCCCGGAACGAGACTCTTCGAGCAGGCCGTCATGGAGCACCGACTGAACATGGGCTCGCCTGCTTTCATCGGTGACCGTTGGCGCGATGTCGAGCCCTATCACAGTCTTGGCGGTACCCCCGTCCTGATCAACGGCAGCGAAACGCCCGTCGAGGACGTTGCGTCCGCTCACCGCGAAGGAGTGACGATCGTTTCGTCGCTGCCCGCAGCAGTAGACGTATTGATCGGCGCCGAGGACGAATGAAGGCGCGGATCGCGGTACTCGCGTCCGGGAACGGATCAAACCTGCAGGCGATTCTCGATCATTTCGCGGCCCTTGGCGATGCCGCGTGCGGTGAAGTCACCCTTATTGCTTCCAATCGCAGTGGAGCAGGAGCACTCGATCGTGCCCGTGCTGCCGGTGTCGACGCACTGGTGTTCGATGCGCGCTCGGAAGATGACCTCTCGCGGATCGTCACGGGCCGCGACATTCAGATTATCGCGCTGGCCGGCTACCTGCGGCTTGTTCCACGCGGTGTCATAGAGAAATTTCGCGGACGGATTGTCAACGTTCATCCGGGTCCACTTCCCCGGTTCGGCGGTCCGGGGATGTACGGAGTGCGAGTCCACGAGGCGGTCATTGCCGCAGGATTGAAGGAGACCGCCGTTACGGTGCACCTTGTAACGGAGCAGTACGATGCAGGGCCACCACTTGCGATGTGGCCGGTCCCCGTGCTCGACAGCGACACCCCCGACACCCTTGCGCAGCGTGTGCTGCGTGTCGAGCACATAATCTTCCCCCGAATTCTGGATGCGCTCGCGGCGACCGTTATACAACGCGCCGACGCACACCGAACGACACAATAAATCATGCCTCTCGCACTACTTTCGGTATCGGACAAGACCGGCCTCGTTGAATTCGCCCGTGGACTCGTCGAGCTCGGCTGGGATCTCGTTTCAACAGGCGGCACCGCGCGAGCATTGCGAACGGCGGGGCTCAACGTGCGCGACGTCAGCGATCTGACACAGTTCCCCGAGATGCTCGACGGCCGCGTAAAGACGCTGCATCCGATGATTCACGGTGGTCTCCTGGCGCGCCGCGACTCGAGTGAACACGCGGAGACAGTTCGCATTCATGCGATTCCGTGGATCGATCTCGTCGCAGTGAACCTTTACCCGTTTCGCGAGACAGCAGCACGGAATGACGTGAGCGCGGACGACGTGGTCGAGCAGATCGATATTGGTGGGCCCGCAATGCTGCGTTCCGCCGCGAAAAACTTCGATGCAGTGACCGTCATCTGCGATCCGATCGACTATCCCCGGGTGCTCGCCGCGCTGCAGGCGAGGGACGATGATCGTGACCTTCGGAAGCGACTCGCGGCCAAGGTCTTCGAGCACACCGCTGCGTACGACGGAGCGATCGCCAGCTGGTTCGCGCAGGAGCGGGGCGATCGGTTCGCGGAATCAATGGTAATTGCGCTCGAGCGTTCAAAGACACTCCGGTACGGCGAGAATCCGGGACAACGCGCAGCATTCTATACCGAAGCGAAAGGCGCCGGCCTTGCCGGGCTCGTTCAGCACGGCGGCAAGGAGCTCAGCTTCAACAACCTGCTGGATCTTGAAGGTGCGCTCCTGGCAGCAGATGGTTTCTCCGGCCAGACCTGCTGCGCAATCGTCAAGCACACCACTCCGTGCGGCCTTGCAGTGGGGTCGACACCGCTCGAAGCATATCAGAAGGCACTCGCCTGCGATCCGCAGTCGGCCTTCGGGTCGGTCATTGCGTTCACCGTTCCAGTAGACGCTACCGCGGCGGAAGCACTGTCGAGTCTGTTCGTCGAATGCATCGTCGCACCGTCGTTCTCGGATGAGGCGCTCGCAACGCTGGGGAAAAAGAAGAATCTTCGCGTCCTGGAAGGCACGGCCGTCTGGCCGAACGGATCGTTCGACTTCAAGCGCGTTCGCGGCGGACTGCTGGTCCAGGACCGCGCGCCCGAGCCGATACCGTACGCGCACTGGAAGGTGGTGACCAACCGGACGCCGACCGATCGCGAGCGAGATGATCTGGCTTTCGCGTGGCAGGCGGTAGCGAGCGTGAAGTCCAACGCGATCGTCCTCGTGCGCGATGGAGCTACGATCGGCATCGGCGCCGGACAGATGTCCCGCGTAGACGCCTCATTCCTCTCGGTCCACAAGGCTCGTGGAGCCGGACACGAGACGGTAGGCGCCGCGCTTGGCTCCGACGCTTACTTCCCCTTCCGTGATGGGGTGGACCATGCCGCTGCGGCCGGAGTCACCGCGATCGTACAACCGGGCGGCTCGATTCGTGACACCGAAGTCATCGAAGCCGCAAACGAACACGGAATCGCAATGGTATTTACCGGTCAACGTCAGTTCCGCCACTAGCCTATCTTTCTGCCCATGTCTCCAACCACATCGACCAAGCCCGCGGAATTCGACTACCGCCCGTCCTACCGTGCGGCGGCCATCGCGGCTGCACTCGTCTTCGGGTTGTACCTTCTGACCCTCTCGCCATCCACGGCGATGTGGGACACCAGCGAATACATCACCGCGGCCTTCACACTCGGGCTCCCGCATCCCCCGGGAAATCCGTTCTTCGTGCTGCTCGGCCGATTTTTCTCGATTCTACCGATCGCGCCGAACGTGGCGATGCGCGTCAACATCCTCGCCGCACTCTGCAGCGCGGTCTCGGCCGGAATGTGGTTCCTGATAGCGGAAAGGGTCCTCGCAGGGTGGCTGCCGCGGAAGTGGCAGCGCCTGGCGGGCGGCGCGCTTGCCGCCCTGATCGGTTCCACGGCATTCACCGTGTGGGCACAGTCGGTTGTGAACGAAAAGGTGTACACTGTTTCGCTCGTCGGAATGGCTATCGTCGCGTGGCTCGCAGTTCGCTGGTGCGACGATCCGGACGGTCCCAAGGCGGACCGACTGCTCGTGCTCATCGCGTATCTCAGCGGACTCGGCTACGCCAACCACATGGCCGGCTTCCTCGCGCTGCCCGCCGTGTTCGTCGCAGTGCTCGTAATTCGTCCGCGGACTTTTCTGCGGTACAAGCTGGTTCTCGCCGGACTGCTCGCGATCGTGCTTGGAATGACTCCGTTCCTCACGCAGCCGATCAGATCCGCCTACTTCCCTCGCATAAACGAGGGTGAGACGACCGGTTGCCTGACGAAGATTGCTGCCGATTGCACCTTCAGCACGCAGACTTACGACCGGTTCATGTACAACTTCAACCGCACGCAATACGGCAAGCCCGCGGTTACCGATCGCCAGATTCCATTCACTGCGCAGGTCGGAATGTGGTGGACATACTTCCGGTGGCAATGGCTGCGCGACGCGAACGGCACGCACGCCGCCGCGCAGGAAGTGCTCGCGTGGATATTCCTTCTGCTCGGCATTCTTGGCGGCTGGGTTCACTGGAAGCGAGACCGAAAGAGTTTCTGGTTCTTCGGTCCGCTGATATTCACGGTGACGCTTCTGCTCATCTACTACATGAACTTCAAGTACGGTTATTCGCAGTCGCCCGAGCTTGGCGACGCGGTGCCGCGAGAAGTTCGTGATCGTGACTACTTCTATCTGTGGAGTTTCAGCGCATGGAGCGTGTGGGTTGCGCTCGGATTGTTCGACGTGTGGCACCGGATCGCACAATTGTTCGGCTCCGATCCTGTCCAGATGGGTACCGACACGATCGAGGTCCCACGCAGGTCGAGCTGGATGGCAGCGTCGCCGTTACTCCTCCTCGCGATCATTCCGCTGTTCGCCAACTGGAGCACGGCGTCGCGCCACGGACAGACCGACACGCGCGATTTCGCGCACGATCTGCTTGAATCTGTCGAGCCGTACGGAGTGCTGATCACGGTTGGCGACAACGATACGTTCCCACTCTGGTATGCTCAGGAAGTCGAGGGCATACGCCAGGACGTGACTGTTCTATGCACATCGTTGCTCAACACGGACTGGTACACGCGCCAGCTGATTCGGAATCCAATTCGTCCATACGACCTCAAGGACGGACCGCCGGCATATGCCGATCGTATCTGGAGCAGACCCACGAAGCCGCCGATCAATCTGACTTACACACAGTCGGACTCCGTCCCACCTGCGGTCGCCCTCGACGCTCCGCAGGAACTCAAGACGGTAAGCGGGTACACATTCAGCGTGCAGCCGCGCGATCTGGGCGGTGGTTATCACGGTCTCGAGCGTGCCGACCTTTTTGTGCTGTACATCATTCGTGATGCGTTCCCCGCGACGCCGGTCTACTTCAGCCGCACCGACGGCACGTATCCGGACGAGATGGGTTTCGGCAACAACCTCGTGACGACCGGACTCGCGCGGAAGCTGGTCCCAACGCCACCGACCGGTTCCGGCTCGATAGTGAAATTGCCCAACGAGGGCTGGTTCGATGTCGCAACCACGTACTCACTTTGGACGAAGACGTTTGACGCGCCAACGTCGCTCGCGAAGCGCGACGGTTGGGTGGACCGGCCATCGGTCGGTATTCCCTACGTTTACGTCCGCACGGGCGCCATACTGGCCGAAGGTCTGGTTCAGCTCGGGCGGAAAGCAGACGCCGAGAAAGTAATGGGCACCGCCCAGCGCGTAGCCGCCGGCACGGGACTCAGCGACCTTCTTGCGGCGCAGCAGCAGTAATAACTTCAGTGTAGCGGAGGCGTGTCAGAGCGGTTTAATGAGCTGGTCTTGAAAACCAGAGTCCCGTAAGGGACCGTGGGTTCGAATCCCACCGCCTCCTTTAACAAAGTCATTCCCCCAAGTACGTCATTCCCGCGAAAGCGGGAATCCATTTTCGCGAAGGTCCGCGCGCAATCTGGCGCACGGCTCGCCACGCAATCACCACGTCAGCGGCGAGCAGCCTACAACCGCTCGCCGATCCCGTCGCTACTCGTTCGCCGCCATAGCGGCGGAACTACCAGCCCCTTTCGGACGGCGTAAACGAGGAGCCACACGGAGGAGAGCGCGACGACGACCGCCGGCATCGATGCCTCGGGTCCAAACCCACCCCCGGTCGCCCAGACTGGACCCGACAGTCTCGACGCGAACAGGCCATGCTGCGTCGTCCCCGATACAGCTGCACCAAAAATGCCGGCCTGTGTGAAATTCCACGCAGCGTGAAGACCAATCGGCAGCCACAGTCGTCGCGTGATCATGAACGCAGCGCCGAGCAGGACTCCAGCTTCCAGCGCGATCGCGAGCGCCGACATCACGGTCGCATGTGGATTGGCCAGATGAGCTGCGCCAAATAACAGCGATGAAAACGCCAGTGCACCCCAACTTCCGACCCAGTCTTCCGTGATCCGGAAAATTACGCCGCGGAACAGAATCTCCTCCGTCACGCCGGCGGCGAGACCAGCGATCAGCGGCGCCAACATGGACGACCATGGATTGATCCCAGTGACAGCATAGTCACCGAGCGCCCAGATCATCGCAATCGTGGTGGTGAACAACGCCGCCCCAAGAACGAATCCCGCGCCGAACTCGGCGGGCGCACGACGAGGCGCCAACTCGGAAACGTCACGCCGTTCAACAACCCGCACGTAGATGAAGTATGCCGCTGCAATCACAGCTGCGGCAACCACACTGCCGAGCAAAGGGGGCTTTATCTTGAGTGCTATCAGCCCGAACAACCACCCACCCATCCACAAGATCGCAATGACGAGACGCGTCAATGGAAAGCGGATCACTCGCGCAGCACGCGAGCTTGATGGCTGCGTAGTTTCGTACATCAGTGTTGCTCCGTTAGTCAGTCAGCGAGGCGATAGCAAGCAGGTGCTTGTACGCACGATTTCGCTCAATTATCGCCGAGCCGCTTTTCTCGCACCAGGTAATTCCTGACGTAGTCGGCCACTGCATCGCCGAGCGGAGTAACAGGCTTCGAATACCCACTCTGTCGGACCTTCGTTATATCGGCTTGCGTGAAGTACTGATACTTCTTCCTCAGCTCTTCCGGCATGTCGACGAAGCGGATGTTCGCGGGCTTCCCGAGCGCAGAGAATATCGCTTTGGCCAGATCCAGCCACGTGTTCGGCTCGCCGCTACCAACGTTGAACAGACCGTTGGTGTCCTCGCTGGCGGCAAGATGCAGCGTCATCGCAACGGCATCCTTCACATAAAGGAAATCCCGTTTCTGTTCCCCATCGGCGTATTCTGAGCGATAGCTCTTGAACAGGCGGATTTCGCCAGTCTCGGCAATCTGTGCATACGCCTTGCTGACCAGGCTCCGCATGTCGCCCTTGTGATCCTCGTTCGGTCCGAAGATGTTGAAGAACTTCACTCCGACGATCTTGTCCAGAATTCCGCGTTGAGCCGCATAGAGATCGAACATCTGCTTGGAATAGCCATAGATGTTCAACGGCCGCAGCGTGTGGAGATACGGGAGCGACGAGTCGTCCCTCATTTCCGCGGTGCCGTCACCGTAGGTCGCGGCCGAGGACGCGTAGACGAATCGCGCATTGGATGACAACGCGCAGGCAGCAAGATCCCGGGTGAACTGGTAGTTGTTCCGTGCGAGATAAGCCGCGTTGCGTTCCGTCGTCGAAGAGCACGCTCCCATGTGCAACACAACGTCGAATCGGCCCAGCGACTTAGATCCCAATCGCGCCAGGAGGTCATCGGCCTCCAGATAATCCTCGAATGCGAGCGGTGCGAGATTGCGCCACTTTTCGCCGCTCTCCAGGAAGTCCGCAATGACGATCCGGTCGCAGCCACGTTTGTTCAGCTCCCAGACCAGCGCGCTGCCGATGAATCCGGCTCCGCCGGTGACCAGTACCCTGGTCTTGGAAAAGTCGATCATGCGGTGAATTTACAACGAACGCCGCAATTGCGTCTTGAGCGTGCAGGTGCAGGCTGGTACTTTTGCTCCGGACAGGCTCGGCTCGCTCTCCGCAGGCGATTCCCCCAACTCCAATCCACGGAGTCGTGTGCTATGCCCAGCGATGCGATGCATCTGCACGTGACACAGGAACGTTCCGGCGAGGGAACGCGCCGTACTCTTCATCTTGAAGGTTTGCACGACCCCCAACGCCGGGCCATATCGGCGTTTTTCGACATGGTAGGCGAATTCGACCTGAGGCCGCCAGAGCTTCTCGACGGTTTCATGTTCGGCATCATCATGTATGCCATGCGACTCGGGCAGAACATTCGCGTGCATGGAACACTGAGTCGCCAGGCAATTCGCAATTGCTATGAACTGCAGGACGCGTGGGCGCTCTGGAACCCCGGCATGTACCACAAGATTCACATCGAGCCGGACGCATCCGTCTCCGTAGCACAGACCAGCGGCGAAGAGGAAGCCATCGCGGCGTATTCCGGCGGGGTGGATTCGACATTCACACTGCTGAGGCACGCCGCGGGCCGGCTCGGTCTTGCGTCATATCCGCTGAAGCGAACCGTGCTCCTGGTGCACGGCTTCGATGTTCCGCTTGCGAAACCGGAAGATCTGGAGGCACTGCGGCAGCGCTTCGCGCCGCTGCTCGACGAGCTGGGGCTCGAGGCCCGGATTCTCCGCACCAATCTCAAGGAGCTGGACCTTCAGCGATGGCAGGACAGTTTCATGACTCAGCTCGCGTGCTGTCTGCACAACTACTCCCACGAGTTCGGGTACGGTCTCGTAGCAAGTTCGAAGGCGTATGATTCGTTGCTGCTACCGGTCGGTTCAAGCCCAGCGACCGATCATCTTCTCTCCGGCGCTACCCTGAGCATCGTGCACGACGGCGCCGGTTACTCCCGAACCGAGAAGGTTGAAGAGATCGCACGAAATGCAACCGCG
Source organism: Gemmatimonadaceae bacterium (assembly GCA_036554185.1). Classification (GTDB taxonomy): domain Bacteria; phylum Gemmatimonadota; class Gemmatimonadetes; order Gemmatimonadales; family Gemmatimonadaceae; genus Fen-1247. The sequence goes on along the minus strand of DATBNQ010000016.1, from coordinate 8,723 downwards.
ACAAGAGTCACCAAAGTCTGTTGGGAAGGCAGCGAGACGTACAGGAACTGCGGAGTTTGTGACAAGTGCGTTCGCACCCTGCTGAACTTCCGCGCAGTCGGTGTCTCAAACCCGGCGTGCTTCGAAGGGCAGCGGGACCTGCAACAGCTTATCGCAAACGTCGGCATGACGAGCTACTCCATGTGCATGGAGCTCGAGTCGATCATTGCCTATGCGCACACGCACGCGGTAACCGACCCGTGGGTTGCAGCTCTCGAACGGCGTGTGGCCAGATACGAAATCGAGATGGCGGAAGTGAATAACGGCAGACTGCGCAATGCGTGGGGCATGGCCAGGCGTGGAGAATGGAGGCGGCTGGCAGCGAAGCTCCGCGACAAATTCCCGCGCGGAAGGCTCACCATGCCCGCCAGGCCGTCCTTCACCGAGCGGAGCCGAACGGTCGTGGAAAAGATTGCTCAAGCGCCGCTTGAGTAACCCCAGGTCGGCGCGTAACTTACACCGGCTCCAGGAGGGGTGGCCGAGAGGCTGAAGGCACCGGTTTGCTAAACCGGCATAGGGGGTCAACCTCTATCGAGGGTTCGAATCCCTCCCTCTCCGTAATTTCTGGCCTGAACGGGCCCGGTCCATCGTGACGGGTCCGTTCGCGTTTCTTATCCTTTCCTGTGACATGAGCACTCACCCGGCAGCGCGAGTTCGGTTTGCACCCTCACCGACAGGTTACCTCCATGTCGGCGGTGCGCGAACAGCTCTTTTCAACTGGCTCTATGTCCGCCGTTTTGGCGGGCAGTTCCTGTTGCGGGTCGAGGACACAGACAGGGCGCGCAGTACCGATGAGAGCACGCGCGCAATTTTTGAAGGCCTCGAATGGCTGGGTCTCGGATGGGACGAGCCCGTTGTGTATCAGGGCGCGAACCTGGAGCGACATCGCGCGGATGTCAAAACGCTGCTCGACGCCGGCCTTGCCTACCGGGATTTTACGTCGCAGGCCACGCTAGATGCACGGCGAGCTGACGCGCAGGCGCGCGGCGAGATCTACAAGTACCGGCGCGAGTGGGCGGAGTTGCCGCTGCACGAAGAGGAACAACGCCTCGAGCGCGGCGACCCCTACGTAGTGCGCTTCCGCGTGCCCGACGAATCCGGCGTAACTGAATGGGACGATCTCGTGCACGAGCGCATCGCGTTTCCAAACAAGGATGTCGATGACTTCGTGATCCTTCGCTCCGACCGCACGCCCATATACAACCTCGCGGTCGTTTCGGACGACATCGCGATGGGCGTGACGCTCGTAATGCGCGGCGACGATCATATCTCGAACACGCCCAAGCAGATCATGCTCTACGGCGCCCTCGGTCGGCCTCTTCCTCGCTTCGCGCATCTACCCATGATCCACGGGCTCGACGGCAAGAAATTGAGCAAGCGTCACGGAGCCACCGCGGTGGGTGATTATCAGCACGAGGGACTCCTTCCGCACGCCATGCTCAACTTTCTCGCCCTGCTTGGCTGGTCGCCGGGCGGCGACCGCGAAGTGATGTCGCTGACGGAAATGATAGAGCTGTTCAGTCCCGAGGGCTTGCAACGCAAGGCCGCGATCTTCGACCCGAAGAAGCTCGAATGGATGAACGGGCAGCACATGTCCATGATGTCGCTCAGCGATCTCGAACCGGTCGTGACACGCGCGATTGTCGCGTCGGGCCTCGCAACCGCCGAATCACTCGCCGAGCGGCACGACTGGTATCTACGACTCGTCGATCTCCTGCGGGTGAGAGCCCGGGTGGTCGACGACATAGTAAGGCAGGCCGCACCATATCTCGCCAGGGACATAGAGTACGACCCCGAGGCCGTCGCCAAGCAGTGGAAGGACCGGAACGCGAACCTGACCCTTCTCACCGCCACGCGCGATGCGCTGCTCGGCGTCACATCCTGGGAAGCGACTACGCTCGAGGCGGAACTCCGTAGCCTCGCGGACAGGCACGGAATTGGCGGCGGAAAGTTGTTTCAGCCGCTGAGGGTCGCGCTCACCGGCCTTACAGTGAGCCCGGGAATCTTCGATGTTCTCGTCATGCAGGGCCGCGATCTCGCGCTCCATCGGATCGAACGAGCGATCGATTATCTTTCGGGGCTTGTTGACAGTTGACCGACAGGTAGCCGAGCCACATCTTATGTCTTACAGCGTACACCCTGAACCCCACGGAGCTGCTTATGTCTGAGCAATTGACGAGACTCGAAAGCTCAGTCTATCAGTACCTGCTGGATTTTACAGCTGAGCATACGTACCAACCGAGCATCCGGGATATCGGGAAACAATTCGAGATCAAGTCGACGAAGACGGTCTCGGATCTACTGCAGTCGCTCGCGCGCAAGGGTTACATCGAGCGTGATCCGTCCCGTTCGCGCGGCGTCCGCCTTCTCGGATTCAGCGGGGCCGCGCAGTCGACGCCGGTTCCTTACTACGGGCGAATACACGCCGGCGAGCCCGCACTGCTTCCAGAACACCGCGAAGGCTTCATCACGATGGATCGTCGCTTCCTGCCATCGGATCGTGTCTTCTTCCTGAAGGTGAAGGGAGACAGCATGATTGGCCGAGCCATCGAAAGCGGCGACTTCGTGATGGTCGACCCGGCGACGACAGCGAAGGACGGCGACATGATCGCCGCGCGAATTGGTGAGGATGCGACGATCAAGACTCTGGGTCACGAAGGCGCGAACATCGTGCTCAAGGCGGCGAATCCGGCAGATCGTGACATCACTGTGCGCTCGCACGACGACTTCGGAGTGCTCGGCGTCGTGTGCGGTGTCTTCCGTCCGTTCAACGTCATGAACAGCAACACCGCGCAGACTCCGCCATCAGGAATGGTGTCCTAGCCCGTAAGCGGTTCAGTTAGTCGCCATCCCCTTCCCCGTGGGGATGGCGACAGCCCGCCGGCGTCGCCACAGCGTTTCCCGATCGCTTGGCTTGACTACTCCGGCTGCGAAGCCGCCTGATCGGCGGCTTTCTTCTTTTCGGCCTCGGCCTCGCGCTTCTCGCGTTCCTTGCGCTCACGAATGCTCTTCACAGCCTTGTCGAAATCCGCATTGTTGATCGCCCGCTGAGCCTGCTCGAAGATCTCGTCGTGCCGCGAGTTGAGGGTCTTGTTCCGTTCGTACGTCGTGGGATTGCCCGAGACATTCAATGGCAGCAGCGCCAGGACCGCAGTTGGTATCGACACAGGGCCCAGCCGGATGTACTTGCTGTCAATCCCGTATTTCTGACCATTCTTCTCGAATGTCCAGTCGCCCGGCGCGCGCTTGCCCTTGTTTGCGATGCGAACCGAATCGTTGTACGCACCAATATCCGCGACGATCACACTGTCGAGCCGCTGAACGTCGGTCTTGGGCGCGCTGGATATCCGACTCGGCGAAGTCCACACGCGGGGGTCCTCGTATCGCGGTTGAATTCCGCGCAGTGCGCCACCTCCACCGATCAGCGGCCCGCTGGACGGTGAGATGGATGCGGTCGGCGGTCCCTTGGGTGGCGGCGCAATGGTGGTGGGAATTGACGTCGGCGGGGCCGGCATCGCTACCGCAGTCGGTTTCTTCGAAACTCCGTCGCCGCCGCTCCGGCCTGCCGTCGCCTTCCCCACGCTCTTGGGGTGAGGAAGAACGAGAAAGCCGATGTGCTCCACCACCGGCGGTGCTGTTGGCCTGCCGAACAGCATGAAGAGTGGATGCCGCGCGAGGATCGCCTGAATGAAAATCACCGCAACCACAATATGGATCGCGACTGATGTTATCCATGCGCCCGACGGACGGCGAAATCTCATCTGCGTAGCAGCCTAATCGTTGAACGAGGCAAGCACGCGCCCAGCGCGCTTCGCGGCTTCGCGAATGCGCTCGGGTGATGTGATGAAAGAGATTCGGAAGAATCCTTCCCCGCCCTCGCCAAACGCTGCTCCCGCCAGGACCACGACTCCCTCTTCCATCAACTTGTCGGCGAACACCTTGCTCGGGATGTGTGCCGGAAGCGGAATCCAAAGATACATCGCGGCTTTTGGCACCTCACACTGGAAACCATTCTCGCGAAAGGCGGCCACGGCTGCATCTCTGCGCTCCGTAAATATCGCCATGTTCTTCGGAACGAACTCGTCGTGTACGTCGAGCGCAGCGGCGGCGGCGGCCTGGATTGCCAGAAAACTTCCGGTATCGATGAACGACTTGACCGTTGCGAGCGCGTGGACCAGCTCAGGCTTGCCGCACGCCCAGCCGCAACGCCAGCCGGTCATGTTGAACGTCTTCGACATCGAGTGGAATTCAAGTGCGACGTCGCGCGCACCCTCGACTTCGAATATGCTCGGCGGCACGTAGCCGTCGTATGCGACTTCAGAGTACGCGTTGTCGTAGACGAGCAGGATGTCGTGCTGTTTGCACTGCATCACCACCCGCTCCAGATAATCCATGGGCGCGATCGCCGCGGTCGGATTTCCGGGATAGTTGAGGTACAGCAACTTGGTGTGCGCGAGAACGTCGCTCGGCACTTCATCCAGATCGACCAGAAAGTTGTTGTCCGCCCGCAATGCGTAGCGATACGGAGTGCCGTTGGAGAGAATGGTCCCACCCATGTAGGCGTTGTAACCAGGCTCCGGCATGATCGCGTAGTCACCGCGATCGACGTACGCGAGTGCAAGGTGAGCCAGCCCCTCCTTGGATCCAATCAGTGGAACGACTTCTGTCAGCGGGTCGAAGGTCACCCCGAAACGTTTCTTCATGAACCGGACAATCGCCTCGCGGTATTCCATGAGGCCGAGCTCAAATCCGTAGCGGCCCATCGCGGGCTCGCGGATGGCGCGCTCCATACGAGCGAGCGCAGCTTCAGGCGGAGGAAGAATTGCATCGCCGGCGCCAAGATCTATCAGATCGACTCCGCGGGCTATCAGATCGCGCTTCTTGCGCGGAATGTCCGCGAGCGGGTACGGCGGAAGATTGGTGATTCGTTCCTGATACTGTGGCACTTAGACGGTGTTGGTGACAGGGTTGCGTACTTTGCTGAATCCGGGAATCTCTATTTCCACCACATCGCCATCCGCGATGGCACCGACCCCCGCAGGGGTTCCGGTAGCCACAAGATCGCCAGGCTCGAGCGTCATGATTCCCGATATATAGGAGATCAACTCCGGAATCGAGAATACCATGTCACTGGCCAGACCGCGTTGGCGTTCTACACCGTTGACTCTGGTTAGTACCACAAGGGTCGCCAGATCAGCCGGTGCGGGGACCTCGGGGCCGACGGCGCAGAACGTGTCGAATCCCTTGGCCCGGGTCCACTGTCCGTCCGACTTCTGGAGGTCGCGGGCGGTTACGTCGTTCAGGGCGCAGATTCCGCGAACGGCCGCCAGTCCGGCAGCCGCCGAGCCGTGCGAGATCCGCGCGCCGATCACGACTCCAATTTCGCCCTCGAACTCAACCTGCTTCGACTGCGGCGGCAGCCTTATCGCCTCACCCTCGCGGATCACGCTCGATGGCGGCTTGAGGAAGAGCAACGGCTCCTTCGGGACGTCGTTGCCGAGTTCCTTGGCATGGGCGGAGTAGTTCCGTCCAACGCAGACAATCTTTCCGGGTTTGTCAGTCATTCTTGATTGAATATTTCGGTCCCGCGGTGCCGTAGAACCGTTGAAGTTGTCGCTCGAGCGCACTCCACGCACCGCTCATGCGCCGGGCTGGGGGAAGATCGCGCAAGAGTTCGCGCCCATATCTCTTGCTGATTACGCGTGGGTCCGCGATAACGATGGCGCCGCGATCGCTCGCAGTACGAATGAGTCTTCCGAATCCCTGCTTCAGTCGCAACGATGCATGTGGCAACATGTATTCGCCAAATGCATCCCCGCCGCGCGCCGTGATGGCCTCGCACTGAGCGGCCGTCACCGGTTCTGAAGGCACGCGAAACGGAAGCCGCGCTATCACCAGGGCGCGCAACGCAGATCCCGGCACGTCCACGCCTTCCCAGTAGGATGATGTGCCGAGCAGTATTGCATTTCCGGATTGCCTGAATCGCTCGAGCAACGCATCGCGTCCGTCCTCGCCGTGCACAAGCAGGGTGAACTCATCTGCCAGTCCGCTCGCTCTCAGTGATTCTGCGGCCGCGCGTACATCACGATGGCTCGTGAAAAGCACGAACATTCCGCCCATCGCCGCACGCGCCGTTCCCTCGATGATTCGCAACACCGAGGCGAAATGCTCTCTCGCATCCTCGTTCGGCGCGGGAATGTCGGTCGGCACGACGAGCAGCGCCTGCGACGCGTAGTCAAACGGCGACGCAAACGCCGCCGTCACGGGTGTGATTGCGCTTCCATCGAGCCCGAACCTGCGCGCAACGAAGGCGAAGTCTCCCTCCGTGCCGAGCGTTGCGCTTGTCACGACCGCAGTCCTGACGCGAGTGAACAGATCGTCGCGCAGGATTGGTGCAAGATCGAGCGGGACCGCGGTTACCGCAACGTTTCCTTCCCGTCCCTTCACTTCGAGCCAGCGAACCATCGGCTCGACCGTAGCCGGCGGTCTCAACGCGAGAGTGAGACCCTCCGCCGCGCCATCGAGCCTTCGCGCTACAGCGCGCAGTTCGTTCACGAGCATCAGCAGCGTGTCATCACGTCGATCGGCACTCTGCAGCCTGTCGCTGACGAGAGTCATGCTCTCCCCGAGCACGCGCAGCTCGCGGAGAAGATCGGTGAGCGCGATGTGCAGCCCTCCCTTCCACACTGGATGCTGCGCGAAGTCGTCGGCCATGCGCATCACTGGCGCCGCGCCCGTGTGAAGTACCGCAAGAAGAAGATCGAACAGCAACTCGCTCTTCTCGCGCGATCCACGCACCGCGGGAACAATGCGCTGATTGACGACGTCGAGGCTCGCCGTGCCGAGCAGACCCTGCGACGCGGACAGCCGCTCGATGAGGGTGTGCACGAGGCCGCGTCCACGACGATCGAGCCTGCCAAACAGCCGCTGCAGTGCCCGTCGCGACGTCGTCACACCAAGATGCGCGGATGCGGCGTCTTCGAGATGATGCCCCTCGTCGATCACGAGCCTCGTGTACGGAGGTATGACGGCCGCGTCATCCCAGTTTCCCGCAGCGCGCCGAACAGCGACGTCGGACATCAGAAGGTGATGGTTCACCACCACCACATCAGCCTGCGCGGCTTCCCGCCGCGCGCGAAAGAGAAAACAGTCCTGGAAGTGGGGACATGCGTTGCGGGTGCAGAGATCAGGCTCCGCTGCAACCTCGTCCCATACTTCCGACCGCGGCGGCGTTACGAGATCGCTGAGAGATCCATCCTCGGTAGTCTCGCTCCACGCGCGAATCTCCTCGAGCGCTGCGTTGGCGTCGTCGTCGACGAGTGTCGGGCCGAGCAACGTGGCCTGCGCAAGTCGCAGCTTGCAGAGGTAGTTGCGCCAACCCTTCAGCAAGGCGAATCGAACATTCTGCTCCGACGAAAGCGCGTCCCTCAGAAAAGGAAGGTCCTTGCGGACCAGCTGTTCCTGGAGATTGATCGTGTTGGTCGAAACGACCGTGCGCTCGCCGTTCGCTGCCGCCCAACGCAGCGCCGGTATCAGATAACCGAGCGACTTCCCAACTCCGGTACCAGCTTCGAGGAGTCCCACACCGCCGTTGTTGTACAGATTCACAACGGCGTGCGCCATCGCGCGCTGAGTTGGGCGATCCTCGAAGCGCTGCATCGCGCGCGCGACGGGTCCGTCGGGCCCCAGATCGGCCGCAACCTCGGATGGGTCCAGCGTGAGGATCTCGCGACGCGGCTCGGCCTCCGCCGGCAGCGCCTGATCCGCGTAGTCGTCCAGCACCATTCTCGTCGCGGCCGCGACGAGATCGAGCGGGGCGATCATCGGTTTCCTTTCGGGGTCAGGCGCACCCTGGGAACTTAACCCGCTGGTGTGGAATCCGGGGGTGAATGCGCAAGCTTGTATGCGACGTTTCGCGGAACCCCCAACTCGGCCGTCAAGCGTTCGATAATGTCCCGAGACGAAGACCCTTCCGAGCGCATTCTGCTCACTATGTCGCGAGCCTCGGCCTCGCTCGGCGCGCGCTCCACCGCACCTGCGATCACCAGAACTATTTCACCGCGAAGCCCTTCGATCGTCCCGTCTCGGAGTGACGCAACGGTGCCGCGGCGCACTTCTTCGAATCGCTTTGTAAGCTCGCGCGCGATGGCCATCGCGCGATCACCGCAACCGGCCTCGATCAGATCCGCAAGCGTCGCCGAGACGCGCTGCGGCGACTCGTAGAGAACTACCGTGAACGGAGACCGTGCGATGGTTCGCAACATCGTCTCGCGCTCGCCACCCTTGCGAGGAAGAAAGCCGAGAAAGGTGAATTGGTCGGCCGAAATGCCGGACGCAACAAGTGCGGAGAGCAGCGCCGATGCACCCGGAATCGGGATCACACGTACATCAGCCTCCAGCGCGGCGGCGACGAGCCTCGCGCCCGGATCGGAGAGCAACGGAGTTCCTGCATCCGATATCAGCGCGATGGATTCTCCGCCCAGCATTCGCCGTACGAGCCGCGGCGACTCGCGGGCCTCGTTGTGCTCGTGATACGCCGTCATCGGTGTAGTTATTCCCAGATGCGTAAGCAGCGTGCGCGAGTGGCGTGTATCCTCGGCCACTACCACGCTCACGGATTTGAGCGTCTCGATGGCGCGGACAGTCACGTCGCCAAGGTTTCCAATCGGAGTGGCGACGACGTA
>DATBNQ010000072.1:0-90171 GCA_036554185.1 Gemmatimonadaceae bacterium | reverse complement strand
ACGCCGAATCCGAGGAAGCCGATGAGAATTCCAGAGTACACCATCACCGGATATCCGAACAGCGGCTTCTTGGAGAATGTCGGCAGCACTTCGCTCACCAGCCCGAAAGCCGGAAGGACGAGAATATAGACTTCCGGGTGTCCGAAGATCCAGAATAGATGCTGCCAGAGCAACGGATCACCGCCCGAGGCCACTTCGTAGAACTGCGTCCCGAAGAAGCGATCCATCAACAGGAAGAACAGTGCGACGGTGACAACGGGGAAGGCGAGAACGATCATGAACTGCACGATGAACGCCATCCACGTAAACACCGGCATGCGCATGAGCGACATGCCCGGGGAACGCAGGTTGATGATCGTCGTGATGAAGTTGAATCCCGCAGCGAGCGACGAGATACCGAGTATCTGCAGGCCGATCACCCAGAAGTCGACGTTGATTCCTGGTGAATATGCCTTGGTCGTGAGCGGTGCATAACCAAACCAGCCAGCGTTTGGCGCGTGTCCGAACAGAATCGGAATGCTGATGAAGAGCCCGCCGAACAGATACACCCAGTAACTGAACGCGTTAAGTCGCGGGAACGCGACGTCGCGCGCTCCAATCTGAAGCGGAATCAAAAAGTTGAAGAACGCGGCACTCAACGGCATGATCGCGAGGAAGATCATGGTCGTGCCGTGCATCGTGAATATCTGATTGTACGTCTCTGCGCTCACCAGGTGCCGGTTGGGGCCGCCGAGTTGGGCGCGAATGATCTCAGCTTCGAGGCCGCCGACCAGGAAGAAGAAGAGGGCGGTGAAGAGATACAGAGTTCCGATCTTCTTGTGATCGGTAGTAGTGAGCCATCCCCAGATAGTGCTCTTGTACGTCTGCACAGTCGCCGGTATCGGCGACGGAACAAACGGTTGGAGATGTGCAGGAGTCGTGTCTATGACAGTGGTCGCCATTTGTCTTCGCGCCTACTTGAGAGCTTGGAGGTATGCTACGAGATCGGCAATCTGCTGATCGGATAAACCTGCGGGCATCGTCGCCTTGGTCTGCGGATCGTACTGACCCTTGCCGAGCGTCGGCATGAGCACGCCGGATTTCATGATGCGCGCATTCTTGATCCAGCGCGAGAGATGCGCCTTGTCGTTCACGTACATGCCGGCCGCGATCGCGATTCGCGACCCGACGTGTGTGAGGTTGGGGCCAATCATCCCGGCCGCGAGTGGGTTGCCGGCCACTGTATGACAGGCATTGCACGTACCGGCGCCCACAAACAGCTTCGCACCGGCAGCCGGATCACCCGTCAACTTGTCGTCGAACTTGATGGCATCCGGAAGCGGCGTATGCGGGATTGCGTATTCAGGTATCTCCGAACGCGGGAGTATGTAGCTCGCGAGCTGTGCCGGCGTTGCGGTGGGTCCCGGTGCCGCTGCAGGCGGTGTCGCCGGAGCAACGGCGCTGTCGGTCCGGCCGGTCGCCGCGCCCGCAGCGGTCGCAGCCGCCGGTGTTGGCAGGGGCGGGGGCGGCGCGGCAGTCCCGAAGAAGCCGGGTGCTTCCTGGCGCGTCACCCAGCTGGCGAACTGTTCCGGTGTGACTGTGACTACGCGGAAGTGCATCTCGCCGTGTGAGTCGCCGCAGTACTCGGTACAGAAACCGTTCCACACCGTCGTCGCCATGTTGCTATCGGGCGTGAACCAGATGTGGTTCGTGTGGTTGGGAATCGCATCGCGCTTTCCTGCAAGCTGCGGCACCCAGAACGAGTGGATCACATCCTGCGAGTGCAGCACCAGATCGACCGTGCGCCCCTTGGGGATGTAGATCTCGTTCGCCGTCGTGAACTTGTATTCCGGATAACGGAATTCCCACCACCATTGGTGTCCATAGACATCGATGACGAGCGAATTCGCGGGCGCGGGCGCCTGCGTTTCGAAGATCGTCCTGACGGTGGGAACTGCGATGAAGGCAAGGATCGCCGCGGGGATCAGCGTCCAGGTTATTTCCAGCACAACGTTGCCGTGGGTCTGCGGAGGCATCACGTCGTCGTTCTTCCGCCGATAGCGGATCACCACATAAATCAGTGCCCCCTCGACGAGGACAAAGACGATCGTCCCGAAGAACATGAGACGATTCCACAGGAAGTCGATCGAGCGACCGAGATCCGAGTGCGGCGTGAACGTGCTGTTGGGGTAGCTTTGAGCGCAGGCCGCGAGCGCCAACGCGAGCACCGCTGCCACTCCGAGCGGGGCGAACCGGCGCAGGCGATGAGAGCCTATCATGGAAGTAGGTTGAAGGTGGATCTGTAATGCAGTGAATAAGATATGGAGTCTCGCCGGGGCAGGCTACCCGCAGAGCGTCGCAAAATCTCTCTAGCGGGGCATTGGCTTCGTCATTGTTTCCGGATTGAGCATTTGATTCAGCTCGTCGCGTGTCATCAAGCCACGCTCTAGAACGATCTCGTAGACCCCGCGTCCCGACTGCAATGCGTCGCGAGCAATGTCGGTCGCGGCTTCGTAGCCAATTACAGGAACGAGCGCAGTGACTATCCCGATCGAGTGTTCAACGAATTTTCTCATTCGCTCCGGATTGGCAGTGATTCCCGTCACGCAGCGCGTACGCAACACCTCGCACGCGTTGCGCATCATCGACATCCCACGCAGAAGCCGATATGCAATCACCGGTTCAAAGACGTTCAGCTGCAGCTGACCCGCCTCAGCCGCCATCGTGACTGTCATGTCACCGCCAATGATGTCGAAACAGACCTGATTCACTACCTCGGGAATCACCGGGTTGACCTTTCCCGGCATGATCGAGGAGCCCGGCTGCATGGCCGGAAGGTTGATTTCGCCGAAGCCGGCCCGCGGCCCGGAGGAGAGCAACCGAAGGTCATTGCAAATCTTGGAAAGCTTTACAGCACAACGCTTTAGCACTCCGGACAGTTGTACGAAAACGCCGGTGTCAGCGGTCGCCTCCACCAGGTCGGGTGCGGTAATCAGGGTCAGTCCCGTTACCCGGGAAAGATGCCGCCGAACGGACTCGGCATACCCTACCGGGGCATTGATGCCCGTGCCGATGGCGGTCGCCCCCATGTTGATCTCGAGGATCAATTTCTGGGCTTCGCCCAGGCGGTCGACGTCTTCAAGTATGGTATGCGCAAAGGCGCTGAATTCCTGCCCCAGGGTCATCGGAACGGCGTCCTGGAGCTGGGTGCGGCCCATCTTTATGAACGCGCCGAACTCCTCTCCCTTCTGCAGAAAGGCCCGGGCGAGGGCTGCCATAGCCTCCTGCAGTTCGCTGATGCTGGCGTGGAGTGCGAGCTTGACGGCGGTCGGATAGACGTCGTTGGTCGACTGGCTCAGGTTGACGTGGTTGTTCGGATGCACCACGGGATAGTTCCCGCGTTCAAGGCCCATCGACTCGAGCGCGAGATTGGCGATCACCTCGTTCGCGTTCATGTTGGTCGACGTGCCGGCCCCACCCTGGATCATGTCCACCGGGAACTGATCGGCGTGCTCCCCACGCCTCAGCGTTTCGGCAGCCCCAACGATGGCTCGGGCGATCTTTCCATCGAGGAGACCAAGTTCCTCGTTCGCCAGTGCCGCTGCCTCCTTGACCGAGGCGAGAGCCGCGACGAGGGTGGGGAACTGACCGACCGAGGTGCCGGATATCGGGAAATTTTCCAGCGCGCGCAGCGTCTGGATTCCATAGAGCGCCGTCGTCGGTACGGAGCGCTCCCCGAGCAGGTCGTGCTCGGTACGTAACGGGCCACCGGGCGCTCCCGGCATCTTTGGCGTGGGCTGCATGGAAGACAAGCTATGCGGATTGTCCCGATTTGGGGACTTCCTCGCAGTTCAGCGCGCCGAAACCCACGGCGCGCGCCGCTTCTCTGTTTCGTGGCGCAGGCCCTGTACGTCGCCCTTATTTTGCATGCATGGAACCAGTTGATCGCCCCTCAGAAATCGTCGCGCCGTACGATCCGGGGCAGGTTGAGACAAAATGGCGCGCTCGCTGGGCAGAGCGCGGTACCAATGTGGCCAACATCGCGAACGCCGCGCGCCCCTACTACGCGCTCATGATGTTTCCGTACCCGTCGGCCGAGGGGCTGCACGTGGGAAACATGTTCGCGTTCACGGGGAACGACATATTCGCGCGATTTCAGCGCATGCAGGGCCTCGATGTCTTCGAGCCCCTCGGCTACGATGCGTTCGGTATCCACTCCGAGAACTACGCACTCAAGGTGGGCGTGCATCCGGCGGAGATGATTCCGCGCAACATCGCGAATTTTCGCCGCCAACTCGAGCGCGGTGGGCTCATGGTGGACTGGTCGCGATCACTGTCCACCACCGACCCGGAATACTACCGCTGGACGCAGTGGGTCTTTCTTCAGCTGTACAAGAAGGGGCTCGTGCACAAGAAGGCAGCCGCCGTCAACTGGTGTCCGACTGACAAGACTGTACTCGCCAACGAACAGGTCATCAACGGAGAGTGCGAGCGATGCGGCAGCAAGGTCGAGCAGCGTTTTCTCGAGCAGTGGTTCTTCGCGATATCGAGTTACGCTGAGCGGCTGCTGAACAATCTCGACACGCTCGACTGGTCGGAAACCACCAAGACAGCGCAACGGAACTGGATCGGAAAATCGGAAGGCGCCGAGATCTGGTTCGATGGAATAAAAGTGTTCACCACACGCGCTGATACGATTTACGGTGCGACGTATGTCGTGCTCGCGCCCGAGCATCCGCTGGTCGATGCGCACACCACCGAATCGCAACGCGCCGCCGTCGAATCGTATCGCGAGCGTGCCGCGCGCCGCGATCTCGTTTCGCGCAAGACTACAAAGGAGAAGACGGGGGTCGACACTGGAAGTACGGTCACCAATCCGGCAACAGGTGAGAAGATACCTGTCTGGATTTCCGACTACGTTCTCATGGAGTACGGCACCGGTGCCATAATGGCGGTTCCGGCGCACGACGAGCGCGATCTTGAATTCGCGCACGGATTTGAGCTTCCTGTGAAGAGGGTCGTCCACGAGGACGACACGCTGATCGAGTCGGGCGAATTCACGGGCATGACGGTTCACGCCGCAAAGCACGCCATCGTTGCGTCGCTCGCGGCAAGAGGCAAGGCGTCGCCTGTTACCAACTTCCGGCTGCACGACTGGTGCATCTCGAGGCAGCGGTACTGGGGTCCGCCGATCCCGATCGTGTATTGTGATGACTGCGGGGTCGTACCGGTTCCGGAGAAGGATCTCCCCGTACTGCTTCCGATGATCGACGACTTCAAGCCGGACGATTCCGGAATCTCGCCGCTCGCGCGTCACGACGAATGGTATCGAGTGCCGTGCCCCACGTGCGGCCGGATGGCGCGGCGCGAGACCGATGTGTCCGACACCTTCCTCGACAGCGCCTGGTACTTCCTGCGCTACCCGAGCGTGGGTGACGACACTGTTCCATTTGACGCAGCGATCACGAAGAAGTGGCTTCCCGTGGATTCGTACATCGGCGGCAACGAGCATGCGGTGCTGCATCTGCTTTACTCGCGATTCGTGACGATGGTGCTCTGCGACATGGGACTGATCGGTTTCGAAGAGCCGTTCACGAAGTTCCGTGCGCACGGACTCATCATTCGCGAAGGGGCGAAGATGTCCAAGAGCAAGGGGAATGTGGTCAATCCGGACGAGTACATAGATACGTGGGGCGCCGATGCGTTCCGCACGTATCTCATGTTCCTCGGTCCGTTCGAGGAGGGCGGTGACTTTCGCGACAAGGGTATTTCTGGAGTCAAGCGATTCCTGGATCGCCTGTGGGCGTCCGTGCGTGACCGCGTCGCTGGTGGACCAGCGGACCGGGAGGTCGAGCGCAAGCTGCACGCGACGATCAAGAAGGTAGGCGAGGACATTCCGCGCCTGAGCTATAACACGGCCGTCGCGGCGATGATGGAGTACATGAACGTGCTCCGCAAGTCGGATCGAGTGCCGAGCCGGGCCGAAGTGGAGCCGCTGGTGCAACTCGTCGCACCATTTGCGCCGCATCTCGCGGAAGAATTGTGGGAGCAGCTGGGCCACGACGCCAGCATTTTCGACTCACGGTGGCCGTCGTTCGATCCTTCGCTTCTCGCGCAGGATGAGATCGAGCTTGTGGTGCAGGTGAATGGGAAGATGCGTGGAAAGATCAGCGTTCCAGTCGACGTGACTCAGGACGCCGCGTTGTCGCTCGCGATGCGGGATCCAGCGATCGCGAAGTTCGTCGCCTCGCCGCCCAGGAAGGTCGTTTTTGTCCGCGGCCGGTTGTTAAGTGTGGTAGTCTGATCTAGCTGGATGGGGGTGGCGTCGCCTTCGCCCACGCGAAGCGAAACAGGTAGCCGGCGAGAAGTGGCACCAGCGACAGCGCGACTATGACCGCGATGTCTGTTGCGTCGAGGGGAGCAACGTCCAGTATGGTGGCGAGTGGAGATATGTAAACGGTTGCCAGCTGCAGGGTCAGGGCGAGTGCGACTGCACCGACGACGTACCAGTTGGTCCGTCGTCGGCCAATGTCCCCAGGCAGACGCCGGGCGTTCGCGAGATGCGCGAGCTGCGCCAGTGCGAGCGTCATGAACGCGAGTGTGCCGGCATGCCGAACACGGTGGATGGGATCGCCGCCAGTCTCCGATAATCCCCACAGCAGAGCAGCAAGCGTGGAGGCCGCGATGATGAGCGCATACCCGCCGGAAAACACCATGAGCCGGCGCGAGAGCAATGGAGCACGAGGATCCTGCGGAGGCCGCATCATGACGCCTGGTCCGGACGACTCCATGGCAAGAGCAAGTGCTGGGAACGTATCGGTCAGCAGATTGAGCCAGAGTATCTGCAGTGGCTGAAGGGGAGACGCAAGCCCGGCGATCGCAGCCGCGAACAGAACGAGGATCTCGGCGAGGTTGCAGCTTAGCAGGTAGAACACAAAGCGCCTGATGTTGGCGTAGATCACGCGCCCTTCTTCAACGGCTACGGAAATTGTGGCAAACCGGTCGTCTGCCAGGACGACGCCAGCCGCTTCCTTGGCTACGTCCGTGCCGCGACGGCCCATCGCTACACCGATGTCTGCATGGGCGAGGGCGGGTGCGTCGTTCACACCGTCGCCGAGCATTGCCACAATCTCCCCACGCGTCTGCAACGCCGTGATGATTCGTAGCTTCGCCTCCGGACTGACGCGGCTGAACGCGCTCACAGTTTCCAATCGCCGCGCGAGAGTGTCGTCCGTCAGCGCGTCGATTTGGGAACCATCGAGTGTCTCCGTGCCTGCAGCTGCAACGCCCAGGGCGTGCGCGATGACGTCCGCCGTGAGGCGCTGGTCGCCGGTGAGCATGATCGTGCGGATGCCTGCCGAGCGTAACGCCTCAATGGTTTCCGTCACTCCGGGGGCCGGCGGGTCGAACATCCCAACCTGGCCCAGAAAGCACAGCTCCTGCAGGCTCGCTTCGCCTGTAGCCTGCTGTCGGCCGTCGGCGAGTGCAAGCACGCGCAGGCCGCGCGCCGCAAGCAGATCGTTGCTACGGAGCACCAGACTTCGTGCGGCGGAGTCGAGAGGCTGCTCACCGGTTTGCGTCGCGACGGTGGTACAACGAGCGAGGACCCGGTCGGGCGCTCCTTTTACGAAGGTGCGGATCTCCCCGGTGGGCAAGCGATGAAAAGTCGCCATCACCATTCGTTGGCTCGAGAACGGCAACTCCGCAAGTTCAGGCATTGTACGCAGCAGATCGTCGCGCTCTATTGCCGCCTTGCGTGCGACTACGAGAAGGGCCGCCTCCGTAGGGTCGCCGTGCGCGCGCCAGTTGTCGCCACTCGTGTGCTCCAGGCTCGCACGATTGGCCATGCAACCGGCGATCAGCGACCGTTCGAGCGCCGGAAGGTTCGTGACAGCTGTCCGCGTTCCGTCCACAAGAAAATCCCCAGCGGGACTGTAGCCTGCGCCACTGACAGTTATCTCGGTTCCCGCGTTCGGCCACGCAACGCCGTCGGCCGTCCAGAACGTGGTGGCAGTCATGTCACCAAGGGTCAGCGTCCCTGTCTTGTCTGTGCAGACTACTGTCACTGATCCGAGACTCTCGACCATCGACATTCGGCGCACGAGAGCCTTTCGCTTCGCCATGCGACGTACGCCGACTGCCATCGTAATCGTCACTACGGCCGGCAGACCCTCGGGTACGGCCGCCACGGCAATTGCAACGGCTATGAGGAATACCGTTTTGAGCGGGCTGCCGTGTGCGAGATCGAGAAGCGCGACTCCAACCCCAACGGCGATGGCCGCGAAGACGACCTGACGCCCAAGCACACCGAGACGCTTCTCCAGCGGTGTCTGCTCGTCGGTGACGCCCGAACCGAGTATGCCAATCCGTCCAACTTCGGTTCCATTCCCCGTGGCAACGACGAGGGCTGCGACGCTTCCCGTTACAACGCTCGTGCCCATGTACAGCATTGAAGTTCGGTCGCCGATGGACGCATCAACGGGTGCTGGAGGATCGGCGCGCTTCGGTACAGGCAACGATTCACCTGTCAGCGACGCTTCCACTGTCGTGAGTTCGGTCGCCGTCAGGATCCGCGCGTCTGCGGGTACCGCGCTTCCGGGTTCCAGTACAATTACGTCGCCGGGAACGACTCGGGTCGCGTCTATGCGTCGTACAACCGCGTCTCGGATAACGGTCGCCTGGTGCGCACCCATGCTGCGAAGCGCTTCCATCGCTCGCCGGGCCTTGATCTCGGTAGTGAAGCCGATCGCGATATTCAGTGCAAGTACGGCGGCGATCGCGATTGCATCAGGGATGTCGCCGGAGAGCAGCGCAAAAAGCGCTGCCACGACCAGCAGCAGGACAATAATGCTGGCAAACTGCCTCAGAAAGATCCGCCACGCACGCTCCGGCCGAACCACTTCGATGACGTTGCGCCCGTAGGTGATCAGCCTGCGCTCCGCTTCGGCCTGCGAAAGTCCGTGCCGTGACGCTGCCAGTTGCTGCAGCACTTCGTCAATGTCAATGGAATGCCACGCGCGGTTGGCGTCACGCGTGGCAATCGACGCACTCATGATGCTGGCGGTACCAGAAGAAGCGATGTGAGGCAGGCGTGCGTCAGTTCGTCGGCAACGGAGCCGAGCATGAGACGCGCCACGAGTCCATGCCGACGACTCGCTATTGCGATCAGATCGGAGTCGAGGCGCGCAGCAGCACTCAGGAGAAGCTCGGAGGGTCGCGCAGACTCGACGAGCGTGTCGATCGTTACGGCGCTGCCAGCTGGAAGTCCGCTCAAAAGAAAGGCGCGAATTTCTTCCAGCGCACGGGCGACACCGAGGTCGTGGACCACCGCGTGCTCATCGTCGGACAGATGACCGTCGTCTGCCGTCTGCGCATGTACAAGCGTTAACTTGGCGCCCGATTTTGCTATATCCAGCGCCGCGCGCGCGGCGGCGACGCTCGGCTTGCTGAAATCGATGCCCGCGACGATACGGCGCGGCAGTCCGGTGCTTTCCGCGCGCACGGCAAGTACTGCGCACGAAGACCGTCGTTGAACCAGCAGCGTTGTCTCATCGCCCGCAATGCGGTCGAGTCGCCCATGCTGCCGTATTCCTACGAGTGTGAGCGCGACGTCAAGCTTCTCGGCAAGCGTTACGATCTGGCCGGCCGGAGTTCCCGCGCCGATGTGAACTGGCCAGTGCGACGCCTCCGGCGCCACACCGGCCAGTTGTGCAACGACCTCCGCTCGTTGCTCGTCGTGAGCCGCCTCGCCGAGCAGCTGATCGGCCGCGCCAAGCGCTTCTACCAGGAAGGGCACTGTAGGATAGGACCGGAGGTCGAACACCTGCAGAATTTCCGGAACCGCACCGCGCTCACGCTCGAGCTCCGCAGTGACACGCGCAGCGGCCTGTGCTGCCGGCGAACCATCGCTCGCTATGAGCACAGCGCGACCGCGAAGATTCAACCCTGCCACCCCTCCGGTCATTCGCGCAACTGCTTGCTTGATCGCATGTTCTTGTTGCATTCAGGCTCCCGGAACTGAGTGTGGTTGCTGTAATCGGACCACTCGCCGACAATCGAGTTGTTACTGCTTGTTACTGCTTGTTACTGCGGCGTCGCTGGCTCGCCGAATTCAGCCTCGTACAGTCGCGACAGCTCGAACAGATACGAAATCGCGAGAGGCCCCATGAGAAGCCCCGTGATTCCCATCAACTCGACCCCCGCGAATGCACCGACAAGGGTCGCCAACGGATGGATCCCCGACACGCGGCGATAAACAAGCGGCCGGATGAGGTTGTCGATGTTGGACGCAACGATGCCACCGATCAGCGCGAGTGCCATCGCGGCACCGAATCGTTCTCCAGCAAGGAGGACAAGCACTCCCGGTCCCCACACAAGCGCGCTGCCAAGGATCGGGAAAATGGACGCAACGGCCGTTACCATTCCCCAAACGATGGGGTTGGGAAGACCCACTAGCCAGAACGCGAGACCTACGGTCGTCCCCTGCGCCGCTCCAGTCGCGAGCATACCAAGCAGTGTAGCCTCGGTTACAAGGCCGAATCGTGTCCGAAGCGCATCCGCACCCGCCGCCGAAAAGGGAATAAGCGGGCGAACGCGCGCCCAGAGGTCGTCGGCTCGATACAGCAGGTAATACAAGCCGACCGTCGCAATGAACAGATTCAGAATGCCGCGCGTGACACTCCCCGCCACCGTGAAGAGCTGCCTCGGCGCGGACGTTGCAAACGACTCGAGTATTCGCGAGAACTGCGCGCCAACGTCAAACGAGCCGACCTGAAGTTCGGAAAGATGCCGGAATGTAGCGCTCTGCACCGCACGAGCTACCGTGTCGGGAATCTGTGCGAGCGCAATCGCGCCAAGCCACAAGATCGGAATTAGAAACAGAGTTGCCATTCCCAACGTCACGAAGAGTGCCGCCCGCCGCGGGCGCATGCGCCTGGCTACCCGATGATATGCAGGCGCGCAGACTACGTAAAGAATTGCCGCACCCAACAGCCCGGGAATGTAGTGGCGAATCGCAATAGTGATTCCAATCGCGAGAAGTGCGATGAGCACTCCGGCGCGCCTGCGGTACAGCGCGGAGAGTGTCAGCGCGCCATGGAAGTCGCGCAACGAATCGCGCACCGGCTGGGGTGATGTCACACCCTGTGCGTCGTCGTCCGGTCCAGCGCGTCCGGTCTCGTCCGATTGGTTCACGAATGGCGTCCTGGTGGCCGCAAAAACGCTTTCGCGTCAGCGGTGATTCGGAATCATACCATCGGCATGGGCCTGCGGCTGTCGGGTAAGCCCCACCACTCAATGTAAGGAACTTCCCTACAGATGTACCAGGTCGATTGACGGCCGACTGCCGTTGTGACTACAGGCATCATCGTCACCGTCAATGATGACGTCATCCGGAACGAAGTTGCACTGGAGCGTGCCCGAAATGAGCGGGTTGATGATGAGCGCGCCGATAACGCTGCGCGTCACCGCCGTCTTGGCCCCGGAAGTATCTTTGCACGTAGCCACGGTGCGGTTCCGCTCTTCACGATGAATGGTCGTGGATTATGCGCCACTGACCTTCACGCTTCCGCATTACGAGACTCGTTGGTCCGCGCGCCGTAGTCGAGTCGCCGCGACTCAATCTGTAATATGCAATGACGTTCGCCAGATCCGGTGCCAGCAGGTCGATCTCCAGGTTCTCGAACGACAGCGAGTCCTGTCTAGCGCCTTGTGCGAAGCGTGGCGCGTATCGTGCGCGTATCGCGTCGCGTCCGTGCACCACACCGGCCGGAGTGACGTACGTGATGCCACTGCCGGCCTCGTACGAATCCATGAAGCCATCCAGATCACCCTTCGTCCAGGCGCGGGCCGATTCGTCCATCATGCTGGAAATTTCTGCGCGCGCCTCCGCCAACTGCGTCGTGGAGGGAGACACCGACAAGCTTCCAGTATTGCCCGCGACAAAAACGCATCCGGTCGCTGCGGCGACGAGGAGCGCGAGCGCTGCACGCGTGGTTCGCATCATAGCAGGTGTGCCACCCATTCTCCCGCGTAGTAGCCTACAGCCGCGACGCCGAGTCCGACGACGAACATGTCGAACCCGGAGCGAAACAACCCGCGACCGGTGAATATCGATCTCAATCCGCCAACGAAGAAATGGCTGGCCATCGAGATCACGAAAGAGGTAATTACGGCATTGCGCCCGTCAAGGAAGAAGAACGGCAATACCGGAATCAATGCGCCGATCGCGGTCGCGCCACCGGTCAGCCACGCTTCGCGCATGGGCGACATGTTCGGTTCGCCAATCTCGAGTTCCTCCTGCACCTGTTCGCGCAGCATGCGCTCCGGATCGTGCATGATTTCCGACGCCAGATCCTCAGCGACTTCCCGCCGCATTCCCTTGGCCTCGTACATCAAAGCAAGTTCGTCGCGCTCAACTTCGGGCATGAGCGCTATCTCGTCGCGCTCCATCTCGATCTCATGCTGATAAACTTCCTGCTCACTCTTGGCGGCGAGATACCCGCTCGAGCCCATCGAGAGCGCATCTGCGATCAGCCCTGCCACGCCGGCGACAATCACCATGTGCTGAGGCGATGCAGCAGCCGCACCCAGTACGCCAGCTACCAGGCCGAAGTTGGCTGTGAGTCCGTCGTTGAATCCGTAAACGGTGTTTCTGAGGAATCCGCCGGATTCCTTACGGTGCCAGGGCTCCTGGCTCTTGCCCGTTATCGCCGATAGCTCCGTCGCATGCTCCGCGGACTCCCTGGCGAGAAGCAGTGCCTCCGGACCGCCGGGAGCACCGCGGGGCGTCGCTCGGTGCATGTCCATGTATCCCTTTACTTCGCGACCCTCCTCGGCGAGAAGCATGGGAAGGAGAAAGCCGGGACCCAGCAATTTTCCAAGGGTCGCCAGGAGTCGAGTCCGGGCAGTCGGGCGAAAGGGGCTTACGGATCCGCCATTCTCCTGAATCAGCCGAGCCCATATCTCGAGGTGTCGCGTTTCTACCGCTGAAAGCCGCTTGAAGACATCGCTCTTGTGCGGGTCCTTTTCGAGCCCGGCGAGTATCTCATACAGATACGCCGCATCGGCTTCGTCCTGCCAATGATGCGAAAATGTCTGAATGTTCGGTGGCGACGCGGCCGACTTGGCGCTCAAGGTCATCAGGTAATATCACCCGGCCGCCGGCGTTTTTCGACGTGCCCCGCTCGAATCGGCGCGACCCTCGCCGGCATCGGAGCGTAATCATCCGGGATATTGGTCACTCCCGCTTTCACGGGGATGACCCTATCCGCCCGCCTGGCAAGTCGCTAATTCGGCCTGCGTCGGGCGCGACGCTCAGCGTCCCGCTTCTTCATGTCGGCGCGCATCGCGTCCAGTTTCTTTTGCTGATCCGGCGTCAGAGCACGCCGAAGCTGCGCCTGCGTGCTGTCGCTGATCACACGGGCCAGCGCATCGACGGAGTCGATCGCCGGCCGAAGTGGCTTGTAAAGCGCAGAAATTTTTGCGTGCTGCGCATCCATCAGCGAGTCGACGATCTGACGTTGCGCCGTCGAAAGTCCCCACTCGGTCGCTGTGCGGTCCCAGAATGTGTGCGGATCCACCGGGCCACCGTTGCGCGCGTCCGACCGCAGCGCGCGATCGCCGGCAACGCCTATCGCGCCTCCAGCGACGAAGGAGCCAATTATTACAAGCGCGGCGACGAGTTTGGTCTGTTGCATTCGAAGCGTTAGTGCGAAATGACGTCACGGAACGTCGCGTCCCGTGTATCCGGACCATCGCGCTCACTGAGCGCGCCCTCCGGAACCGTCAATGACTCCGTGACGGTGGGCTGAGATGCAGCTTCGTATGCGGTGCGTACTTCCTGGTTGTGAGCCTGGAGCAGCAATGCGCCGACTACAGCTGCGACGATGATCGCCGCGGCTGCAACCAGCCCGCCGCGCGCCCAGCCACCAACGACCATCCACCAACGGCCGGCCGTCGAGTCGCCGATCCGAGCCATGATGCGGGACTCGAGCGCGCTCCAGTATGCCGCGCCAGCTGGCGGCGCGTAAATGTCTCGCCCGGCGGCGACGACATCGTCTGGAAGCGGCTCATCGAGCCTGATCTGGTTATTCGTCATCAGTCGTTCCTCAAGTCGCGCAACATTCCCCGCAAGCGCTGTCGCGCGTGGTGCAGGTCGGATCGCGCAGTTCCTTCCGGAATCCCAAGTGTCTTTCCAATTTCGGAATGTGCAAACCCTTCTATATCGTGCAAAACCAGCACCGACCTCATTCTGTCCGGCAACTTCGCGAGCGCCTCTGCCAGACGGCGCCGCAACTCGTCAGCCTCTCCAGGATCACGAAACGTGCCTGCGAGCGACTCGTGCAGTTCGTCAGTCGTTCGCACCTTTCGTCGCCGTGCGAGGTCCAGTGCCGCGTTCGCAACGATCCGATTGAGCCACGGTCCGAACGCCTGGTCCAGATTGAAGCGGTCAAGCGCCTGATAAGCTCGCACGAACGCCTCCTGCACAGCGTCTTCAGCATCTTCGTGTACTGTGACAATCGCTCGCGCGACCGCGTAAGCACGCTTTGAGTGAAGCCGAACGAGCATCCCGAATGCAGCTTGATCGCCCCGCTGGGCGGCGGCAGTCAGAATCCGCTCATCAGGAGGATTACGCGACTGATCGGTCACGCGTTGAGGGGAGGGAACGGAAGCTGGTGGCACCGCGGAGTAATCTAAACCCCGTCAGGACTCCGGACTTCTGGTCCCCATCCCCAAATCGTCGCGTGTACTATTGGGTCGCGACATGCACGTTCACTGATAATCCCGGCCGTAACGGGTGGTTTGGGCATCCTTTGGTCACGGCGATGCGTATCGGCACGCGCTGGACGACCTTGGTGAAGTTGCCCGTCGCGTTGTCCGGCGGAAGCAGCGCGAACTTGGCCCCGGTGGCCCCGCTCAGACTTTCCACCTTCCCGTGCGCCGTGCACCCATTGTACGCGTCGACGTCGAAATCCACCGGCTGCCCGACCCTGATATCGTTGAGCTGGGTCTCCTTGAAGTTCGCGGTTACCCAGACGCCAGTGTCAGCTACGATGCTCATTACGGGCTGGCCGGCAGTCACAAGCTGACCCACTTCCACCTGCTTCCGCGCGACGAGGCCGCTCGCGGGGGCCGTGATCTTGGTGTAGCTGAGCTGAAGTTTTGCGTTGTCCAGCGCAGCCCTGGCTGCGCTCGAGCGTGCTTCCGCGATTCGCACTCCGGCCTTTGCCGTCGAGATCTGCGAGCCCGCCGTCGTTACCTGGCGCTGCGCAGCAAGGAGCTGCGCTTGTGCAGCAGCCGCCGCCGCCTCTGCGGCATCCAGCTGTTGCTTCGAGACGATCTGCTTGGCAGCGAGATCCTTCATTCGCGCCAGATTCGCCTGTGCATTTGTGTTGGCCGCCTGTGCCGCCTGTACCTGCGCATCCAGCTGCGAGCGCTGACCGGATGCCGTCTGCACCTGTCCCTCTGCCTGTCCTTCGGTCGTGCTGGTACCAGCGACGCCCTGAGCCGCGGCAAGTTCTGCCTGCGCGGATTCCACTCGTACGCGGTACTCCGCGTCGTCGAGCGTCACCAGGATCTGGCCTTCGGACACGTGCTGGTTCTCGTCCGACGATATGCCGGTGACGTATCCACCGACCTTCGCGAGCACAGGCACGATGTCTCCGTCAACCTGCGCGTCATCGGTGCTCTCATGCGATCGCGAGTAGCTCCACGTCTTGAATCCCCAGATCGCAGCGATGATCGCAATCACGATGACGATCGGGATGATGAACTTTCTCTTGCTGTTGGATTCGCTTGCCATTTTACGAGGAGTGGGTACTCAGGGAAGGGTTGTAACGATGCCCTGCGCGCGCGCGAGCGCGATGCGAGCCGTCTGGAAATTTGTCTGCGCGTCGATTACCGCCGTGCGCGCCGTTGTCAGCTGTAACAGCGCGGTGATTACATCCGCGTTTCCGGCCACGCCCGCCCGAAATCGCTCGCGCGCCTGTGATACTTCCTGCTCGGAGAGCCGCAACTGCTCGCGAGTCGCGGCAACCTGCTGCGCCGCGGCGCGAAGATCGAGAATCGCTGTGCTGACGTCGGCCGCAGCCTGCTGCTCGATTTCGTGCTGCTGGACTTGCGCGTCCTTCACGACGCCCTGCTGTTCCTGTATGCGGCCGGACCGGCGGAATCCATCGAGAATCGGTACTGACACCTGAACTCCATATTCGTAGGTGTTCAGCATGTGATGGACCGACAGGCCGTTGATACCGTCATCTCCAATAAGAGACAGGGTCGGCAGTCGCTCGGCACGAATGGCACTCACGGACTGCCTCGCCGCCGCTATCCGCGCCTGTGCGGCCTTGAGGTCGGGGCGACTCCGAAGCGCCAGCTGCGTCGCCGCCGCTTCATCGGTCGGAGTGGTCGTGCTGTCGACGCGGCCGAGCGAATCGCTGAGCACCAGAGGAGTATGCGCAGGCAGGTTGAGTGCACGATCCAATGCAATCAGCGATCGGTCGCGCGCGGCGCGAGAGCTGATCAGTCCTGCTCGCGTCGACGCCAACTGCGCCTCGGCGCGCGTCACATCCAGGGCAATGCCAGTGCCAGCATCGAGCTGCGCCTGCGCGACATTCAGTAAATCAACCGCCAGCACGCTGTCCTCGCTTCGGGCCCGAAAGTCACCTTCGGCGCGCAACGCCTGCACGTAGGCGAGTGCCGCCTGTGCACCCGCCTGTTCCGAAGCAACAGTCGCGTCCGCGGTGATCGCCGTCACTGCGGCCCCTGCCGCACGATACCGGGCGAATGCGCCGAAATCAAACAATGGCGCCTGCATCTGCGCCCTCGCATCAAGCACGTGAAACGGGCCGATTATCTGTCCATTCGGGTTAAGCCCCGGAAGCGAGAATCCGAACGAGGCCGTGTTGAGTGTGCGGGTGAATTGTGACGCCGAACCATTGAGCGATGGCAGCAGACTCGCGCGACTCTGACGCGCACGTGCCTGTGCCTCCGCAATGCGAATCTGCGCGCTCTGCGCCGGCGCGCTGTTGCGAGCGGCTATCCGTGCCGCATCACCGATCGACAATGTCGACGGTACGTCAGTCGAGGAACTGCCGTTCTGCGCCGCGAGCGGCGCGGCCGCAATCGAGATGCCACTTATGAGCGCGACGCCCAGTGTCAGCACCGGACGCTTGATGAATTTGCCTTTCATTGTTGATGTCACGCGCGAAGCGCGGCGAGGTAGAAGTCAACCAGCTCGTTATATATCTGTTCGTCGCTGCGTGCGCGCAGACTGGGAAAGAACTTTCTCTTGCAGCACCACATTGCGCTCGTGCTGAATAGTGATATCAGCATCCGGCCCGCGACCACGGGGTCCAGCGCCCGGAACTCGCCGGCCTCCGTTCCGCGGGAGATTATCCCCGCGATCAGCTTCTGTCCCCGAACGATGACTTCCGCGCTGTAGAATTCCACCAGGTCGGGAAAGTGATGCAGCTCGCTGACGACGACCCGGTAAATCACCGAGAACGATGGCGTGCGAACGAAGTCCCAGTAGTTCTGCATGAAGGTCAGCAACTGCTCGCGCGCGGAACCCGTGTTCGGGATTCCCTCGCCCGCAACTATCGCTTCGACAATCGTTGAGCGGACCATCTCGCGAAACAGCGCTTCCTTGTTGGGGAAGTAGAGGTAGATGGTTCCCTTGGAGACTCCCGCACGCTTCGCGATGTCTTCCAGACGCGCACCAGCGAGCCCGTGCTCACCAAAAACTTCGAGAGCGGCACGCAGTATCTGCTGTGGGCGTTCTTCAGGGAGCCGCCTCCAACGCGGCTCCGTAACTTCAGCGGGCATTGAGTTCTCTAGTATATTACTGACCGGTCAGTAATATATATAGCGCCCGCAGCAGAGTCAACGAGTCGCTGCTCGCCTCGCGCCTCGGCTTCGCGGACCTTCGCCGCCGATCCGGAGGATGGCCTTCCATTCCTCTGGTCGCACCGGCTGAACCGAGAGCCGGCTGCCCTTCCGAAGAAGCTCCATACTCTCGAGCTCCCGGACATGACGCAGTCCCGGCAGGTCCAGGAACTGCCTGAACCGCTTCGCGGCGCGCACATCCACCATGTACCATATAGGATTGCTTTCACTGCTTTTTGGATCGTAGTGCTCGTCCGAGGAATCCCACGCCGTGAAATCGGGATAACCTGAACGCACGATCTCGGCCGTACCTACGATTCCCGCCGGCGCAGCCCCCGAGTGATAGAAGAGAACCCCGTCGCCCTTCTTCATGTCGTCGCGCAGGAAGTTCCGCGCCTGGTAGTTCCGCACACCGCTCCAGTAGGTCGTCGAATCCGGCCTGGCCAGCAGGTCATCGAATGAAAAACAGTCCGGCTCGCTCTTGAGCAGCCAGTAGCGGCGGTCACTGCGTTCGGGCATCTGAAAATTCACTGTTGAATCGTTGTCTGATCCGTCGCCACACAGGCCAACTCTGCGGCTCCTCTCGGAGCGAAATCTATGTCGTTTGGGTGACTGAATTGCCGCAACCGGGGTATACAACTACAACAGTCGGCCGACAGGGATCTGGCGCAAAGCACGCGCTCGGGCCCACGATTGTTACCGTAGATTCAGACGAAATTCAGACGCAACCAATCCCATCCAATGCACCCTCAATTTCGGCGGCTCCTCCTTCCCGCGTTGATCGGCGGCTACGTGCCAATCGGTGTGCTCGTCGCGCAGCCCGGTGCGGCCCTGTCCAACGCCGGGGCTGCACCCAGCGTCGAGCTCGCTTCGCCGAGCACTCTCGCCCCGTTCAGGGCGGGAGATCGATTCTTCGACGTCGATGCGTCAGGAGTGCTTCAGGTACGCGACGGTGACAAGGGCGTGCCACGCGGCCTTCTGCCGGCGAACACGTTCGCGATCGTTGCGCCGTCACCCGACGGCCGGTATATCGCGTACGAGGTTGGACCCGCCGGTGCGGGCCCGTACGATGTGCGCATCCGCGACGTCCAAACGGGCAGAGACCTTCCGGATGTGCTGCACCGCGCGCGTATTTCGCCCGCGCCCTGGTCGCACGACAACAAGGGATTTCTGTACATCCGTGAAGATTCCGCTGACGCACGCCAACGCGTCTATTACCACGGCGTGGGTCGCGAGCCGACAAAGGATGCGCTGATACTGAGTCAGTTCGATCATCCGGAATGGCGCTATGCTGCGCGTGTGAGCGACGATGGCAACTATGCGATTTTCACCATAACGTACCCGGCAGATTCACACACGCGCATTTACTTCATCGACCTCGCCGATCCTGGCAAACCGAATTTTGGCGCGCCGGTCGTCAAGCTGACACAGGCATTCGACGCGCGCTATGAGTTCGTCGATAACGCCGGTGCCTACTTCTTTCTGAAGACCGATCGCGCCGCGTCGCGCGGGCGCATACTCCTCGCCAATACCGATGTAATTCGCGAAGCGCGCTGGCCTTCGTTGATTCCAGAGGCCGACGATTCGCTGCTTTTCGCAAGAACCGCGGGCGATGAATATCTCGTGGCGGTATATCGCACGGCATCCGGTTCGGAAGTGGCCAGAGTCTTCGGTCCCCAGGATCCGGCTGTGTTGCGTCAGGAGATTCGCGACCGCATCGACTCTCTGAGGAAGGCGCGCGAAAAAGAAGACGACAAGCGCCCTGTGCGCGCCATGGGATCGCGCGGGTTCATGGGAAGTGGACCGGCAATTCGCCTCGAACCCCGCAGTGACATTCCGATTCCAGCCGGATCCAGGATCATTGCCATGAATTCGCTGGCAGATCAGGAGCAACTGTTTTACACGTTGAAGCTGTCGGATGGTACGATGCGATCATTCGTGTACGATGTGAAGAACGGTCATAACGAACTGTATCAGCCAACTCCTTCAACTCGCCAGTAATGGTTCTGCTTCCAATTGTTGCCCTCATCGTCGGGGCGATCCGCAGCATTGTAGCCGTCGCAGTTGTCATTCTTGCGATCGCGTTTCTTCTTGACTGGTTGGTCCGGACTCGGCGAATCAATCCGTTTCACCCTGCGGCTCGGGTGATCCGCCGATTTGTCGATCCGTTGCTGGCGCCGGTCGAGCGCCGCATTGTGCGCGCCGGCGGAACTCCGAGCTCGGCGGCGATCTGGGGTATCGTCGGTGCAGTGTTCATAGGGATCGTCGTAATAAGCGGCTTGGATTTCCTGGTCCAGGGGCTCGCGTCCTTCATCTTCGCCGTGTCGTCTGGTCCCATGGGTCTGTTCGTGGTCCTGGTTCGACTGACGTTCGATGTCCTGCGGCTCGCCATTATCGTCGTCGTAGTGGTGTCCTGGCTACCCATATCGCCGTTCTCGTCGTGGGTCCGCTGGGCATTCGCCCTCACCGAGCCGATTCTTCGGCCGCTCCGGGATATCGTCCCACGCTTCGGGATGTTCGATATCACACCGATCGTTGCCTACTTCCTGCTCGAGATCCTCGAATGGGCCTTCCTGCGGATGGTTGGAATGTGATCTTTATCCGTTCATCCGGCTCATCGGATGGATTGCCCCTTGTCCGGGGCCGTCGGTGGGGCTATCGTTCGGGATAACCGAAGTTCGTGGCGATTTCAGGCAAATTGCGGCCACGTTAAACAATCGCTAAAGCGCTATTCGGGCCCGGCGCTTCCTGCCGGGCCTTTTTTGTAATCAAGGTGGCATGACGACTTCCGACAGCTCTCCCCGCTCAGCGTACCTCGCAGCCCTGGCCGATCGCGTTCTCGTGTACGACGGCGCGATGGGTACCAACATCCAGCGCTATCACCTCACGCCTGAGGACTTCGGCGGCAAGGCGCTCGAGGGTTGCAACGACAACCTCGTGCTCACACGTCCGGATGTGATTCAGGAAATCCACGAGTCGTTCCTCGCCGTGGGTTGCGACGTTGTCGAGACCTGCACGTTTCAGTCGACCCCGCGGCGACTGGAAGAGTGGGGATTGCTCGACAAGGCCCATGAGCTGAACGTCAAGGCTGGTCAGCTTGCACGCGCTGCGTGCGACAAGTTCGCCACTCCGGATCGGCCGCGGTTCGTCGCCGGATCGATGGGTCCCACTGGTATGTTGCCATCCAGCACGGATCCGGTTCTCTCCCGGGTCACATTCGAAGAGCTCGCGGAGAACTACTGCGCGCAGGCGAAGTCGCTCATGGAGGGCGGCGTCGACGTGCTGCTTGTAGAAACATCTCAGGATATTCTCGAAGTGAAGGCCGCGGTGGTCGGGATCGAGCGGGCATTCACGGAAATGCAGCGTCGCGTCGCGCTTCAGGTACAGGTCACGCTCGACGTGAGCGGTCGCATGTTGCTTGGTACCGATATCGCAAGCGCGATGACGACGCTCGAATCGCTGCATGTCGATGTCATCGGTCTGAATTGCTCGACCGGCCCGGAGCATATGCGCGAGCCGATCCGGTTCCTCGCGGAGCACGCGACGCTTCCGCTGTCGGTGATACCGAACGCAGGTTTGCCACTAAACACTGGAACAGGCGACGCGATCTACCCGCTGGAACCCGCGCCGATGGCGCAGGCACTAGGCGAGTTCGTACGCGATTTTGGAGTGCGCATTGTCGGCGGCTGCTGCGGTACGACGCCGGAGCATCTCGCGGCGATCGTCGCTCGGGTCGACGAGTTGCGAGCGGACAAGGCGACCGGTTCGCCACGCCAGAGCGAGGAGCCGCGTCTGCCAATGGTATCGTCCGCGATGCGCGCAACGTCGCTTCGCCAGACGCCACCGCCATTGATCGTTGGTGAACGCGTGAATGCACAGGGCTCTCGTCGCGTCAAGCGCTTCCTGCTTGCCGAGGATTACGAGGCGATCGTTGAGGTGGGCCGCGAGCAGGTGGATTCTGGCGCTCACGTACTGGATGTCTGCGTCGCTGTCACCGAGCGGTCGGATGAAGCGGAGCAGATGTCACAGGTGGTGAAGCTGTTGTCCATGGGTGTTGAAGCCCCGCTCATGATCGACTCCACAGAAGCGAACGTAGTTGCTGCCGCGCTGGAGCATGTGCCCGGACGAGCGATCGTGAACTCCATCAACATGGAGAACGGACGCAAGCGGATCGAGAGCATAGTTCCAATCGTCAAGAAGCACGGCGCGGCTGTTGTCGCACTGACCATCGATGAGATCGGCATGGCGAAGACGCGCGAGCGCAAGCTCGAAGTCGCGCGCAAGATCTACGACATCGCCGTCGGCGAGTACGGACTGGCGCCGGAGGATTTGCTGTATGATGCTCTTACGTTCACACTTGCCACGGGCGACGCGGAATGGATCGATTCGGCGGCCGAGACGATCGAGGGTATCAGACTCATCAAGCGCGAGCTGCCGGGAGTCGGCACGATACTCGGCGTCTCCAATGTTTCGTTTGGTCTAACCACCGAAGCCAGGTCGGTACTGAATTCGGTATTTCTGCACCACTGCGTGCAGGCGGGGCTGGACGCGGCCATCGTGAATCCCGCACACATCAGGCCGTACGCGGAGATCTCGCAAGAGGAGCGTGCAGTCGCAGACGATCTGGTATTCAACCGCCGCCCCGATGCGCTGCAGCTGTTCATCGAATATTTCTCCGCGACACCGGAGTCCGCTGGATCCAGCCAGACTGCGAAGGAGGATCCAACCGCCGGCATGACGCCCGACGAGAAGATTCACTGGATGGTATTGCACCGGAAGAAGGAAGGGGTCGAGGATGCGCTCGACGCGGCGGGTGTGCGAGCCGATCCCGTGCGTGTGCTGAACGGAGTACTCCTGCCGGCGATGAAGGACGTGGGAGACAAGTTCGGAGCTGGAGAGCTGATCCTTCCGTTTGTGCTTCAATCAGCCGAAGTGATGAAGAAGGCCGTGCAGCACCTCGAGAAGTTCCTGGAAAAGAGCGAGGGCTACACAAAGGGCCGCGTGGTGCTCGCGACGGTATACGGTGATGTACACGACATCGGGAAGTCGCTCGTCAACACGATCCTTTCGAATAATGGCTACACGGTATTCGATCTTGGCAAGCAGGTTCCGGTCAACACGATCATCGAGAAGGCGATCGAGGTCAACGCCGACGCGATCGGTCTGAGCGCGCTGCTGGTTTCAACTTCCAAGCAGATGCCGCTATGCGTTCAGGAGCTTGACAAGCGCGGCATCCACATCCCGGTGATGATCGGTGGTGCAGCGATCAACCGTCGATTCGGCCGCCGCGCGATGTTCGTGGAGGGAGAGCGGGCATACGAGTCGGGAGTGTTCTACTGCAAGGATGCTTTCGAGGGCCTGGATACGATGGACATCCTCCAGGATGACGCCCGCAGAGGCGCATATGTAGAAAAGCTCATGGACGATGCACGGAAGGATATCTTCCTTCGCACGCAGGTAGGGAAGGACACTGCGGCGGGCACCGATTCGACAGCGCGCAGCGATGTTGCGGCCAACAATCCCGTTCCCAAGCCTCCGTTCTGGGGGCCGAGGGTTGTGCGCGACATTCCGCTCGATGAGGTGTTCGCGCACCTCGACCTCGACGAGTTATACCGGTTGCAGTGGGGTGCACGAGGATCGGGCGAACAGTACGAGCGCACTGTGCACGAGGAATTCGAGCCGGTACTCAACCGCCTGACTGCGGAAGCAAAAGCCGAGGGATGGCTCAAGCCGGAAGTTGTGTACGGCTACTTCCCCGCCCAATCGGCCGGCAATGAGATTATCGTCTACGACGCTGCGGCGTTCGCTGCGGATGGGACGCGGCGCGAGCAGGCGCGGTTCAGCTTCCCGCGGATGGTCGGGCGCGAGCGGCTCTGTCTCGCAGACTATGTGCGCTCGGTCGACTCCGGCGACATGGATGTCCTGCCGCTGCAGATCGTAACAGTCGGCCACGCGGCGTCGGAGCGGTTTGCAGAGTTGCAAGCGGCCAACGAGTATGCCGAGGCTTATTACATACACGGACTCGGCGTGGAAACCGCCGAAGCGCTGGCCGAGTGGTCGCATCGTCTCGTGAAGGCAGAACTCGGCATCGAAACTGGCAAACGCTACTCGTGGGGCTACGGCGCCTGTCCCGATCTTGAAGATCACGCGGTCGTATTCAAGCTGCTGCCTGCAAGCGAGGAGATCGGGATGGTGTTGAGCGAGTCGTTCCAACTTATGCCGGAACAGTCGACCGCAGCGGTCATCATGCACCATCCGGAAGCGCGATACTATGCGGTGCGTGGTGCGGCGGCCGAGCGGGAGCCCGCAATTGCGTGACGCGCTGTTGAAACGCCTGCTCGATCCCGAGGCGCTCGTCGTATTTGACGGTGCGATGGGAACGATGATCTATGCGCGCGGCGTGTTCATCAATCAGTGCTATGACGAGCTTAGTGTACGTAACCCCGATCTGATTCGTGCGATTCACGAGGAGTACGTTCGAGCAGGGGCGGAGGTCATCGAGACCAACACGTTTGGCGCGAATCGTCTCAAGCTGGAGCAGCACGGTCTTTCGAAGGAAGTCGCGAGCATCAACACCGCGGCCGCGCGCCTCGCGCGCGATGCCGCTGGAGATTCGGTGCTCGTGGCTGGCGCCGTCGGTCCGCTCGGCGTGCGCCTCGAGCCATACGGTCCGACATCGCGGGATGAGGCACGAATCATTTTTGCGGAGCAGATGCGCGCTCTGAAAGAAGGCGGCGCCGATCTGTTCATCCTCGAAACGTTCTCGGACCTCGAGGAGTTGACTCAGGCGATAGCCGCAGCGCGCGACGTGGACGCAGCGATGCCGGTAATTGCGCAAGTTGCGATCAATGCTGATGGCGTGACCGCGTACGGAGCGACGCCGGAGGACATTGCAAGGACGCTCGATGCGGCAGGCGCTGACGTAATCGGACTCAATTGTTCAGTCGGTCCGCAGACCATACTCGAAGCGATCGAGAAGATGGCGCCGCTTACAGCGCGAAAGCTGAGCGCCCAGCCGAATGCCGGAATGCCGCGGGAGGTTGGCGGCCGCTCCATGTACATGGCGAGCCCGGAATACATGGCGACTTACGCGCGTCACCTGGTAGTGGCCGGCGCGAAGCTGGTTGGCGGATGTTGCGGAACCACGCCTCAACACATTCGTGAGATGGCCGAGGGCGTGCGGCCGCTCGCGCCCCGCTCAGGCCGGACCTCACGCGCCACCGTTGCGCACATCGGCGCCGAGAGCCGAGCCAGGGGTGCTCAGCCCGTTCCGTTCGCGGAACGGTCACGATGGTCCTCGAGATTGGCGGCGGGCACTTTTGTGACATCGGTTGAGCTCGTGCCTCCTCGTGGTGTTGACGCGTCAAAATTGCTGCGCGACGCGGTGCTGCTGCGCGACGCTGGTATCGACGCCATCAACGTTCCCGACGGACCCCGTGCACAGAGCCGAATGGGTGCGGTGCTCACGAGCGTTCTTATCGAGCAGAATGCGCAGATCGAGACAGTGACTCACTACTGCTGTCGCGACCGGAACCTGCTGGGCATGCTGAGCGACCTGCTCGGTGCGTCGGCTGTCGGATTGCGAAACCTGCTGCTAATCACCGGCGATCCCCCAAAGATGGGACCGTACCCGTCGGCGACGGCAGTTTTTGATATCGATTCGATCGGGCTCACGAATCTGGTGAGCCAATTGAATCGCGGGCTCGATCCCGGAGGTAACGCGATCGGTGAGCCGACCCGATTCGTAGTTGGTGTCGGTGTGAACCCGGCCGCGCTCGATCGCGAAAATGAGCGACGCCGATTTGAATGGAAGGTCGAAGCCGGCGCTGAATATGCCATCACGCAGCCGGTGTTCGATCCGCAACAGCTCGAGCTATTCCTTCGCAGCGTGGAATCGCTCGGTATTCCCGTGGTCGCGGGAATCTGGCCACTGGTGTCAGTGCGCAATGCGGAGTTCCTCGCTAACGAGGTTCCTGGTGTCACCGTCCCGGAGGAGATCATCGCACGCATGCGTCGTGCGAACGCTGTGTCCAAGGAGCACGCGGTGCAGGAAGGAATCACGATCGCGCGGGAGATGCTGGAGCGCGTCCGGCCGGAAGTCGCTGGTGTGCAGGTGTCTGCGCCGTTCGGGAAGGCGGAATTAGCGCTGGAAGTCTTTGCTGGTTCGCTCACCCGCAACGAACGCCGCGACGAAGCCCGCGCGGTCTAGTCACGCCTGTCGGAGGCGTCGCCGTTTATCCGCGCGGACTTCCCAACGTCACGGTTACTGTTGACCGACGACCAGCACCACAAATGAATTGGGGACCATCGTCCGCCGCGGCCGGGGCTCCGTGGGAGTGGGCGCAGCCGGTGGGTTGAAATCGGCGGTGATCAGATATGCGCGATGAGTCTTCGGGTCCAGCGCCATCGTGCGTGCGCCCGGAGCAGTCGGAATATTCGCACTCTCGAACCTGCCCGGCGCGGATTGCGTTACCAGCGTAAGCGTACCTGCACCGTTGGAGCTGAACGCCGTTCCAGTCACCGGATCGAAGGCATTTCCATCCGTGCCTTCATCCGTGGAGGGTGTTGCAATTATCCGCCCCGTGTTCGCATCGACGATTCCCATCATCTTGTTGGCGCAGCCGGTGAAGAGGATTCGGTGCGTCTGATCCATTGCCAGCCCGCTTGGTTCCTGGCACGGCGCAAGAGGATAACTGTGAACTATCGTGAGTTGCGTTGCATCGAACTCGACGATCATGCTCCTGTCTTCAATATTCACGAAGATGTGCCCCGTACCATCCGCGACCGCAGCTTCGGGCTTTCCGCCAAGGGCGAGTGTGCCAACGACGGTATCAGCGACGGCGTCGATGGCTGTGGTATTCTGGCCACGTCCATTGAAGGTGAATACGCGCTTGGTCGCTGAGTCGTACAATATTCCGTCAGGCCCGGCACCTGTTACATGAATGATCTTTTTCGGCGCGAGTGTAACGAAATCGAAAATCATGACCGTGGTGTCGCGACCATTGCTCGTAAAGCCCTTGTTGAGATCGTACGCCAGCGCCACGCCGTGCACTCCCGGGGTGTTCTCGATCTCGCCGACAAGTTGGCCGGAATTGGCGTCAACAACCTGCACGCGTGTCGAGCGTGCGATGAAGATCCGGCTGCGCGCCGTGTCGAACGTCACATAATCCCACCCACCCTCACCCGCAACGGGTATCCGGCGAGTCACGTGGTATGCACCAGGGGTAGTTTGCGCTGCGGCGGGTGCGACGACAAGTGCTGACCCGAACGCCAAAACGGCGCACGAAATGGAACGTGCAAACACTGTAGCCTCTTGAAAAAAGTCGCTGATCATCACATGGAATCCCTCAGTCGCAGGGTGCTTCAAGTCTGCAGCCTCCATCATTGTCTGGGCACTGGCGGAAACCGAACCTCCGCGACGGTGCCGGTGTTGCTTTCCGAGCGGAGACTAATCCGTGCGTGATGAGTCTCCGCGATCCATTGCGCAATTGAGAGGCCAAGACCGGCCCCTTCGCCACGACCTCGCGCCGCGTCACCACGGTAAAATCGCTCGAAGACGTGCCCGATCTGATCGTCGGGAATTCCCGGTCCGGAATCCGATATCGTAAGCACGGCGCCCGTTGGGGCGTTGACAACGGAAACCGTCACAGTTCCGCCGGACGGAGTGAACTTCAACGCGTTGTCGAGAAGGATCATAAGCAGCTGCCGAACGAGAGCGGCGTCACCTTCGATGGGCGCTTCCTCGAATCTGTCCAGCGACAGTGTCAAACCACCGCGCGTCGCGAGGGCAGCGGCGGCGCTCACGGCGTCGGACGTCACGTCGTCCAGGAATATCCGCTTCATCTCGGCCTGTGAGCCGCCCGCGTCGGATCTCGCCAGCAGCAGAAGGTCTTCGACGATCTTTCCCAATCGAATCGCTTCACGCTCGATTGCCGCCAGCGCTTCGCGCTGGCGGCTGGCGTCGGGGGCTGACGCGAGCGCTACCTCCGCACGGCTCCGAACCACCGCGAGCGGCGTACGCAGTTCGTGCGCCGCATCTGCCATGAATCGTCGCATATAGCTCATCGTGCGTTCCACCGGCTCGACTGACTTGCGGGTCAGGAATGACCCTCCGGCAGCGAACAGTACCAGCGCACCGAGAGCCGCAGCCCCGAATGCGACTATGAGAGCAGCATACTGGTCTTCCAGTTCAAGCTGATCAGCAACCGCAACGGCAACGTATGTCTTGTTTGTTCCGGAGTGGAATCGTCTTGCGTAAACGCGCAGAACGTGATCGTCCGGCGGGTAAAGTGTGCGGAGCGAAACCGAATCGCGCAGCGCGCTTCGGGCAGCAGTTGCGATCGCAGCAGTTGTGGTATCGGGTACCAGCGCGATTCCACTTCCGTCGAACAGATAAAGATCACGGTCGGGAATCCGAAGTTCGCCAACTGCGTCCATCACGGCGCCGGAAGCAGTGGTTTTTTCCTCCT
Organism: Gemmatimonadaceae bacterium; assembly: GCA_036554185.1. Taxonomy (GTDB): domain Bacteria; phylum Gemmatimonadota; class Gemmatimonadetes; order Gemmatimonadales; family Gemmatimonadaceae; genus Fen-1247. The sequence continues at coordinate 61,840 of DATBNQ010000072.1, read as the reverse complement.
CGCGGATGCTGGTCGCCCGCTCGATGACCTGGGTAGCCACTTCGAGTGAGGCATCAAGCTGGGACGATATCTGTTGCCTTATCGCAGTGAAGAGTCCCGCGCCGAGCAATACAACGATTGTACCGAGCGTAACTGCGTACCACGCGGTAAGCCTGCGGCGCAATCGTACGAGATTATCCGTCAAATCCCCAGCCTGTATCCAGCACCGCGAAGCGTATGAATCAGTTTCGGATCGAAGCCGTCGTCGATCTTGCGTCTGAGCCGCCGAACCAGTACTTCCAGCACGTTGGTGAACGGATCGTGATTTTCGTCCCAGACGTGCGCCGTTATGGCGCTGCGTGTCACGACCACTCCGGCGTGTTGCACAAGAAACTCGAGCAACGCGAACTCCTTCGCCGTCAGCGCGATGCTTTGCCCCCCACGTTCGACAGTGCGCGTCGGAATGTCGACGTGAAGGTCTGCAACGTCGTAATATTCCGGTGCAATCGTTGGGTGCCGCCTGGCGAGCGCCCGGATCCTCGCGGTCAGCTCCGCGAACGCGAACGGCTTGGTCAGATAATCATCAGCGCCTGACTCCAGCCCGCGCACTCGATCCTCCACCGCATCTCTGGCCGTGAGCATGAGGATCGGAGTCTCGATCCCCCGCTCCCGGATCAGGCGGCACAGTTGGAACCCCGTGCCTCCAGGCAGCAGGACGTCCAGTACGATGACGTCAAAGCTTCCGAGAATCGCCCGGTCTCGCCCTTCGGCGAATGTCCGGGCGGAACTCACCTCGATATGCTCGTTGTGCAGCCCGTCGCCAATCACTGCGGCGAGCTCGGGATCATCTTCTACGAGAAGGAGACGCATGTGGTCTGGGTCTTGGGAAAGCCGAAATTGCACCGTCGCGGTCGGAAGCGCTTTCACCTATACTACACGGCGCGCTGCCTTCGCTACTGCCGGCCGCTTCTGATTCACCCGTACCTCTACCTACCTGCCTGAAAATGACGACTTCGACCGACGGCCGTCCACCGCTCACGGTTCTCTCCGAGGACGAGCTCATGTTTCGCGACGCCGTCGCTGCCTTTGCAGCCAGCGAAGTCGCGCCCCGGGTCAAGACCATGGAACGGGCCGGCAAGTTCGATCATGCTCTCATACCGCAGTATTTTGACCTCGGCCTCATGGCTATCGAAGTCGAGGAGCGCTTCGGTGGCTCTGACGGCACGCTAATGATGGTAACGCTTGCTGTCGAGGAGCTGTCAAAGATCGACGCCTCGGCCGCCATCGTCTGCGATGTGCAGAATACGCTGGTCAACTATCCGATCGCGCACTACGGCACAGAAGATCAGAAGACAAAATACCTCGGCATGCTCTCCAGCGGCACACTTGGCTCGTACGCGCTGTCCGAAGCCGGTTCTGGATCCGATGCGTTCGCGCTGGCGACGCGCGCCGAGAAACGCGGCAGTACCTACTATCTGAACGGCCGCAAGTTGTGGATAACCAACGGTGCGGAAGCGGGCGTCTACGTCGTGTTTGCGACCGTCGACCCATCCGCAGGTTACAGGGGAATCACGGCGTTCATAATCGAGCGGGGATTCGTCGGATTCAGCGTCGGCAAGAAGGAGGACAAGCTCGGCATTCGCGCCTCGTCGACTGTGGAATTGGTCCTGGATAATTGCGAGGTCCCGGAGGCAAACGTGCTCGGCCCTGTCGGCCAGGGCTACAAGATCGCGATCGAAACGCTGAATGGAGGTCGTGTAGGCATCGGCGCGCAGATGATCGGTGTCGCACAGGGTGCGCTCAACGCGGCGGTCGCCTATGTCAAGGAACGGCAGCAGTTTGGCAAACCGCTGGCCGACATGCAGGCCGTACAGTTCCAGATAGCACAGGCAGCAACGGACATCGAAGCGGCGCGATTGCTGGTTTACAACGCCGCCAGGCTCAAGGACGCTGGCCGCGACATCGTGCGGGAAGGCGCGATGGCGAAGCTTTACTCATCGCAGGTTTGTGGTCGCGTGACGTCACTCTGCGTTGAGCTATTCGGCGGATATGGCTACACGACCGACTATCCTGTTGAGAAGTTCTTCCGAGACGGGAAGATCGGTACCATATACGAAGGCACATCCAACATGCAGCTCCAGACTATCGCGAAGGCTGTTCTTCGCTGAGGCAGCGACGGTATCTGGCCGTCTGTGCCGACCCGCACGATCCACGCCGACGCTGTAAACATATGTAGGTGGCAGTTCTTTGAGACTTTCTCCCAACTGCCGATCCTTGGACACAGAGAAGTTCACCGCAAACACATGCCCCGGCGGCGATACGCAGTCGGGGCGTGGTAGATTATCCGACCATGTTTACCTCAGAATCGATCACGTTTCTCAAGCAGCTACTCGATACGCCGGGACCCTCCGGATTCGAGGGCGCTCCGGCCAAGGTCTGGCGCGCCGAGGCATCGAAATTCGCCCAGGTGACCGCCGACGTGGCTGGCAACTCGCTGGCAGTCGTGAACGCGGCAGGTTCGCCAACCATCATGCTGGCGGGCCATATCGACGAGATTGGAGTCATCGTCACGTACATCGATGACGACGGCTACGCCTACATAGCCCCAATTGGAGGTTGGGACCCGCAGGTACTGGTCGGCCAGCGGATCCGTTTTATGGGTCGTCATGGCGACGTTCTGGGTGTGGTCGGCAAGGTTCCGATCCACATCATTCGCCCGGAAGATCGCGAGAAGGGCGCTCGCATGCGCGAATTGTGGGTCGACATCGGAGCAAGAGACAAGAAGGAGAGCCTGACGATGTTGTCGGTCGGCGACCCTGGCGTCATCGATTCGCGCGCAATCGATCTCCCCAATTCGCGGCTGGCTTCGCGCTCCATCGATAATCGCATCGGGGCATTCACCGTGTTGGAAGCCCTTCGTCGATATGCAGAGAAACCCGGAAAAGCAAAGGTCGTCGCTGTTGCGACGGCGCAGGAGGAGATCGCCTATCACGGTGGCGGTGCCATCGTAGGTGCGTCGTCACTACAACCTCAGATGGCGATTGTCGTGGACGTGACGTTCGCGGTCGATCACCCCAACATCGACAAGAAGGAGCACGGCGAAGCCAAGCTGGATGGCGGACCGGTACTCACGCGCGGCGCGGTCATTTCGCCGGTGGTGTTTGGACTTTTGCGTGACATTGCGGAGAAAAGAAAGATCCCGTTCACTGTACATGCCGCCGGTCGCGATACCGGCACCGACGCCGACGCAATTCACATTGCGCGGGAGGGCGTGGCAACCGGACTTGTATCGATTCCCAACCGCTACATGCACTCGCCTAGCGAAATGATATCTCTGCACGACGTGGACAACGTCGCGGAGCTGATCGCTGAGACCTGTCGCACGGTTACCTCGAAGACCGATTTCACGGCCAGATAAGGCCTCGAGCTTGGGTTAGATTCGGGGCGTGCCTCTGCCGATACCAGACCCTCGGGACTCCGGGTTCACGACGACGACCCAAGTTCCTCTCTACTGGGTCAGATACGGGACTGCGGGCAGGCCGATTCTGATTCTCCTCCACGGTGGACCGGGCGCCGATCATCGCTATCTGCTGCCACAGATGCTCCATCTCGCCGAGCGCTACGACCTGCTTCTCTACGACCAACGGGGCGGGGGTCGATCGCGGGCGCCGGACAACACACCGATTGGTTGGCGAGATCATGTTGCCGACCTGGCAGCGATCTGCCTGGAATCGGGGATTACCCAGCCGTCTCTGATCGGATATTCGTGGGGCGGGATGCTGGCGCTTCTCTATGCAATGTCCCAGATCGACGATGGATCGCTGCCCGAACCGTCGCGCCTGGTCCTGATAAGTCCAGCGCCGGTCACCAGTGCCTACCGGGCGGAATTCGACGCCAATCTGCGCGCGCGCGGCAACGCTCCCGCCATCGCGGAAGAACGTGCCAGCCTCATGGCTTCGGATTTGCGCGAGAGGGATCCGGACGCTTACCGCCAGCGGACATTTGAATTGGGAGTTGCCGGCTATTTCGCCGATCCGGCAGAGGCACACGATCTCACACCTTTCCGGGTCGTGGGACGTGTGCAGCAGTCCACATGGGCGAGCCTGGGAGAGGACTTTGATCTCCTGCCAGGAATCGAGCGGCTCCGGCTGCGCAACTGTATTGTTTACGGAAGTGACGATCCGATTCCCCCCGCGTCTTCCATTGATGTCTCTCGTGCGCTGCAAACCGAACCTGTCGTGCTAGAAAAGTGTGGCCACGTACCGTACGTCGAGCAGCCTCAGAAGCTCTGGGCAGCTATCGACCCGTTCCTCGCGTCAACCGACGCCGCAGATCCCCGGTGAATGACTGATTTCCGCGCCGAGCACCACCTTGCGACCATCGATGCCGACGGAGCACTCTGCGACGTCATAGTCCGCTTCTCCTACGACGGCCTCGAGCACATCGGCCGCCTGTGGTTCAGTGGTCCAGCTGTCGGTGACAAACCGTTGCCCGATCACGGTGGGATCCCAGGCCGCACGATCGAAGAAGCGATCCAGCTGGCTGAGCGCTTCACGACCGACGATTTGTTGCGTCGGTTCTACAGGGCTCGTGCGGAGAAGCGGAAGTATCTCCAACTCCGCCGGGCAACCGAGCAGATGCTGGACAAGGTCAAATACATGAACCGCATCGCTCTTTCAATGAAGGGCGGAATGCTCGACGCGGACGGCGCTCGCCAGGAGCTCGACCTGATCGTCAAGCAGTTGCACGAGCTAGTGGATACGATGCCGTCCATGGCTGGCGTCGAAGAGACGCATTAGAGACCGCGGAGCCTGACGGACTGTCATTCCCGCGAACGCGGGATTCCATGTGCCATTGTCATTCCCGCGAACGCGGGAATCCATGTTAACGATCTCGGCAAGGCAGATGTCTTCGCCTCACATACCTCGATACGCCCAATCGGAGGTGTCTCCGGCTCTGCACAAGGCGTATCCGGTCGGCAACAGATGGATTCCCGCTTTCGCGGGAATGACGAAGTAGCGGCCGGTACGCTTAATTTCAGAGGGCATGCCGCTCCAACCCGCCGCCGTTCGTGCGCCGCTGATCTTCAAGCGCCTCACCCGCGCTTATCCTGACGCGCACTGCGAGCTCGATTTCAACAGTCCGTACCAGCTTCTGGTGGCGACGATCCTGAGCGCCCAGTGCACCGACAAGCGAGTGAACCTGGTGACGCCGGCACTGTTCAATCGCTACCCGGATGCTGAGTCGCTCGCCATGGCTGATCCGCGCGAGGTAGAGGAGTTGATCAAGCCCACTGGCTTTTTCCGAAACAAGACGAAGAGCCTTCTGGGAATGGCAGGCGGCCTGCTCGACCGATTTGGCGGAAGGGTGCCCGGCCGGATGGAAGATCTCGTCACGCTGCCGGGCGTGGGCCGCAAGACCGCTAACGTCATTCTGGGTACGGCCCTCGGCACCCCCGAGGGAGTCGTCGTGGACACGCACGTGGGGCGCGTCAGCCGAAGGCTCGGGCTTACTCGCCTCTCCGACCCGGTCAAGGTCGAGTCCGTGCTGATGAAGCTGTTCCCACGAAAAAATTGGACTCTGCTGTCTCATCTGCTGATATTTCACGGGCGCCGCGTCTGTGTGGCCCGACGCCCGAGGTGCGCAGAGTGCGTACTGAATGACCTATGTCCATCGAGTGAAGTGTGAAGCAAGCAACAATTGAGACCAACAAGGGAACGATGGTCGCCGAACTTTATCCCGGCGAAGCGCCGCTCGCGGCCGGCAACTTCGAGAAGCTCGCGAACGAAGGCTTCTACGACGGTGTGAAGTTCCACCGCGTGATCCCCGAGTTCGTGGTGCAGGGCGGTGATCCGCTCTCACGTGATCTGCCCGCTGGCAATCCGCGCATTGGAACGGGTGGACCCGGCTACACGATCAAGTGCGAGACAAACGGCAATCCGCACACGCATCAGTTCGGCGCCCTGTCGATGGCTCATGCCGGCAAGGATACTGGCGGTAGTCAGTTCTTCATTGTTCTCGACGAGAAGAACACGCGGCATCTGAATGGCGTTCACACCGTCTTTGGAAAGGTGGTCAAGGGCGATGATGTCGTGCGTCAGATTCGCCAGAACGACGTGATGACGAAGGTTCGCGTCACGGATACGGACACCGCTACGGAGAAGTAATGGATACGAAACAGCACACCGATTTCCCCGCTGCGCTCACCGGTCTCGTTGTCGGTGGCTGCATTGTGTTCGCGATTCTGTTCGGGATCGTGGTGATCACGAACAACCATTACGCGGGCGAGAAGACCGCCGCTGCGGCGACCAAGTAGGTAGCGCGTCAGTCGCACGGTGTTCGGGCCTCGGCCTCGTGCGACTTTGTGCTGCACCACAACGAGGTAGCTCGTGACTCTGGCCGCGACGATGGAGCCATCCCTTACGGCGAGAGATCTGGTCCGCTCCTTCGGTCCGCGGCGTGCCGTGGACGGGGTGTCGCTTTCGCTCCTGGCCGGCGACTGTCTGGCTCTATTCGGACCTAACGGCGCCGGCAAGACTACGTTGCTCCGCATGCTCGGCGGCTTGCTGCGACCGACGTCTGGAAGCGCATCGATAGAAGGAGTTTCACTCCCTGGCGGTGCGGACGTCCGCGTCCGCGTGGGACTCGTTTCGCATCAGACCATGTTGTATGACGCGCTCACGGCGCGCGAGAACGTCGAGTTCGCGGCGCGCATGTACGGTGTGCGCGACGTGCGTGGCGCCGCCGAGCGAGTTCTTCAAAGATTGGGGGCCGGGTCGTTCGCTGATGTTCGCGTACGATCACTGAGTCGGGGGATGCAGCAGCGAGTTTCCGTCGCACGTGCGATAGTGCATCAGCCTTCCGTGTTGCTCGCGGATGAGCCGTTCACCGGACTCGATGCAGCCGGCGCGTCGGCGCTCACGGGCATGCTCGCCGATCTTCGCGACTCGGGCGCGACGATCATCATCGTCACGCACAATCTGGACGAGGCGTTGTCGCTCTGCACGGCTGCTGCGATAATGCGTGACGGCAGGTTCGTGCGACTGGACCGCGCACCGATTCCGGCTCGCGACGAATACACGGCGCTATACCGGGAAATGTCGGTCGATGCAGCCTAGCTCGATGAAGCCTCGGCGTACGCCGGGATTCATCGCGTCCACGCTTGCGATCGCCCGCAAGGATTTGCTCGTCGAGCTCCGGTCGCGCAGCGTCATTCTGTCGGCGCTGGCATTCGCGGTCCTGGCGATCACGATCTTCTTCTTCGCGTGGGATCCCACCGCTGTCGCTTCAATCGACCTGGCGCCGGGCGTCCTCTGGGTGATCTTTACCTTTTCCGGATTGCTCGGGCTGCATCGATCGTTCGGAGTCGAGCAGCCGACGCGAGCGATGGACGCGCTGTTGGCTGCGCCCGTGGGCCGCGAGGCTATCTATCTCGGGAAGCTGATAGCGAATCTTGGCTTTGTCATCGTCGTGCAGGCCATTTCGTTGCCGGCGGTTGCGCTACTATACAATGTGCCGATTGGCGGCTATCTCGGTCCGCTGATCGTAGTGGTTCTGCTGGCGTCGGTGGGACTTGTCGCCGTTGGCACACTGTTCTCCTCGATGGCTGTAAGTACCCGATTGGCTGAGCTGCTCCTGCCCCTGCTTGCACTACCTTTTTTCGTGCCTGTCATCCTCCCGGCGGCGCAGGCTACGGCGCGGCTCATGAATGGCCGTTCCGTGTCGGAGGTTTCGGGATATATATCCATCCTGGCCGCGTTCGACGTCGTATTCCTGGTTGTCTGTACACTGCTGTATCCATACACACTGGAACAATGAAGTTCTCAAAACTTGGGATCATTGCAGTTCTTTCGGTGATCGGCGTTTACATTCGCGCGATAAGCTTCACACCGTTCGATGCGCTGCAAGGTCCGGCGCAGAAGATTCTTTACGTGCACGCGCCGTCGGCGTGGGTAGGGTTGTATCTCGCTTTTGGGCTCGTGTTCATCACGAGCGTTCTCTACCTGTGGCTCAAGGATCCAAAGCTGGATCGGGTGGCGTCGAGTTCGGCGGAGATTGGATTCGTGTTCACATCGGTCGTGCTCGTGACGGGCCCGCTCTGGGCGAAACCGGTCTGGGGTGCGTACTGGACGTGGGATGCGCGGCTGACACTCACACTCTTTCTGTGGTTCATCTACGCCGGATACATGATCCTGCGCGGGGCGATTGATGATTTCGAGATGCGTGCGCGGTTCTCGGCAGTACTCGGGATCCTCGGCGCGCTGCTCGTTCCGTTCATTCACCTGAGCGTGTACTTCTTCCGGACTATGCATCCGATGCCGGTGCTGCTCAAACCGAGTGCCCCGTCGATGCCGCGAGAGATGCTCATCACACTCGTGGCGTCGTTCTTTGCGCTGACTCTGCTGTTCATCTGGCTATTGCGAGAGCGATACCTGCTTGCGGTCGATCGCGACCGCGCGATGGAGGCCAACTCGTGAAATTTCCAGAGGATGCATTCTGGTATCACCTCGCGTACACCGTTGCCGCCGTCGTGTATGGCGGCTATGCCGTGAGTCTCTGGTGGAGGAGGCGGAAATGGCAGAGAAGGGGATAGTCTATGTAGTCGGCGCTGGTCCGGAGCTGCCCGGGCTGCTCACGGTACGAGGCGCGGAACTGATCTCCAGATCTGACGCCGTCGTGTACGAGCGACGCGCCCAGCGCAGATTGATTCCTGCCGGTCTCTCGGGTGGACCCGAGCGTTATTACGTCGGCGCGCGCGGAAAAATTCGACGCTCAGGCGCGGCCGACGTTGCGTTGTTGCTCGTGAGCCTCGCGCGGAAGGACATGCGCGTCGTCTACCTGGCGCACGGAGACCCACTCGCGTTCGGGAGAGGTACCGATCTCGTCACGGCCCTGCACGATGCGGATGTGGACTTCGAAATCGTGCCTGGTGTGTCCACCCAGAACACGGTTGCCACGTATGCCGGCATTCCGTTGCTATCGGCGACGATGGCATCCGCAACGATTTTTGCGAACGGGCGTGGTTCGGTGCGCGGTGGGGAGACGGACTGGAGCGCGATTGCACGCGTCGGCGCGACTGTAGTGGTACGTAACGCGGCGGCTGCCTTGCCGGCGATCGTGACAGGTTACGCAGTAGCCGGCGTCTCCGGGGACATTCCAGCGGCGGCGATTGTGCACGCAGGCCGGCCGACTCAACGCACAGTGGTCGCTACACTAGGCACGATCTCCGACGCGATGATGCGTGCAAGCATGATGAGCACAGCTACGATTGTAATCGGATGGACTGTTCTGCTCCGCGATGAGCTCGCGTGGTTCGACAGGCGTCCGCTATTCGGAAAGCGAATCGTTCTTGCTCCTTCGCGGTACGGCCCGTCGGCGGTGGCGGACCGTCTCCGCGACCTTGGTGCGCACGTCGTAAGCGTTCCCCGACCTGGAATCGCGCGTCTGGATCTCGAGGAGCTGCGTCGTGAGATCGGCCGAATATCCGAGTACGAATGGATCGTCTTTTCCACGCCGGATGCCGTGAGCATCTTCTGGGAACAGCTCATCCTCTTGGGTCGCGACACGCGTGCGCTGGCCAGGGCGAAGGTCGCATGCGTTGAGCCGGCTACGGCCGCGTCGCTCCTCGACCGCGGCATAACCGTAGACGTGACTCAGGATAAATTCGAGCTCACTGCGTTGATCGATGCGCTCTCCGAGCGTGCCGACATTCCCGGCGCGTCGTTGCTGTATGTTGCCGAGGACGCGACCGCTGAACCTTTCGGGCGCGACCTGGAACAGGCCGGTGCGACCGTGACATCACTCGCGCTGTACCGCGAAGTTCCCGTTACCAGGCCACTGGAGCGATTCCGTCGCACGATGGGCGATCATCATTCGGATCTTGTGGTCGCCATGTCGCCGGCCGCCGCGGAGGACTACATTCGTGCCGCGGGGGAACATGCGATCGGCTCGGTACCAGCTGCAGCACATGATTCCGCGACCGCGCAGGTACTGCGGGATTCGGGAATCGATGTAACCATCGAGACCACCCATGCGGGCGCGGATGCGCTCGTTGCGGCCATTCGCTCCAAGTTCGAAGGCAACAGAGCGATTTCCTGAAGTAACCTCGAACCTCACGCTCACCCGTGAAGCAACTCATGGCATTCACAGTTACCCGGATTGCGTCGCAGAAGACGTTCAGGGCATTCACGACCGCGGCAGCACTCGCGCTCCTGGCGAGCTCCTGTCGGCCTGCGAGCTCTGGGACCCCGCCATCATCCGGTCAGGCCGGCGGGGCAGAAGGGCATGCAATACTACCTACCGGTGTGCGCCTCGACCCTGTCGCTGCTTCGATTCCGCTTGGCTCGATGCCGCTGTCGATGGTTGTTTCGCCCGCCGGTGATCGCGTCGTCGTGTTGCTCAATGGCTGGCGGGAACAGGGTTTTCAGGTAGTTGACCGAAGCTCTGGTCGTGTCGTTCAAACGGTCTCGCAGGCAGCGGCTTTCATAGGTGTCGCGTTCTCTCCGGATGGGAAGACACTCTATGTGTCCGGCGGAAATCAGGACGTCGTCTATAGGTATTCATGGGTGAACGGAACGGCGTCGCTGACCGACAGCCTCGTCCTTCGCGTCAGGACGCGACGAGGATCGGGAAGAAGTTACCCGGCGGGGATTGCACCGTCGCGCGATGGCAAGAATCTCTACGTCGCGGAGAATCTCGCCGACTCACTTGCCGTGGTTGATCTTGCCAGCGGAAAGGTTGTTCAGCGCTTCGCGGCTGGACGCTATCCGTATGGTGTCGCAGTTGCGCCAGACGGGACAGCGTACGTGTCTGCATGGGGCGGCAACTCGGTATCTGTGTACGAGCCGCGGGGGGCGGGTTTGCTTCGCGATGCCGGGACAGTAGTTGTCGGACGCCACCCATCTGCGCTCGTGCTCAGCAACGATGGAAGTCGCCTTTTCATCGCGTCAGGAAGCACCGACCAGGTCGTTGTGCTCGACACGAGAAGCCGCGGAGTCGTTGCGCGACTGATGGATCCCCCGCCGAGCGGGCCCGCCGAAGGAAGTACGCCGGACGCATTGGCGCTCTCAACGGACGGTACGCGTCTGTTCGCAGCAGAAGCGGACAACAACGCGGTCGGCGTTTTTGACCTCAGCGCAGCTGCCTCCGGCGTGGAATCCGCGCACGGAGCGGACCGGTTGATCGGCCGCATTCCGGTCGACTGGTATCCGACGGCGGTCGTCGCCGCGCATGATACGCTGCTAGTACTGAGCGGAAAGGGTCTAGGCACAGCGCCAAATCCCGACGGTCCGGATCCCCTGCACCCGGCGCGAGATGGCTCCCACGCTTACACGCTTGGCCAGATCTCGGGCAGCCTGATGACGCTGACTCTCGCAAATGCGACGGCCGCGGAACTCGCCCCTCTTACTCAGCGAGTTGCACGCGCTCAGGGGTGGAGCGAGGACAACGCGCATACTGGAGCTGGAACTTTCAAGTATCCCCCGTTCACCCATGTGATCTATATCATCAAGGAAAACCGAACCTACGATGAGGTGCTGGGTGATTTACCAATCGGCGACGGGGATACGTCGCTGGTGTTCTTCCCGAGGTCGGTCTCGCCAAATCATCACGCGCTCGCCACTCGGTTTGGAGATTTTGATCGGTTTTTCACGAATGCCGAAGTAAGTGCCGACGGACACAACTGGTCCACAGCGGCGTACGCGACGGACTATCTGGAAAAAACGGTGCAAAGCGAGTACTCGGGTCGCGGACGGACTTACGATTACGAGGGAACCAACGGTGGATTCGACCGCAAGGATATTCCCGACGACGACGTGAACGAGTCAGCACACGGTTATCTGTGGGATCTGGCAGCGCGAGCGAAGCTCACATTGCGCAATTACGGCGAGTATGTCGTACGCGATACGGCCAACGGGCGTGCCGTATATATCGGAGACAAACCCTTCCTCGCGACTCATACCAATCCTGACTATCCGGGCTTCGATCTCAACGAGACGGATCAGTCACGAACGGATGTGTGGCTCAAGGAATTCGAGAGCTACGTGCAGACCGGCGTGATGCCGCAACTCGAAATTGTACGCCTCCCGAACGATCACACTGCGGGTGCCCGTGCGGGTTCTCGCACGCCTCGCGCGTACATGGCGGATAACGATCTGGCGCTCGGGCGCATGATCGACGCACTGTCGCATTCACCGTTCTGGAAGAACACAGTGGTGTTCGTCGTTGAAGACGACGCCCAGAATGGTCCCGATCACGTTGACTCGCACCGCGCTCCCGCGTTCGTCATCTCCGCATACAATGGCGGGGGAGTGGTGCACCGATGGACGAACACGACGGATGTGATCGCGACGATGAGCGAGATCCTGCATACGGGATCGCTGTCGCAGTTCGACTATTACGGTCGTCCATTGCGTGACATCTGGACGGCAAAGCCCGATCTGACCCCCTACGTGGCGCTGACTCCGGCTGTCGACCTGAATGAAAAGAACGCAAGGAACGGTGCCGGCGCCGCAGCATCAGCTCGGCTGGATCTGACGGAGGAAGACCGCGCCGACGAAAATACCTTCAATCGCATCCTGTGGACGGCCATCAAGGGCGAATCGGTGCCGTATCCAGGCATCGTTCGCGTCTCTGGCCTCGAGTGGCGCCGGGCGCGGTAGCCGACGGCGGATCGCAGCACGGTGTCATGTACGTGACAGGTGAGGACGATTAGCTTCCCTGCCGTGACGCCTGTTCCATATGCCGCCAGGTCAGTACAGGTCGCCCGGCGTGCCATGGCATGCCTGGTTGCGCTCGCGATCCTGCATGCCAGCCCCGCCCTGAGGGCTCAACAGCCGCTCACTCGCGCCGAAGCGATCCAGACCGCGCTCGGTAAGTCCGTTCTCGTGACGGCGATCAGCGCGGATACGCTCGCGGCCTCCGCGCGTCTCCGGTCTGCGCGTGAGTACCCAAATCCGTCGCTGTCACTCTCGTACTCGAAAGACGCGCCACAAAACCATTTTTCGGTTGACATTCCGCTCGATCTTCCCGGGATTCGCGGTGCGCGCGTGCGCGCGGCTGAAGCCAGTCGCACGAGCGCGCGATTTGGCTTCCTCGCTGCGCGCGCCGCCATCGAGTTGAACGTCGATACGATGTACACCACCGCGCAGGGTGCGGAACTCCGGGCAGCCCTTTCACGCTCAACTGCAGTCGATGCAGCAAAGTTGCTGAGCGACACGCGGGCGCGCAGGGATGCTGGGGATGCGAGCGACCTCGACGTCAACCTGGCCGAGGTCTCAGCCGCGCAGGCGGCAAACGCCGCGAACGCGGACTCGATCGAGGCAGTGGATACAAGACTCGAGCTTCAAGCTGCGATGGGGCTTCGTGGCGACACGATCGTTTTCTCCTTGCATGATTCGCTGGCTGCACCAACCTCCCGCGTAGCGCCAACGGCTTTGAATCTGGCATCCACTCCGACCGTCGCCGCGGCGAGTGCAGCCGTGAGCGCGGCGCAACAGACGCTCATATTCGAGCGGCGCAGTGTGTTTGGTGTACCGTCGATTCAGCTCGGCGCGGACGCAAAGGATCCCAGCGGGGCGGAAAAGGGGCTGCTTCCTACCATCGGAGTCGCGCTTCCAATGCCGCTGTTCAACCGCAACTCCGGTGCGGTCGAGGCCGCCCATGCCGAGGTTACGCGCGCGCGGGCAGGGCTGGAAATTGCGCGGCTCGACGCCTCGACCCAGCTCGCTCGCGCGCACCGGACTCGGACAGTCGCCGAATCGCGGATCGTGCTCGACCGGACAATTCTCGACGCCGCGACCCGCAACGTTTCGATGGCAGAGCGTGCCTTCGCTGCCGGCGAGATGGCGATCGGTGACATTCTCGAGACGAGACGCGCCCAGCATGACGCGCAGGCCCAATACGTTACCGATCTGGTATCCGCAAATGTCGCCGCGGCGCTGGTTCGCGTGCTCACGGCAAATGGAGTGACACAATGATGATTCGCAGATCCCTGCTCCTGCTCACCGGCCTGCTTTCAGTACTTGCCTGCGAAAAGAAAGGTGAAAGCGATGAGGCGAGTGTAACTCCTGTTGTTACGGTAGAGACAGCGCAGGTGAAGGCGGCGGCGTTCACGCCTCTGGTCCGCGCGGTCGGCACCGTCGTGTCCAGCCCGACCGGTTACGCGGAGCTGAGTGCACCAGCTCCATCGCGAATTGCGCGGGTTCTTGTGACGTCCGGGCAGGCGGTTCAATCGGGCGAGGCACTCGTCGAGCTCGACGCCACCACGTTGCGCGCGGCAGCGACCGGCGCCAATGCCGCGCTCGCTACGGCCCAGAGTGCGTATGATCGCGCGACCAGTTTGGCGCAGCAGGGAATCGTTCCACGGAAAGCCGTCGATCAGGCATCCTCCGATCTCGCACAGGCAAAAGCTGCGGCCGTGGGAGCGCAGCGCAGCTATGCTCTTTCAACACTTCGATCTCCAATTACCGGTGTAGTTACCAAAATGAATGCGGTCGCCGGTGCTTCTGCAGATCCGGCTCAGGTCTTGGTTGCTGTGGCCGATCCGAAGGCGCTCCAGGTACTGCTGCAGCTGTCGCCTGGCGATGCGGGCGCGGTCCACCGCGGCGCAACCGTAAGCTTCGCTGACAACGAAGCGCCGTTGGCGAATTCGGTTGCGCAGGGAGTAGTGATCGCCGTCGGCGCTGCCATAGACTCCGCAACCCGCGCAGTGCCGGTTCGCGTTCGCGTTGTGTCATCAACGAGGCCACTTCGTCTCGGAGAGACTCTCTCCGGGAAGGTGTCGCTTACCGGTTCCACCACCGCTATGTCCATTCCGGCGAATGCGCTGGTCCCCGATAGCGCAGGATTCAAGGTGTATGTCGTGAAGAACGGAGTCGCGTACGCCACTCCCGTTGAAATTGGCACTCGTGGAGATTCTCTGGTGCAGGTCACCAAGGGTCTTACTGCCGGACAGACGGTCGTAACGACCGGCGCTTACGGACTCGAGGACAGCAGCAAAGTCATCGTTCCCAAGCGGTAGGAAGAAAGTGCGCCTCTTCGACATACTCGCCGCGCAGCGCCGAGTCATCTATCTGGTCGTCGTGCTGTTGAGCGTGGGTGGCGTGTGGCTGGCACGCTCGCTGCCGTCGGCGATATATCCGGAGTTGCTCTTTCCTCGAATCACCGTCGTCGCCGAAGGTTCATCACTCGGCGCTCGGCAGGTGGAGTTTTCCGTGACGCGGCCGCTGGAAGAGGCGGTGAGTACGGTCCCGGGGGTCACGCGAGTGACATCAAAGTCCATTCGTGGCGCCGCGGAAATCTCGGTGACCTTCGCGCCCAGCACTGACATGCAGGTCGCGCTTCAGCTCGTGCAGACGCGCGTGAGTCAGATTCGCAATGTGCTGCCCAGCGAAGTGAATGTGGAGGTAGCGCGGCTCACGCCCTCACTCTTTCCGATTCTCTCGTACAACCTGGAGGGCACCGATCCGTCGACGTTGTATGACATTGCCCGCTATCAGATCCGGCCAATCATCTCGCGTGTCCCGGGCGTCGGTCGCGTGGATGTGCAGGGGAGCAGCATTCGGGAGATCGAGGTAGTCGCCGACCCATCGACTCTCGCCGCTCAGGGTCTCACGTACAACGATCTCGCAACGGCGATTCAGAACGCGATATCTCCAGCAGCCGTTGGACGTGCCGCTCGCGATTACAAACAGTACCTGATCGTGACGGATCAGGAAGCACACTCGGTGGCAGACGTTGGAGCCGTGGTCCTTCCGAACGGACTGCATGTACGCGATGTCGCCACGGTACAGATGGGTGCGGAGGATCAGGTACTGCTCGTCCGCGGCGACGGCCGGCCAGCCGCGCTGCTGAACATCACGCGGCAACCCGGCGGTAATACTGTCGATATAGCCGATAGCGTTGCCGCGATAGCTGCAAACATTCGAAAGACGCTCCCGCCAGGCGTGATCCTCAAGCCTGTATACGATCAGGCCGCGCTTGTCCGCGAAGCTGTAACGTCGGTGCGCGACGCGATGATAATTGGTGCTGTGCTGGCGATCATCGTGCTGTTCGCGTTCCTGCGCCACGGTCGCATTACAGCCGTGAGCGCGACTGCGATCCCGTTGACGATGGCGATCACGGTGTTCGTCATGTCCATGATCGGGCAGACATTCAATCTCATGACGCTCGGTGCGATGGCCATTGCCGTGGGGCTGGTTATCGATGACGCCGTGGTCATTACGGAGAACATTGCGCGGCACCTGTCGTTCACGCCGAACAGGCATATCGCCATTCGCGATGCGCTGCAGGAACTCATCCTGCCCGTCACCACATCGACCATCACGACGGTTGTGGTGTTTTTGCCGCTCGGACTGCTCACCGGAGTCGTTGGCCAATTCTTCAAGGCACTGTCGATCACGCTGACAATAGCCGTGATTGTGTCGCTGGCACTTGCGATTACGCTGATCCCGCTTCTGAGCGAGCAGTTCGTGCGGTCGGAGGATGCGGCCCCTGTACAGTCCGACGCATCACAATCCCGGCGCGGGATATTGCATCATATCGGCCGCGGGCTCGACTCGCTTGCGGACCTGTATGAACGCTCACTAGTGAGCGTGTTGCACCACGTGCGCATAATGATTGGCGGTGCCGTCATCCTCGTCATTCTTGGGGTAGTCGCCGCGAGCTTCACGGGAACTGGATTTCTCCCCGAAATGGATGAAGGAGCCTTCGTGCTGGACTACTTCACGCCCGGTGGCACCGCACTGTCGGAAACCGATCGCGAAGTCCATATCGCCGAGAAGATTCTCGCTCAGACTCCTGAAATATCCGGTACGTCGCGGCGGACTGGCGCCGAACTCGGGCTCTTCGCGACGCAGCAGAACGTTGGCGATCTCGTAGCCCGTCTGGTACCGCAAGCCAACCGCTCGCGGTCAATCTTCGAAGTGATGGACGATGTTCGCGGAAAGATCTCGACCGCCGTGCCGCGGCTGCACATCGAGTTCGTTCAGATTCTTTCCGACGTCATCAACGATCTGGCCGGCGCAGCACGTCCGGTCGAGATCAAGCTGTTCGGCGACAATCTCGATCAGCTGGAAACTTATGCGCGTTCTCTCAGCGACCCGTTGAGCAAGGTCGCGGGAGTGCAGGACCTGTTTGATGGTGTCAGCGAGCCGAGTGCAGAGATGTTGCTTCACGTCGGATCCGCCGAATCTGCGCGCGCGGGGCTCACGCCCGCGGGAGTTGGTGATATCGTGCAGGGCGCATTGATGGGTGTGCCGGCGGGTGAGGTCAGGGCTTCCGACCGCGCCATCGGCGTCCGGGTGCGGGCGCCGGACGCTGTTCGCTTCGACGCCAACAAGCTTGGCGATCTCCCGCTCGTTACGGCGACAAGTCACAGCGCGGTGCCGTTGTCCGCTGTTGCAACCCTCACGCCCACGGAGACGCGGGCGGAACTCGACAGGGAGAATCAACAGCAGATGATCGCGATCACCACCGACGTGAGCGGTCGCGCACTCAGTGGCGTGATGACCGATGTGAAAAGCGTCCTCGCTGCCCACCCCGCGCCAGCGGGGATTCGGGTCGAACTCGGCGGTCAGTACGCTGGCCAACAGCAGGCTTTCCACGCGCTGCTCCTGGTGTTGTTGCTCGCTGCGCTGAGTGTGACAGCCGTGATGGTGGTCCAGTTCCAATCATTTGTCGAACCCCTGGTAGTGCTGCTTGTGGCGCCGATTTCGTTCGTCGGCGCTGTAGTCCTGCTGTTGATAACGGGTACCCAACTCAATGTCTCATCATTCATGGGACTCATTCTGCTCGTTGGGTTGATCGTGAAGAACGGAATCATTCTACTCGACTTCACGCGCTATCGCATGGTCCACGATAACGTCCCACTCGAGATCGGACTGCGTGACGCCGCGCGCACTCGTTTGCGTCCCATCCTGATGACCACGCTCTGCACGCTGTTCGGCCTGCTGCCACTCGCACTCGGTTTGGGCGCTGGAAGTGAGCTTCAACGCCCGCTCGCGCTTGCGGTGATCGGTGGTCTTGCGCTGTCGACGCCGATCACGCTCTACATGGTTCCAAGCCTGCTCGTGCTGATTCGAGGGAGAGACTACCGCATTCGGCGCCCCGCCGAACACGCGGTCGTCCATCCCGCAGAGGTGGTCTAGCCCGTCGGTTTCGGCCGAGCCGGCCGAGGGTGGATGTTATCTTTGGTGGATGATCCACCCATGGCACGATCTTCAGCCCGGCAGCAGACCGCCTGAGCAGGTCACCGCTGTTGTCGAGATCCCAAGCGGGAGCAGGAACAAGTACGAGCTGGACAAGGCGACCGGTCTGTTCCGGCTTGATCGTGTGCTGTACTCCGCAGTCTCATATCCCGGCGAATACGGTCTCATCCCTCGCACACTACACGAGGATAACGATCCGCTCGACGTGCTCGTTCACGTGGAGGAGGCTACCTTCACGGGTTGCCAGATCGACGTGCGCCCGATTGGAGTACTCAAGATGCTCGATCGCGGTGAGCCGGACGACAAGATATTCGCGGTTCCGTGGAATGACCCGCGATATGAGGAATACTACGACATCGCATCATTCCCACAGCACTACCTGAAGGAGATCGAGCACTTCTTTCTCATCTACAAGGATCTCGAAGGCCGCCGCGTGGAGATCCGGGGATGGGAAGGCAGTGCGTCGGCCAAGCAGGTCATTCAGGAATCAATTGTACGTTATGACGAGAAGTTCATGCACGTCGGGCCATGACAGCAGCGGATTAATTCTTCGCAGGCGATAATCCGAACAGTTCCTCCATGCGCGCAGCTTGGATTATCGCGATGGATTGATTGCGAATCCGGCCGGCATCGGTCTTCTTCCCCTGGCTCTCCAGCGCGTCGCTGAGACTGATACCGAGCAGTGTGTAGTCGATCGGCGTCGCCAGCGAGGCACGATCGATCCAGTCACCGCGCCGGACAATTGCCGCTGGGCCGCCGTAGATCTTCCACAACGCCTCGCTGCGCGCGACATCGAGCGTGCGCCCGGTGGAATCCGCCGTCGGTACGGGCATCACCCTCTGCACGAGTCCTTCGGTAACGATGTAGCGCTGGATGCCAAACAATTTGGGATATGGTGATCCGAGAGTGAAGTACAGCGGGCGCTCCGGAAGCGCGTCAGTGATAAGCCGCAACACCAGGAACTCCTTGCGCTCGATGTAGCCGGCCTTCAGGTGGCCTTCGATCGCGCCAGTCGTGAAGGCCTGCGGCTCGCGCAATTCCATGATGTCCGGCACCGAGTCCGATTGCGCGGCCGTAATCCGGAACAGCGGGTGCGACGGCGGAGTCCATGTCCCGCCGCGGTAGATCGCCGGTCCAGTCGCAGCGTCGTATTTGTGGACTGGGGTGCGCAGGAGCTGATGCACGAACCAATCCATGCCCAGATACTGGTCGATGATTACCGTGACATCTGGCCGCACCCCTTCTACATACTGTGCATACCATAGTGGGAAGGTGTCATTGTCGCCGCCCGTGACGATGATTCCGTACGGCTCGACAGAATTCAGGATGTCTACTGCCCAATCGCGCGCAACGGTGTCGTTGCGGCGGGACGCAGCGCTCCAGTTGCCGATAAGCGGCACCGCCGCAATCGCTAGCAGCCCCGCACCGTAACGCGTTCGCTGCCAGATTGCAGCCAGCGCCACCGCTACCCAAACCCCCCACGCGCTGAAGCTCCACAGGTAGAAGTAATCCCGGTCGCGTACCTCGCGCGGTACGGCATCGCCCAGCGACATCGCCTGGGAGTAGCCGTACTTGAAATTCATGTAGTACACCAGCAGAACTGTCAGCGTAAGCATGAAAGTCGACCAGTAAATGCAGGACGGCCGATCCCATCGCCAGTGCACCGTCGCTCCATATGCGCCGAGCGCGAACACAAGCAGAGCAAGCAAGAGCTGCACGTATGGCACGTCGCCATGAGGGTCGCGCAACCATTGCCATTTGAAGTACAGCCACCACATGTCAAGTTGCGCGCCGAAGGAGACCTGGCGGTCGAGCACCGATGGTTTGCCGTACTGGTCCCGGTTGATGTTCGCGGAGAGCCGCGTGTATGTCGATTCGCTGAACGTGCATGACCACGCGAGGCCATTTTCACAGCCGGTCGGCGCGCCCTCGTTCATGGCCGGCGCCTGCGCCGCTCGTATTGGCTCGAATATGAACGGCGTGAGCCCCAGGATGAACGCTCCGAATACGGCGGCCACCAGCCGTGGCTGCATGAACTTGCGCCAGTGCTGGCTCGCGACAGTGATTACGACGGCCAGCCCCGGCAGGAGTCCGGCCGGATGCACCGAATAACCGGCGCCGAGTAGAAAACCGATCGCAACCAGCTTCGAGTCATTTCGTTTGGTTCCGTCGCCGTCCAGCCAACGCAGCATCAGAAGAGTTATAACCGCGAAGAGCGCAAGCGATATCGTGTACACCTTCTCGTTCACGACCGATTGGTTCCATACAGTGAACGCGGTCGCTCCGACTATCACCCCAGCAGTGGCGCACGCCCTGCGGCGCAACGTGGAAACGCCGCCGCGCGCGAGAACAAAATCGATCAGCAGGAACCACACGCCGGCCGCAATCGCGCTGCAGAGTGCGGCAAGTATGTTGATCCGCGCCGCATACGAGACAGGTATCGGTAGCAGGCCGAACGCGTGCGCGAGCATGACGAATAGCGGATTGCCCGGCGGGTGGGGGAGACCGAGCACCTTCGCCGCCGCGATATACTCGCTGGTGTCCCACATCGCTGTCGTCGGCGACAGCGTCGCGAGGTAAAGACAAAAAACGCACAATGCGGCGAGCGCGCCCCAGGCGTACGGTGGCGCATGACGCGCCCCCGCTTCGCTATCTCTGATCATCTAGAATTCCGGTTTTGACTCTGGTTCGCGCTCGCCACGGAGCCGTTGCTCCTGGCGCAATGCGTGCGTATCACCACCGCACCGGCCCGCCGGCAGCATCGAGTCGCGCGTCGTTGCGCCAAGCGTGTCGTGCATGATGGCGCGGAGCGTATCACACGCGATAACCGTCGCAGCACGCGGTTTGCTCGATTCGTGCGAATGGCTTACCGCGATGAACGCAATCATGGCGACGGTAACCCCGGCGCCAATCAATGTCCGCCTGAGCTGCGCGGATCCGCGAGCAACTCGCATCTTGAGGGCAGATACTGCAATTCCAGTATCTGCCGAAAGTTCTTCGTAGGTCAGATCTTCACCGTATTTCCGAAGCACAACCGTCCGGGTCGCGTCCGGCAGACTGCCGAGGGCATTATCCAGTCGCTCCGCGAGTGCATGGTCGCCTTCGTGAGGCAGCTCGGCTCCATGGACCGGGTCAGCATAGGCACGCATCCACTCGCCGGCAATACTGGCTCGCCGACGCGCAGCATCCGTCGCCGAACGGCATCGATTCGCGACGATGCACATCAGCCAGGAACCGAATCGGTCCCGTTCCTGGTAGCTGTCCAGCGATAAATAGGCCCGGATAAAGGCGTCCTGTACCGCATCCGCGGCATCATCCGAGTCGCCGAGCAGCCGCATCGCGAGCCGCGCGCAGCGCTCGTGGTATCGCTCGAACAGGAGCGCGAACGCATCGCTCTCCCCCTCACGAATCCGGCTCACTACGGCCGCGTCGGAGATCCCCATGCTACGTTAACCCGTCAGAGCGCATCAGGGTCACATCTTGCCAGCAGGCTCGGCAAAAGTCCACCCCTGGCGTGATCGACAGTCCCGGTGCAACGTATGGCTGACCTCAACCCATCCCTCATGACCGCCCCCGACGATCTCGGAACGACTGCCGTCCCACCAGTATCGGCAAAGCCGGCCAGCCTCTGGGAAGACTTCATCGATATCTTCGTCTCTCCGAGCGAAGTTTTTGAGCGCCGCCGCAACTCTAGCTTCTTCCTCCCGCTGATCATTCTGACTGTCATCATGGTCGCGATCACGGTTGTCGGCAGCTCCGCAATGCAGTCGGTGATTCAGTCCGATCTTGCGCGGGGAATGGCAGCTGCCGCCAAAAAGAACCCAAGTCTGACACCGGACCAGATCGCGGGATCCACCGCGATGGTGACAAAGTTCACCCCGATCATCGCAGGCCTGGCCACCTTCTTTGTGCCATTGGTAGTCGGTGTCATTCTATGGATCGCCGGGAAGTTCTTCTCCGCAAAGGAGGACATCGGCCAGGCGTGTATGATCGCGACCTACGCCGCCTTCCCGCGGATCATCGATTCGCTCTTGAGGCTTGTCCAGGCCTTTGCGCTGGATCCGTCCAAGGTCAACGGGATGGCCAGTGTCTCGCTGAGTCCCGCGCGCTTCCTCAATCCCGACGCTGCGTCACCGGTAATGCTCAGCCTGCTCACCAGATTCGACCTCTTCACCATATGGGCGACGGTCCTGCTCGCAATTGGACTCGCGGTCGTTGCAAAAATTCCAAAGTCGCGCGCTGCGATGGCCGCCGCGCTCGTCTGGGTGATCGGTGGGCTCCCGGTGCTGGTCGGCGCACTCCGGGCTTCGTAACAGCTGGAACCAGAAAAGGGCCTGCTCCGCGTTTCGCGGAGCAGGCCCTTTTTACATGTCGATCGGCACGGGATGTCGTCCCATCACGTCTCGATCGCGCCGTGTTCCACGGGCTCACGCTCGCGCCTTATGAACAGCTCGTCATACAGCACCGCCGCGACGATCGATCCGATGATCGGAGCCGTCCAGTAAATGAACTGCCCTTCATAGATCCCGGATGCCATCGCGGGTCCAAACGAGCGCGCTGGGTTCATTGACGCGCCGGTAAGCGGTCCGATCGCCAGAATGTCGACCGCAACAACGAGTCCGATCGCAAATCCGCCAACCCGTGGCGACTTCTGGTCGACCGCTGTCGCGAACACGGTGAACGTGAGGAAAAATGTCGCGATCGCCTCGAGTATCCACGCCTGAGACGCGGTCACATCGAGCGAGATCGCCTGACCACCGTCACGCGTCGCGACCACAAGTGCGTCCGGAAATGTCGCCTTGAGTATGTACGCCGCCGCAACTGCGCCGAGAAGCTGCGCGACGATGTAGACACCAGCCATCATGGGATCGATGCGGCGTGCCGCGACGAAGCCGAGCGTGATTGCGGGATTGAAGTGTCCCGAGATCCGCATTAGCGCGGTGACGAAAATGGCAAGCACCAGGCCGTGGGCCAACGCTACCTGTAGCAACGCATACGGAGTGTTCGCCTGGGCTGCGGCCATGATCGCCGCGCTTCCCACGAATACCAGTGCAAATGTACCGATGAACTCCGAAACGAAATGGCGTAGCGAATCCCGCATGCGTTACTCCGTGGATTGTCCAGGTTTGACCCGGGCGAGTTGCAACGCTCCGCTAGCTCGGCTAGCTCCGCTACACCACCCGGCGAAAGACGAGAGCGGCGTTGATTCCGCCAAATCCAAACGAGTTGCTGAGCACGTGCTCCACCCGTTCGGACCGCCCTCGCCCCGTGATGTAGTTAAGATCGCACTCCGGATCGCGCTCGGTAAGGTTTACCGTGGGCGGAAGCCATTCCCGGTCGATCGCCAGCGCGCAGATCGCGGCCTCGATCGCGCCCGACGCACCCAGCGCGTGCCCGTAGTAACCCTTCGTGCCGCTGGCCCTTACTGATCGAGCCGAGTCCCCGAAAACCCGCTTGATAGCAAGCGTCTCGGTAGGATCGTTGAGCGGTGTCGAGCTTCCGTGGGCATTTATGTAACCGATCTCGGAGGCTCCGATCTCTGCATCGTTCAGTGCCATCTGCATCGCGCGCGCAGCCTGCTTCCCGTCGGGAAGGGGCGCCGTCATGTGATGCGCATCATTGCTCGTTCCGTAGCCGCAAAGCTCCGCATAAATCCGGGCTCCGCGCGCCACCGCGCGATCGTACTCCTCGAGTATCAAGACCGCGGTGCCCTCTCCCATCACGAATCCGTCGCGGTCGTTGTCGAACGGTCGAGAGGAATGTTCGGGATCGTCGTTCCGCGTCGACATCGCCCGGATCAACGCGAACGCGCCATAGCACAACGGTGCCAGCGGCGCCTCGGCTCCGCCAGCTATCATGACGTCGGCGTATCCGTCTCGAACCTGCCGGAAGGCCTCGCCGATCGCCATCGCACCCGAGGCACAGCTCATCGCGTTCGTGGAGTTCGGCCCTGACACACCCATCTCGATCGCAATGTTACAACTCGCTGCTCCGCCGAAAACAGCCAGTGCAAGCGTCGCGTCGACGGCGCGAAGTCCTTCTCGCAGAAACACGCTCAACTGTTCTTCGGCGTAGCCAACTCCGCCCAGGGCCGTTCCCATCATCGCTCCGATCCGCTCGCGATCTTCCGTCGCGAGGTCGATCTCCGAATCGGCTATCGCCTGCTTGGCCGCCGCTACGGAAAACTGCCCGAACCGGTCGAGCCTGCGCGCGCGCTTGCTCTCGATGAAATCATTGGGATCGAAGTCCGGGACCTCAGCAGCATTATGACTGCGGAAAATCGAAGGATCGAATCGCGTCAGCGACCGCACGGCGGACCGCTCACGCAGCACTCCATCCCACATTGCATCCTTGGTCGACCCGATCGGAGTTATCGCACCAATTCCTGTGATGACCACCCTTCGCCTGCCCTTCATGCAGCCTCCGCCACGCGTGCCAATCCAGCAAGAGTGCGCGACGCGATGCCGTGCACGAATACCGGTCCGATGATCGACGTGGCCGCCATCTTACCTATCAGCGGCCACCTCGGTCCGTTCCACAGGTGCAGGACACGAACATGCGTCCCCGCCGGCGTGGCCTCGAAAGTCCACTCGACGTCCATTCCCTTGGTGATGCCGGCTATGTGTCTGTAGCGTACCGACGGCGCGTCCTCGATCACCTGCATGTCCGATCGCCACCACGTAGGCCAGTCGAGCACACCAAACGGTCGATTTGCGGACATCTCGACAATGCCGCCGCCATCGGCGCTGCGGCTGTTGAAGCGGACGTAACGGTAGTGGGGAAGATGCGCCGGCCACCGCTCGACATCCCGCGCAAGCGCAAAGATCCGGCCAACTGGCGCACGCACTACGAGTTCATCCAGTACGCGCATCGATACGTCGGTCGGCATTGCGCCGAGCTCTACGAGTGCTGTCATGATTCTCGGTCGACGGGCACCCAGCTCGTCGTGATTCTGAATCCAAGCCGTTGATGCACCACGGGTCGCACGCCGACCGCGCTGAAAACAGCGTTCGAAAGTTCGTCCCGCGTGTAGCCACGCAGCACGGACAGGACACCGTCGTGCCTCGTAATGCGGTGGAAGCCGAGCGGAAACGATGCGATCCAGAACCCACCCGCCGCGATCCAGCTGCGTCGCAGATCGCTCACGACGACAGCCACTCGCGCGACCCGATTCATTTCCCGGAGCAGAGCAGTCTCCTCTTCGTCGCGAAAATGATGCAATGTCTGGGAGCACATCACGATGTCCACGCTCCCGGCGCCAAATGGAAGCGTGAGCCCGCTTCCGCACACGACCTGGGACACCGAACGCGCCGCAAGTCCCGCGATTACCGGCTCCGTGTCGAGACCGATCGTGTTGAGCGCGATGCCGTGCCCGCGCGCTGCACGTACAGCGGCGCGCGGCACATCGCCGAAGCCGGTTCCGACGTCCAGCAATGTCGCTTCCGCGCGCAGACCGTTGAAGTATGGCTCCAGCTCGGCAACAGCGGCGCGCGCTCCGCGGAATACAGCGTTCGATCGTCGGATGTCCCGAACCGTTCGGAGCACGAGCTCCTCATCCTCGCTCGGTGCGTCCAGCAGCTCGGAATCATATCTGCGCCGCGGCGTCAGGAGTCCGGCCATCGCCCGCGCTATCTAGCGCTCCAACTGGGCAAACCCACCACGATAGTACAGCAACGGGCGCGCATCACGCATTGCCGTGGCAACCGTCTCGGCGATGATCACCGTGTGATCACCCGTGGTGGTCGACGAAATGCGTCTGCATTCGATGTACGCAAGCACATCGTTCAGGATCGGCGCACCGTTCTCTCCGCGCCGGTAGCCGATTCCTTCAAATCGTTGCGCGCCAGTAGCCGCAAATCGACGAGCGATGGCTTCCTGAGTCGAGGCAAGAATGTTGATGGCGAAATACTCGATATCGATGAGGGTGTCGTGCATCGACGCCGTCTGGTCGATGCAGACGACTATCAACGGCGGCTCGAGTGAAACGGATGCGAAGGCGCTCACGGTCATCCCATGGTCCTCGCCGCTTTCGTCGGTTGCGGTGACGATGGTAACGCCGGAAGCAAAGCGTCCCATGACCGCGCGGAATGCATCAGGATCCAGGCTCATACCCCGAACAGTAACAGCCGCGCGAAATATCCGACCCTGAGAACCTGACTCGGCGGCACAAAATCCCCCGCGACGCCCACGAGAAGATCTGCCATCTCCTTGCGCCGCGACAGCGCGCGAGCCGCATGGTTGATGAGGGCCGGAACGGCAACGGTCCCCGCAATGAGCTTTTCCACCAACCACTTCCCGCGAAACTCTGCGCGCCGCGCTCGCTCGTACTCAGCCAGCGCGCGAGCAGCGGCTCTGGATTCGCCCACCGCCGCCGCGGCAGCGAACGGCGCCAGCAACTCACCACCCCGCAGCGCTGAATACACACCTTCACCCGTGAATGGATCGAAAAAGTCAGCCGCGTCGCCCACCAGGGCTGCGCCGTGCGCCCAGGCTCGCGTCGTAGATGATGCGAACGGCCCAGTCGCACGCACCGGCTCGATCCGCTCGGATTCCGCGAACCGGTCAGACAGATGTGGATGACTCGCCAGCCATTCGTCCAGCATCGCGTTTGGATCTGCCGCGGCTTCTCTTGCTGCTCGGGCTGTTACCACCAGCGCGACGTTCGTAAGCCCGTTGCCCACATCCGCAATCCCGACGTACCCGTCACGCTCCACGTGCATCTCGCCGACCTCGGTTACGCCCGGCACATTCCGAAAGTGGGCGACGAACGCCATACGACGAGGAATTCGCGACACGCGCGTGAGCCCCAGCCGTCGCCCGATGACGGAACGGAGTCCGTCCGCGCCAATCACCAGCGGTGCAAGCAACTCGCGCCGCTCACTATCACCATCGATGAACGACACGCCGCAGACGGCGCCCGACGGCGTGCGCAGGACATCCGTCACTCTCGATCGCTCGATCAATTGCGCGCCGGCCGACTGTGCGCGCTGCACGAGGATCGCATCGAGTATCGATCGACGGACCGCGATACCTCGGTCCCTGAACGCGCGATAACCATGTCGCGCCACGAAACTTCCATGTATCTCGCAGCCGTTTGGCGCGCGAACGCGCATTCCCGTGAGGTGGGCCGGTCCCGACGCATCGACCTCATCCATCGCGCCCATGCTCGACAGAATGCGGGATGCCTGCGGGCTCAGATATTCTGCACAAACCTTGTCTCGCGGAAAGGTTGCGCGATCGAGCAGGATTACATCGATGCCAAGTTTCGCCAGATGCCACGCTGTGGACGAACCGCCTGGTCCCGCGCCGACGACGATTACCTGCGCCTTGCGCGGACTCGCGCCGTTATCGACCAAGCACGCCCCAGTTATAAGCAATGAAATAGACCGTCACACCCAACAGTAACCCCGCGAACGTGGAGAGAAGATTTACTACGTCGTTATTGAGCCCGGTGATTCCACCGGCGCGGCGAGTAGTGGATCCGCAGAGGTGAATGAGTCTCTCAGTTGGCTCATTGCACACATCGCACCGCCGTCGCTCCTGCACTGTCGCGCCGAGTAGCGAGTCGGTCAGAGACCCACCCATTCCAGCCACGAGCGCCGCTACCGCTGCACCGCGCGAGAACCCCGCCAGCATCGCGGTGAGCCCGATCCACGCGGCGCCCGCAGCGGACCCGACAATACCGGCGCCGGTGACGCCACCGGACTCGCCAGGACGAACGTACGATCGGGTAAGAATGGACCGCGGGAGCCCACCAAGTCCCACTCCGATTTCCGTTGCCCAAGTATCCGCCGACGCCGCAGCAAGCGCGCCCACCGCGCCCCATGTGAGTGCCGGCGACACGCTGCTCACTGCAAGAAATGCGGCTAGCGAATAGACTCCACCGTTTGCGAGTACCTGGACCGCGTCGCGGGCGCCGCCCTTGGCGACGACGCCTCGCGTCCGTGCGTCCTTCGCCTCGTCTCCAGCCCGGGAAAGCACACTCGCGGCCATGAAGTACAGAATGAGCACTGCCGCCCAACTCCAACCCGCCATAACG
Source organism: Gemmatimonadaceae bacterium (assembly GCA_036554185.1). Lineage (GTDB taxonomy): Bacteria > Gemmatimonadota > Gemmatimonadetes > Gemmatimonadales > Gemmatimonadaceae > Fen-1247. The sequence goes on along the minus strand of DATBNQ010000072.1, from coordinate 33,616 downwards.
CACAGCGTCCCGCAGGCAGCCGCCGCGACGAATCCGCTCCTGTTCAGCGATCCCGCCCGCCACGCAATACCAGCCGCGGCGATTCCCAGAATCAACCCGGCGCCGCCGCGTTGTTGCATTGCCGCCACTGCTTTCGCCGCAAAAATTGTTTCGATCATCCGTACGGGTTAACTTGGCCGTCTACAATGTCGCCCGCTCATTCAATGTCAGTCGATCCGCTCGTACCACTTTCCCTGCTGGAAGCCGTGCGAGAGGCGGACCGTCTCGATGGTGCAGGCGACGCGGAATATGCGCCGGAATTCATAAACAAGCGATTGGGAACGACCGATACGGTCTACGCGCAGATAAGACGGTATAACGAAGCCGCAAAGCGCGGTCATCCCATCCAGGAAGATGAGGTGATCGCACTCTCGCGACTCATCGCTCGACGCCCCGACGCAATCGAGATCTTCAAACACGCCGGAAGAGCGACCGCCCGTACTGCATACGGCAGGCTGTCCTCCATCAAGCGTGGCAGTGTCAACTACCTCCCACGCCTCGTGGCGCGCCCAATCGCACGCCGACAGGCCCAGCGGCTCGTCGCGCGCTACTTCGGGGCGGTGCTCAAGCGATCCGGCACCATGCTTCAGATGGATGTCCCCACGCACGCGCCGGTTTCCGCCGGTGCCACTGAACCGGGCCGCGAGTACTACGACGCGGCGCTGAATGAGTTGCTCACCCTCCTTACTCTTATCTGAACGAAGGCTCGCAGACAATGCTCTCTCCCTCCCAACTCGCTGGTATCCGCCGCGCCATCGCCGACGCCGGTGTCGATGGCTGGCTGCTATACGATTTTCACGGAATCAATCCGATCGCCGCCGGAGTCGTCGGGATTTCTGGAATGGTCACGCGCAGATACTTCTGCTACATACCGCGCGAGGGAAATCCGGTCGCAATCACCCACGCGATCGAGCAGGGGCCATGGGAGGAGTGGCCGGCCGATTGGCCAAAGCGAGTCTACAGCAGTTGGCGCGATTTCGAGAGATATCTCGCGGACGCTGTGCGTGGAAGGAAAGTCGCCATGGAATACTCGGCCGGCGATGCCGTTCCGTATCTGGATCGCGTGCCGGCCGGCGTTGTGGAAATGGTTCGCAGCGCGGGTGCTGAGGTCGTAACGTCGGCGGATCTTGTCACGCGCATCTACGCCGTCTGGACGCCCGAGGATCTTGCCTCGCACAAGCGCGCGGCCGAACACCTCGCGCGAATCGCGCGCAACGCGATGGCGCTTGCCGGAGAGAGAGCGCGATCCGGAAAGCCGATCAGCGAGTACGAACTGATGATGCTGATCCGCGAGGAATTCAGCGAGGCGAATCTCGTCACCGACAGCCATGGCCCTAACGTCTCCGTCGGCCTCAATGCCGCGAATCCACACTACGACCCAACGAAAGAGCACTCCGCGCTGATCAGGGACGGCGACATACTCCTGATCGATCTCTGGGCCCACGAGCCGGATGGTGTCTTCGCCGATCAGACCTGGATGGGTTCGCTTGGTCCCGCAAGCGCGGAGAACATCGTGATCTGGGAAGCCGTGCGTGGAGCGCGGGACGCAGCGATCAAGGTGTTGCGTGATCGTGTCGAATCCGGCAAGCCTGTTACAGGCGGCGAGGCCGATGATGCGGCTCGCCACTACATCACAGAGCGTGGCTTCGGGGAAAAATTCACCCACCGTACGGGCCACTCGATCGATTCGCGCGAAATACACGGATCGGGGCCGAACATTGACAATCTCGAGACGCGCGACGTCCGGACGCTGCTTCCCGGTATCGCCTTTTCCATCGAGCCCGGCATCTATATCACGGGTCAGGTCGGGATGCGAACCGAGGTCAATGGATTTATTGAGGATGGTTCGCTCCTGATCACGCCAACCAACATCCAGAAGGACCTCTTTATCGTCTGAATGGTCTGACTACCGCACCACGTCGGTCCAGATCCTCGGATCTTCGAGCCCGAGTCTCCACAACGCGATCTTGGTAATTCCTGCGCGCCGCGCGCCGTGCACCAGAGAGTCGAGCAGCACGGCGTCGCCCACCCATAAGCTCCATCCATTTGCCTCAGCATGGAGCGTGTTGGAGGATGGGTCGCGCTGGAGTGCAACGTGCGCATCGCGCGCTAACTGCTCCGCCTGTATGAACGATACTACCGCGGTCGCGCTGTCACTGCGCCACTGGTAACCATATGTTGGAAAGGCCGCCACGACGCGGGAACTTCCGATGTCGGCGGCGCGTAGTCCGAGGGCGCGCGTGGCCCAGTCGGGAGACGCAATCGGACCGGCAGGAGACGTAGCCCAGTGCTCGTCGTACAACATCACAACGAGAAAATCGACGGAACCAAGAAGCGATCGCCCGGGATAGGCGGCTGTATCGGTTGCCGGAACCGCCATCCCGGACGGCGAAATTCCGTGGGTACGCGCCGAGTCGGCGAAGGCGGCGCTCACCTTGAGTAGAGCGTCGAGGTCGTCCGGCGTAAGTCCCTCGAAATCGAGAATGAGGCCACGGTAGCCGGCGTCGCCGAGCAATGTCGCTGCGCGGCCGGCGGTCTGGCCGAGCACTGTCGCGTCGCTGGCAAGCGCCCGGATCGTTTCTGGATGAAACCGGTTGCCCTGATAAGACGTGAGCAGCGCCATTCTCCGCCGATTCCCCGGGTTGCTGCTCATCAACGGGTCGGCAAACAGCGCCCTTGGCTGGAACGTTGCGCTATCAAGTGTGATGAATCCGGAGATGATCACATCGAGCTGGGCGTCGTGTGCGGTGGCGCTGGCCTCGCTGCGCGGGTCCCACGGGGCGGTGAACCCCCAGAACTCGGAACTTGCGGCTGGCGGCCGGCCGCGGACAGACGCGCATCCTGACACGATCAGCGTGGCCGAAAACGCGACTCCGCGAAAAATGCTTCTTCTGCGTCGCGCGGGGATTCTCACTGGCACGATTGGTAAATTAGCAGACTCCACCCTTTCAGCACTCCATTACGCGCGCATGCACCTTTCCAGACATCCTCTCCTCGTCTTCACCCTTGCGCTCGCGGCCGCCTGTTCGGGCCGCGACAAGAGTTCAGCGCAGGCGATCGGCGACACCGTCGGCGCGGCCCGCCGGGCTGCAGTAGTCATTCAATCTCCAATTGCTTATCAGCCGGTCCCGGTTAACGCGCCCGGCAGAGTCACGGGCACGGTCCAGTTCACCGGAACTCCGCCCGGGGACACGTTGATCCAGATTCCAGCCGATCAGAATGGCTGCGGCAAGCCGCTGGTCGTGAATCTGCTGTCGCGAACGAACGGCAACGTGGCCGGCGCGGTCGTGTGGCTAACAGACGTTCGCCGCGGCGAGCCACTTCCGTTGAATCGCCGTTTTCAGCTGACCAACGACGACTGTGCCTGGGATCCCCAGATCCAGATCGCCGTCACCGGTGGCGCGCTCAACCTCGTGAACTACGATCCCCTCGCGGAGAGTGCATTTGCCACTGAGGTTTCGAGCGGCGATACGGTCGCGCTCGCTCCGTTCACCGACGATGGCCAGGTGATCCCTTACGACAAGGTGCTTCGGACTCCGCACGTGCTGGAATTTTCCGTCGAGAGTCGTCCGATGTCGCGCGCATGGGTCGTAGTGCTGGACCAACCGTACTTTGCAACCACGGATTCGAAAGGGAGCTTCAGTATTGATGGTGTTCCTGCCGGCGTCCACCGCATTCGCGCCTGGCACCCGATGCTCGGGACCGCAGATGGCACGGTCACCGTCACCCCCAACGGCACAGCAACAGTCGACCTGCAATTTCACCAGCGATAGCGCTGGAGCCTCGCAATCCGCAGAGCGGATAGGCAGCGCGCTACAGGCTCTCCAGCGCGACCCGGTCACCGGCGCGAAACTGACCGCGATACAGTTTCGCGTACGTTCCTTCGGCGTCGAGCAGGTCCGCGTGACGACCCGTCTCGACAACGCGGCCATGTTCCAGCACGACAACCCGGTCCGCGCGCAATACAGTAGAAAGTCGATGTGCGATGATCAGTGTTGACCGGCCTCGGAGCAACTCTTCCATTGCCGCTTCGACCAGCCGTTCGCTCTCGGAGTCCAGGCTGGATGTCGCCTCGTCGAGAATGACGAGCGCCGGATTCTTGAGAAACACCCGCGCAATGGCGAGGCGCTGGCGCTGGCCACCGGATAGCTTGACTCCGCGCTCACCAACCGGTGTGTTGTATCCCTGCGGCAGTCTCACTATAAACTCGTGCGCATTCGCGGCGCGCCCCGCAGCTTCGATCGTCGAGTCGGACACTGACTCGGACGTGCCGGCGAGAGCGTATGCGATGTTGTCGCGCACAGTTCCACTGAACAACGTGGGCTCTTGCGGGACGACCCCGATCGATTCGCGAAGGTCGCGCAGCGACAGGTCGCGAACATCGATTCCGTCGAAGGTGATACGGCCGCCCGTCACGTCCCAGAATCGCGGGAGCAGCGACGCCACCGTGGTCTTTCCCGCGCCGCTCGGTCCGACCAACGCTACGATCTCACCCGATCCAATCCGCAGCGACACGTCGTGAAGGGCATCTGGCAAATCGGGCTGATACCTGAAGTAAACGTGCTCCATCGATACCTCCCCACGTCGAGGACGCGGGAGGGCGACGGGTTTGCTGGCGTCCACCACCGTCGGTGTCATGTCGAGCAGTTCGAAAATGCGTCGAGCAGCGCCCGTAGCCTCCTGATATGCTCCGAAAAGCGAAGCGAGCGAAGCGATTGCACCGGCGACATAGAGCGCGTAAAGCAGGAAGGACACGAGCGCGCCGGCGGTAAGCTGGCCGGCAAGTACGAGGCGTCCTCCCTCCCACAGAACTACGACGACACCGCTGAATCCGAAGAATGTCAGCGCACCAAAGAACACACCGCGAATCTTTGCGCGCGCGACTGCGGCCCGCACGACGTCGGACAGATGACGGTCGTACTTGCGCGATTCCTCACTCTCAGCCGTGAAGCTCTGCACCATCCGAATCTGCGCGAACGCCTCGTCGGCCGTACCCGATGCTTCCGCGATTCGATCCTGTACACCTGTGCTCGCACGACGCAACATTCTGCCGAACAGAAATGCGGCGCCGACCACCAGTGGTGCGACGGCCAGCGTCGTTCCAGTCAGTGCGGGTTGCTTGATCGTGAGCATTACCAGCGCACCGACAAGGAAGATCGACTGCCGCGTGAACTCGGACAGGTTCGTGCTCAGAACAGTCTGAAGGACACTCGTATCTGATCCCAGACGGCTGGTTAGCTCTCCGGTCCGTCGGTCGGTGAAGAATCCAGGCGACAGGTGAACCAGATGGCCGAACAGATCGGTGCGTAACTTCGCGATTACCCGTTCCGACGTTGCCGTCAGCAGATACACCTGCACCATGTTGAGCGATGCCTGAACCGCGAACAGCAGCAGCAGCCCGAGCGTTATCTCGTTGAGCAGCGTTGCGTTGCCGTGCTGGAACGCGGTGTCGAGTAGTACGGCAACGATCGCGGGGAATGCGAGCCCCGCCGCGCTCGCCGCCAGCAGACAGATTGTGGCGATGACGAGATGGCCAAGGTACGGCTTTACTCGCGGAAAGAGTCGCGCTAGCGCCTTGGGTGAGACGCGCTCACGCTTGTTCGTCGCCTGTTCCGTCACAGTGCCGGCCTTCGGCGTCGACTCTGCCACTATCTGATTACGTGCAGATCTACAACCATCGCGACATACAACAGCGCGAGGTACAGTAGCGAATACATGAAGACGAACCGCGCGGTGCGTGTTGAATCTCCGCTCCGCAATCTCAACTTGATCACTCCGTACGCGAGCGGTGCAGCTACGACCAGCGCGCTCGTGAGATAGAACAGTCCGAATGAGCCGATGCAGAATGGAAGTATGGAGAGCGACACCATGATGCCGAGGTACCAGAGCATCTGATCCTGAGTGTGTCGCTCACCCCAGATCAGTGGTGCCATCGGGACACCAGCAGCGCCGTAGTCGCGCTTCTTGAGCAACGCCAGTGCCCAGAAATGTGGCGGCGTCCAGTAGAAGATGATGAGGAACAGAGTCCAGGCGGTCAGGTCCAGCGAACCGCTTACCGCGGCATATCCCACCAGCGGCGGAATCGCGCCTGCAGCACCGCCGATCACTATATTCTGCGGCGTTCTGCGCTTGAGCCACCGCGTGTAGAGGAATACGTAGCCGTAGAACCCAATCAGCGCCAGCGCGGCGGTAAGCACGTTCGCAAATCGCGCGAGCAGAAAAGTCGCGGCGGTCGCAAGCAGCACGCCGAATGCGAGTACCGCGCGCGGCGCCATGCGGCCACTCGGCAACGGACGCAGCTTCGTTCGCGGCATGTGCGCGTCGATGTCCTGGTCCAGATACATGTTGAGCGCATGCGCGCCGCCGGCCATCAGATAGCCACCGACTAGAACCGTGAGCACCAGCCATCCGCTCGGTGTGCCCGCTACGTACATCGCGGCGACCGTAGTGACCAGCAATAGCGATATGATCCGCGGTTTGGTCAGCGCAACAAGGTCCGATGTGAGCGAGTGCCGGCTGTCGTCCGTAATCACCGAGTCCGGATTCATCTCATTGCTGGCAGTCATGCGTCAAGCATTCGCGCGTGCGTCGCCTGCGAATACCGCGCAAGGGCCGCGAACGTGAAGACCGAAAGCCACACGAGCGTGCCGACGGCCTGATGCAGCGATCGCCACGCCGGAGGCAACTGCAACTCGACCATTCCGGCGGCGACAATGATCTGGAGGATGATCGCCCCCAGAGCAAACCATGCAGCCTTCTGCACAAGCGGCGATTCCCGTCGCCTGCGTATGCCGAGCGGCAATCCGATCATGTGGAAGAGAAGCAGGAACGCAAGAACGCGGTGCGTTACCTGTATGTAAAGTGGAGTCCCGGTCACGAGCACCGAGCGGCACCACGGAAACCCCTGGCACGACACATTGGCGCCAGCGACGTTGGCTGTAAGCGCGCCGAATATCAGGATTATGAATACGAGGATCACTCCGGCCCTTGCCCCGCGGTAACTCCTCGCGGATGCAACGCCGGTGCGGCCAAATCCCCATCCGCCGGCACGCAGCACCGCGATCGACAGCACCGCGAGGAGTGTCATCGCGATCGCAAGATGCGTCACGATGACATACGGATTCAGAGACAGCTTGACGGTTATTCCGCCGAATACCGCTGCGGTAACGACGAGCAACGCGGCGAGAACTGCGGAGCGCAGAACACCACCACGGCCCCCGACTCCAGGTTCGGACCGCCGTTGATACGCCACCGCAAGCAGCGCGAGTATCGCGATGGTGACCGTCGCGGCTATGTAGCGGTGCGTCACTTCGATGATCAGATCGGGCCGTTCCAGGGGAGGGAAGAGATATCCCTGGCAAGTAGGCCAGTGATCACCGCACCCCATCCCCGACCCGGTGATCCGCACGATCGCCCCGAACATGATCTGCGCAAAGGCGAGAATCGTGGCCAGATACCCGAGCCCCCTCAGCAGCGCCAGACGGCCCGGGTCCCGGCCCATCTCGGGCGATCCACCGGCGGCCCGGTGCGTGACGCCCCCACCCGCGCGTGTCGCACTCGCCGTCACATCGCCCTCCAGGCAGCCCAGTAGATCGCCGCCAACGCTATTGCTGGCAGCACGCCCCAGATCATCTCCACGATTCTCGGAGACTTTGGCATGTTATCAGCCGGAACCATGTCAGTCGGCGGAAAAAACGCCGACCGCAGGATCAGCAGCTCGGCGATTACCGTGATGACGAGACATGCCCAGAACAGGGCGCGATGAAGCTCCATTTTAGAGTGTAAACCTACTCGCCAACCCGCGCGGGTTGCAGTACCGTTGTTGATGCCTTCCGCATTGCCCCGCCGGATCGGTCTCTGGAGCGCTGTCGCAGTTCTCGTCGGATCCACGGTGGGATCCGGCATCTTTCGCTCGCCCGCGGTCATCGCCGACCGGCTCCCGGGAACACTCCCGATGCTCTCGCTCTGGGTCTTCGGCGGCCTGGTCGCCCTCTGCGGCGCACTCACACTCGCGGAAATAGCCAGCGCTTATCCCGAAACGGGTGGCGTCTACGTCTATATAAGAGAAGGATGGGGCCGCATCCCTGCCTTCCTCTTCGGCTGGGCCGAGCTCGTCATCATCCGCGCCGCGGCACTCGGCGCCATCGCGACGACCTTCGCCGAGTACATGCTTCGATCACTCGGCCACAATCCCTCGTTCGCACCATACGATCAGTGGGTCCACTACATCGCCGCGATTTCCATCGCGATCATGGGCGTACTGAACTATGTCGGGGTCAAATGGGGGACACTCGTACAGAACTCCCTCACCATTCTTAAGTGCGCCGGATTGCTGGCGATCGAGATTGTCGCGTTGGCAGCGCTGCCGCACACAGGCGGCCACTTCACACCAGTTGCGCCAGCCGGAAGCTTCGGCTTCGTTCCGTTCGCGCTGGCGCTCACTTCCGTGCTCTGGGTGTACGACGGTTGGGCCGACGTGAGCTTCGTTGGTGGGGAAGTAAAGGATCCCGAGCGCAATCTCCCAAAGGTGCTGATCTACGGCACGCTGGCCGTGATCGCGCTCTACCTCCTTGCGAACGTTGCCTATCTCTCGGTGCTGTCGATCGGCGAGATGCGCCAGTCCAAACTTGTTGCAGCCGACGTCGCCCAGCGGCTGATCGGCGAACCGGGCGTTGCGGCGGTTGGAATCATCGTGATGCTCTCCGCACTCGGTACTCTCGCCAGCTCGATGCTTACCGGCCCGCGGATCCTGTTCGCAATGGCCACCGACGGCCTTCTGTTCCGCCAACTTGGGCGGGTGCAGCCGCGCTTCCAGACTCCTGGCGCGGCGATTCTCCTCGCGACGGCGCTCGGCGTGGTCTTCGTCATGCTTCGCACATTTGAGCAGCTAGCCGACACGTTCGTCACGGCGATAATCCCGTTCTATGCACTCGGCGTCGCGGCAATTTTTCCACTTCGAAGGAAGGTTGCAGGTTACAAACCCGCGGTCCGCGCGTTCGGTTACCCGATCGCTCCGGTTATCTTTGTTGTGGCGATCCTGTATCTCCTCGGGAGCGCTCTCGCCGATCCGACGGCCCGTATCCCGACGCTCGCGATCTTCGCGGTGATATTCTCGGGTCTACTATTTTATCCGTGGATAAATCGAACATCCGTTCGATAGGCTGTTGCAAAGCCGTTGCCAAATTCGCACTGCCCAAAATCTCGGTTCGCCTGTAAAATTTATCCTTCCTTAATCAGAGAGACTGCATGTTCAAGCGTAGTTGGTCCCTCGCCTTCGCCGCACTGGTCACGCTTTTCACCGTGAGCGCCTCGCGCGCCACCGCGCAAGGCATCACGACAGGCGGCGTTTCAGGCGTAGTCACTAATGCGTCTGGCGTCGGCATTGAATCGGCCCAGGTTCAGATCACTAACACTGCAACTGGCGCCCGCGCCGGAAGCATTACCCGTACTAATGGCCTCTACACGATTTCCGGACTGGAAGTCGGTGGACCCTACACAATAACTGTGCGACGCATCGGCTTTCAGCCGGCGGAAAAGACTGGCGTAACTATCCAGCTTGGACAGGTAAGACGCATTGACCTGAGCATGAATGAGCAGACCACGACGCTCACCGCGGTCAACGTATCGAGCCAGGCATCGGGCGCGGTGATTACGCCCACTCATACGGGTGTTGTCACAACCATCTCCGACTCCTCGCTGCGCAGGCTGCCCAGCCTCGATCGTAACTTCACTGACTTCGTGACGCTGGTTCCCCAGGTGTCCACGACGCTCAAGAGCGGCACGGGCATCGCGGCCGGTCTCTCGGCCGGCGGCGTCAACAACCGGTACAACCAGATCCAGATCGACGGTACGGGTGAAACCGACCTCTTCGGACTGGGCTCTACGGGCCAGCCTGGCGGACAGGCTGGCGGCAAGTCGATCGGTATCGAGTCGGTGAAGGAATACCAGATTCTTCTCACACCGTTCGATGTTCGCCAGGGCAACTTCGTCGGTCTTCTCGTGAACGCCGTGACCAAGAGCGGCACGAATGATCTTCACGGTTCGGCGTACTATGTCGGCCGTAATCAGTCATTTACGCGCTCTCAGCCATACATCAACGACTACAGTCAGTCGCAGTATGGCTTCACGATGGGCGGACCGATCGTCAAGGACAAGGTCTTCTATTTCATCAACCCTGAGTGGCAGCAGCAGAGCACGCCGGCGACCGGTTTCTATCTCGGCGCCCCGGGAAGCAATCTTTCCCAGGCTACACTCGACCGTTTCTCGAATGATCTGAAGGCTGTCGGGATCAATCCTGGCGGAGCGGGTCAGGTTACCAACAAGCACCCTCTGACCAACTTCTTCGGCCGTCTCGACTTCCACCTTCCCTGGAACTCGACACTCGTCCTTCGCGACAACTATGGCTCGGCGCAGTCCGACGCATTCTCGCGTGGGTCGACGGGAAGTCTTCCGAGTTTCCCGCTGACTTCGTATCAGTATCAGTATCTGTCCACGAAGAACAATGTTGGCGGCCAGTTCAGAACCAACTTCGATAACGGTGCATACAACGAGTTCCTCGTTGGTATCACCAATATTCGCGACAACCGCCCAGGTGTCGGTGGCCGTTTCCCGATGGTGACTGCAGTCGCGCCGGGTGAGGCCAGCCTCGTTGGCGGGACCGAGCGGTACTCGCAGGGCAACTCGCTGGATCAGAACATCACCGAGTTGACGGATAACTTCACATATCCAGTCGGCTCTCACAGCATCACGTTCGGTGCGCAGGGCACGCTCTTCAAGGTGCGAAACCTCTATGCGCAGGCTTCTGCCGGTGTATGGACCTTCGGCAATCTCGATTCGCTCGAAGCGGGCAGGCCGAACGGCTACATCGTTGGCGTTCCGGTTACCGGAGACGGCGCGGTTCGCTTCAAGGCACAGAATTACTCTGCCTATGCTCAGGACAACTGGAATCTTACCGATCGTTTCAGCCTGACTTACGGCCTGCGTCTCGATGTCCCTCGCTTCACCGACACGCCGCCGACGAATCCAACGATTCTGACGCAGTTTGGCCGCAATACCGCCGATATTCCGTCGGGCAACATCCAGTATTCGCCGCGTATCGGCTTCAACTGGGACGTGACCGGAAATCAGCGCAATCAGCTCCGCGGTGGTATCGGCTCCTTCGTCGGACACCCGGCTTATGTATGGCTCGGTAACGCCTTCCAGAACTCCGGCCTGACCGGCGTTGCCCTGCTCAGCTGCACGTCCAAGGATGTGCTTCCGACGTTCAGCGCCGCCACGGTCAAGACTCCGCCCACGTCGTGCGGTTCCAAGACGCCAGCACTCGGCGGCGAGATCGACCTCCTGCAGAAGGATCTCCGCTTCCCGCAGGATCTGCGTGCATCGCTCGGTTACGATCACGCAATCGGTGATGGCCTGATCGCAACGTTCGAGGGTCTTTACTCGCACGCGATCTACGCGCCGTTCTATCAGAACATCGCACTTGCCGGACCACAGGGGGTTGATGAACACGGCCGCGTCATGTACGGGCCGCAACCGTCCGCACCCGTGCTCAAGGTGGCAGGCCGTAACGCAGTGTACGACGTGTCCAATCAGAACAAGGATCGTTCATACAGCCTCACCGCCGGACTCCAGCGTCGCTTCCTGACCAACTGGAGCGGCTCGGTATTCTACACGTACACAAACGCGAAGGACGTCCAGGCGCTCACCTCGAGCACCGCGGCATCCAACTACGCGTTCGGCCGTCGCTGGGCCGGCGACGAGTCCAGCACGGCACTGTCGACGTCTGACTTCAACCAGCCCCACAGGATCGTGGCGCAGGGTTCGTACAGCTTCAGAACCAAGACTGATCTGTCACTCACGTATATCGGCAGCTCGGGCACACCGTTCGACTACGTCAATTACAACGACATGAACGGCGACGGCAATTTCAGTAACGATCCAGTCTACATCCCCAAGGATGCAACAGATCCGAATGAGATTCAGTTCGCTGACATCAAGAGTGGGACCACGGTGAAGTACACTGCGGCCCAGGAAGCGCAGGCGCTCAACGATTTCATCAACAGCACGCCTTGCCTCAAGGATCAGCGCGGTACGATCATGAAGCGTAACAGCTGCAGCGCTCCGTGGGCGAACGTGATGAATGTCTCACTGCGTCAGTCGCTGCCAATGTTCAACGGCCAGCACGTGTCGCTCCAGCTCGACGTATTCAACTTCCTGAATCTGTTGAACAAGAACTGGGGCCAGCAGGCCTTCACCTACTCCGACGTGACGCTTCTTTACGGCGGAAACACGCTTGTGAACAAGACCGGATCTCTGATCAAGGGCAGCGCAAACGAAACTCAGCCACTGTACCAGTTCACGCCGGGTGCACAGCCCAAGTTCAACTTCGCGAACATCGAGTCGAACTACCAGATGCAGCTCTCGCTCCGCTACAGCTTCTAGGTAGCCGTCTGGCTGGACACACAGAAAATGCGCCGGTACGGAACCCCGTGCCGGCGCATTTTCATTTCGTGGCTGGATACGTCATCCCGCGAGTGGAAATGTCATCCCGTGGGTGGATACGTCATCCCGCGGCTGGATTCGTCATCCCGCGAGTGAAAATGTCATCCCGCCGAAGGTCGGGATCCACGGACGAGGCCTGACGGCGTTGCCCACGCCTCGCAGGCGTAATCCAACCCCGATTTCGAGCGTCCTGCGCACTATTGCGGGCATTTCCTCGCCGGAAGGCGCGGGAATCAAATACCGATGCGTACGGGATGCCAGGATAGCGTCCGCACAGTGCGGAACCTCGAATGCGTCACTCCTGCAACGAGGGGAGCACTCTCACACCCTCGTCAATGGATCCCGACCTTCGGCGGGATGACATCTCCGCCTGATTGACCCGGATCACAATACTATCAGTTCTAGAACACCTTCACGTTGATATACCGTTTCGGGTTCTTCTTGATGTCGGCGACCAGACTGTCGATGCGGCCAAGCAGCGCGTGGACATCGTTGTAAAGTGCTGGATCGTTGACGAGCTTCGCGGCCGACCCATTCCCACTGTCCACTTTCGCTACGATCTGATTCAGTGCCCGACCTGTCGAATCGAGTGACCGCGTCAACGAAGTCATGTTGCCACTCGCCGACCGAAGGTTCGTAAGCGTCGAATCGATCTTCACCGAGTCGATCGAAGAGGTGGCGCGCCGGAGTGAAGTCATCGTCGCAGTGAGCTGAGTTGATTGCGTCGCCGCAATCGCACTCAACTGACCGATCAGCTTGTTTGTTCCCGCGAGCGTCTGACGCAGATCGGCAAGACCACCGCCGGCGACGAGCTCCTTGTTCATCGCGCTCGTGAGCGACGCGACGGAGGTCGTGATCGAATCAGCCTTCGCTGTCAATTGGGCAATTCCGGCTGCAGGTGGGCCGCTGACAACCGTGTCCTGCTCCGCATATTTGGCACCCGACATTTTCGGAGTGAAGTTGACAGCGACATCGCCAAAGATCCCGTTCGGGACAACCGACGCGGGGCTCCCCCGTGGAATCGGCTGACTGCTCGTAATTCGGAGTTGTGTGAGCAGTGTGCCGTCCGGCTGGAAGTTCACGTCGGACACATATCCTACCGCCGCGCCGCTCACCCAGACGGGCGCACCGGTCTTCAGCCCCGCCCCCCATGCGAACTTGGCATACAGCGGATAGCCCTTCGAGAGGCCACCCCGTGCAAGCCACACCGATCCGACAATACCGATCAGCAGCCCCAGCACGATTACCACACCGACCAGAATGTCGTCGCGAGTCTTTTTCATTATTTCAGCTCAGTTCAGGCCTGCAGGTATGGCGCCAATAGCAGCGCGGTAACGGCATCCAGGACCAGTATCGCCACCGATGTTATGACAACCGCCGTCGCGGTGCTCCGCCCAACTCCCTCCGCCCCGGCACCCGAATTATAGCCCTCATATGAGCAGAAGAATGCGATTGCCGCACCAAAGACCGTGGCCTTGATGAGCGAATAAATGATCTGGAACGGCGCGAACGCGAGCTGCAGTCCCGCCATGAAATCCGACGGCAGGATATCAGTCGCCACGATCGACGTCAGGAATGCCATCCCCACGCCGACTGCGTCCGCAAATACCGTCAGAACCGGCAACATTATGATCGCCGCAAGAACTCTCGGGACCACCAGATACGCGATCGGATCGTACGCGAGCGTTTCGAGAGCGTCTATCTGCTCGGTCACACGCATCGTTCCGAGCTCCGCTGTAATCCGGGCACCAACTCTCCCGGTCAGCACCAGCGCTGTCAACAATGGACCAAGCTCGAGTATGATCGACTGCCGGGAAATCAGGCCAACTACCGAAAGCTGGACACCGCCGAATAACTGATAGCGCGTCTGGAACGCTGTCACCGCACCGATGAATGCAGCGACGATTATCGCGAGCGGTACCGAGTCAACGCCGATGTTTCGCATCTGGCGAACGGTCTCCCATCCGTACGTTCGCCAATCCGGCAAGGCGCGAACGATATCGGCGGCGAAGTAACCCCGCTCACCGATTCGCGAGAACGGACCGGCGACCTTGGCTATTATGCGCACTCAGGTACGCACACGTAAAAAAAGCGTCAATCCAATAACTCCAAAAAGAATACTCGGGAGCCAGGCGGCCAGCTCCGGTGATATGAGCCCTTTCCCCCCAACTGCTTTCGTCAGCTGGATCAGCATGAGGAAGATTATCGTGGTCGCGAGGCTTACACCCACTCCATAGGCCGTCCCCCCGCGCTGAGTGCTGGTTGCAAGCGGCGCGCCGAAAAGCAGAATCACGAGACTCGTGACCGGAATGGCAATTTTCAGCATCCGCTCGACCCGCCATTTGTTGACGTCGGTCCCCGAGCGCTCCATCGCTTGTATGAACCGGCCCAGCTCGGCGTAATCCATCTCCTGTGGCGCCCGCGCCGAAGCAGTCAGCTCCTCCGGTTTCTCGATGAATTTCCTGTCGTACAGCGAGTCGAACGTAAACGTCACGTCGGCCGCGTCGCCGGTGATGATATGCATGGTGCCGCGGCCAAGCATCCAGCCGCGCGGCGTATACGCCGCCGCGTTGGCAGTCGCGACATACGACGGATAATCCGGCCCGCTCCCCTTTCGCTCGATGTCGATACCCTCGGCCTTCTTCGTCGCGAGATGAAGTCCGCCGATCTTGTACACTCGCCCCGCATCGCCAGCGTAGGCAAAATTGAACCGATCGGAGTTGTTCGCAAATCGCTGCGTTTCGAGCAACTCAGTGCGCCGCTTGTTCGTGTGAGGCGCCAACTCTCCAAGCAGCAGCCCGAGCGCCACGGCGAATATTGCGCCGGCAAATATCGGAGCGATGAATCGATAAAAGGAAATACCCGATGCCTTCGCAGCCGTGATCTCCGAGTGACGCGTCATCGTGCCGATCGAAAACACAGTGGCGAACAGCACAGCCGCCGGAAGGATCATGAACATTGAATCCGGCAGAAAGTACAGATAACTAAGAAGCACCTGCGACTTCGGGAGCCCGCGCTGCAGGTACGTGTTGAGATTGTCGGTAGTGTCTATGACGATGAGAAGCACGGGGAAGCCCAGTGCCGTCGCCAGAAAGATTCGCCAGAACTCACTGAACACATAGCGATCGAGCGGACTGACTATCCTGTTCAGATTCATAAGTCGCTTCTTCGTTCGCGCATCAAGTGCCTGCTGCGCATCTGCTTCTTCATCCACGCCTTTACGCTCTCCGACACCTCAGCCATGTCACCGCCTCGTGCGGTACTCCCTTCCTTGCCCATGCGCCAGAGCAGCGTAACTGCCACAAGGCCGAAAATCACGTTGGCTGCCCACATCGCTATATACGGCGGCAACAGGCCCGCAGATGCAGCAGCCGCGCCCGCTGTCAGGCCGATGTAATACAATGCAAACACGAACAGGCTCACGCCAAGTGTGAGCCCGACTCCACCACGCGGAAAGCGCAGCGCAATCGGTGCGCCCAGCATCACGAATACGAAACACGCTACGGCGAGCGCGAACTTCTTGTGTATCTCGATCTCGTAACCGTCGATCGACGTGCGGGCGTCCGCAAGGCGAATGCGCGTGACTTCCAACGTGCTCGGCGTGACCTGCGCCGACATCGCCGTGTCGGGTTTTGAATAAATTCGCGCCGGAGTGGCCGTTCGCACCGCCGGCGTGCTCTGCACCTTGCCTGGCGCCTTCACGGTCGGCGCGTCGGCTCCGCGATCGGGCGTTACAGGGCGCACGCGCTGTCCCCGGATCGGCGGTGCAGGCTGCTGTGCGCCAAGTTTTTTTACTCCGATCCTGCTCAGTAACCCGCAATACAAGCCGCCGAGCGACCACGACGACGGAAGCCTCGTATCTGTCGTGTAGAGGTCGGGCATCAACTTCACCCCGTTTTTTCGCGCAGATTGCAAGCCCTGCAGAAATTCCGTGCGCGCAGCCATGTAGTCGGCGCGGCCGCGCATAACCTCACGCTGCATCTCGCAAACCGACATCTCGCGGTTGCCCTTGCTCTGGCCTTCGCCCGATTTCTGAAACTGGTTCGCGACCCCCTTGACCGTCACCAGGTCGACGTTGAAAAAGAGTCGCTGCAACTGGTCCGGATTCGTGACTGGCACATCCTGCATCGTCCCATGGTACAACGTCATCAGCAGGTCGCTCTGGTTTCTGGCGAGCGCCATGTTCCCGCTGTCTGCATAGATCGTTCGGTGACGCGTCGGATCGCTCATGTCGTAGATCGTCACCCCGCGCATCAGATTGGAGCCCTCGTCGAGTCGGTTTGCGCGGAGAAACAGCTTGCCGGGACTCACTTCGTTGATCACCTGCTCGCGAAGAGCAAACGTAGGCTTCTTCTGTGCGATGTCGGACTGAAGCACCGCCAGCTGATGGTTCGTCCTCGGCAGTATCTGGTCGTTGAAGATGATCATGAATACGGTCACACACGCCGCAGCGGTGAGGACCGGAGTCATAAGCGACTTGAGGCCCACGCCACTGGCCTTGAGGGCCGTAATTTCGTTTTCGGACGCCATCCGGCTGAACGCATGAAGCGTCGCTACCAGAACCGCCATCGGCAGCGTCAGGGCTACGGTGAAGGGAATGGAAAGGAGAAAGAAATCCGCCACGGCCGACCACGGGATACCCTTTCCCACAAGATTCGCAAACTGCTTCGCGATGTAGTTGAGCAGCAGCAGCGAAGTCAGAGCGGTGAGCGCGAATGTGAGAGGCCCCAGGTGCTCCTTGAGGACGTATCTGGAGAGTATCTTCACGGGGTGAAATTTACAGGGTGGGTCTCCACCGGGCTCCCTTCGAGGGCGCGCCGGCGAGAGCACGCGTCCCCTGGGTCACGGGACGCGCGTCGGACCTGGGCGCCTGTCCTCTCGCTCGCACGCGTTGTTGCCTTGCTGCTCGCGCTGGCAATCGCCTTCGCGTCTCCGCTCAGCGCGCAAGTAAAGGACACCACCGCTCGCAATCCGTCACGCCTCCACGTCCGGATCGGTAAGGACACGCTCCCGCTCCAGCTCCCCGCAGTCCAGACCCGCGCCGACGCCGCCCTCTACAGAGAAGCTGAAGCCCAGATCCAGGCGGCTCGCGCAACTGCCTTCCAATTGAACAGTCGTTCGATACTGGAATCCGTATGGGGTCAGGTCGCAGCCCAGAGCTTCGCCTCCAGTCTCCCTCAACCCCTGGCAGCCGAGGACGCCCAGCAGCGAAAACCACGCGAGCCGACGAATAACGAACGGTTGTTCGGCGACTACGCCGACCTCGGCATCCAGGTCGATTCTCGCCTGGAGTTCCGGAACGAAAAGGACGAAACCAACCGCTGCCGCGGCGCAACCTATTTTCTCACCGCCAACACGTGCCGCTCCAACTTCGAGCCCACACTCGATTTCCAGTACGCGCTGCGCTCCGCCGGTGTGGTTGCCGATCGGGTACACGTCAATGTCGATTACGACTCGCAGAGAGAGTTCGATGCTTCCAACACGATATCGATAGCGTTCGAGGGTAAGCCGAACGAATTTCTGCAGAAGCTGGAAGTCGGCAATGTCACCTTTCAGCCTCCACCATCACGCTTCATTACCGCCGCAATTCCGAGCGGCAATTACGGCGTTCAGGCGGTCGCCAACCTTGGTGAGGGAATACGGCTGCGCAGCATCATCGCGCAGCAGAAAGGCAATGTGGTCCGCGACCGGGTGTTCACCGTCGGCGATCACGTGCTCCAGGCGGTCGATCGAACCGTCGAGGATTACCAGTTCGAGCCGCGCCGATTCTTCTTCACCGTCGACCCGAAGCTGTTCGCTGGCTATCCCAACATCGACATTCTGAACCGACAGCAGATGAGCCGCCTGGCCGCGAACCTCCCGGACACTCTGCGGCCGGTGAAACTCTACGTTTACCGTCTGCTCATCGGGGGCCAGCCGCCCAACCCCAACGGGCCGCAGTTCCGGATCCTCGGGGATCCTCGCTCTCAAAAGGGCCAGGTGTACGAATACCTCCGAGAGGGAGTCGACTACTACACGGATCCGTCCCGCCTGTGGATCGCACTGGTGAGGCCTCTATCGCTCAACAACGAGCGACTTGTTGTTGCATACAAGGTCCGCATCAACGGGGTCGAGACCACATACGTGTCAACGGGTGGTACGCCGGACCTCGAGTACTCGTCGACGCGGGATCAATTCGCGAACCTTCTGTGGGATCCCAACGTGCAGCCGGGCGATCCCGCGTTCCGGCGCGAGATCCGATCGGTGTACCGACTCGGCGGCAGCGATGTCGTGCGGCAGAGCGTGTCGGTAAAAGTTGTAACCGGCAATGCCACCGATCAGGAAAAACCCGTCGCCGGACGTGCTGACACATACCTGCAATTGTTCGGTCTCGCGCAGCCAACCAACAGCTCGACCTTCGATGTCGAGAATCGCATCTGGCCGCGTCCCACCGACCCCGACTTCGCGCTCGGAGTGGGAGCGTTTGGCGCCGCGATCATTCGAGATCAGTTCCTCGTATTCCCGTCAGTGCGGCCGTTCGCGAGCAACGGGTTGGCGGGCGCCGCAAACCCACACAACGATACGGTCTACACAACTCCTGCCGATTATCTCGTTACATCGCAGCGTCCCGGTGCGGTATATCACATTCGCCTGCGCTATCAGGCAGAAGGGAACGGTACCAACGGCACGCTGTCCCTCGGCGCCGTTCAGGTCCGTCCCAACTCGGAACGCATTCTGGTAGACAATGTGCTTCTGGCGCGTGGAAGCGATTACTCGGTCGATTATGATCTTGGCCGAGTGAACTTCGCACGCCCGGACACCCTCTTCCCGCGACCGCGCCAGGTGACCGTCCAGTTCGAGGAAAATCCGCTGTTCGTCGAGACACCGACTTCGATCCTCGGATCCTCGCTCGAGATTCCGCTGACCAACGGCCAGATCAATATTCTCGCACTGTCTCAATCGCAGAAGAGCACGTATACCCGTCCACTTCTCGGACTCGAGCCGCAGTCGACGCTCATCGGCGGGATCAATGCCACGATGAACTTCGACGCCGATCCGCTGACGCGACTGGTATCGCGATTGCCATACGGCCACACCGACGTTCCATCTCATGTGTCTCTCGCAGGCGAATTCGCTGCGAGCAAACCGCAGCCCGATCCAAGACAGCAGGCGTATCTCGAATCGTTCGAGGAAGCCGGTGGACTCGACGTACTGCTCGGTGATCAGTACTGGTACTACAGCAGCCAGCCAGCCGTCGCGCACAATTCCCTCGCACGGTTCGGAACGAATACACTCGATCTGAATCGCGCGGCTCAGATGGCGTATCAGACCAACGTGCGTGATTCCGCCGGCAGGCAGTTGCAGTTCACCATCGACAAGATTGATCCGGAAGTCGAATTCACCGGAGTGGGCGCTGCCGCGCCGGAACAGATACTCTGGCTTACGATGTTCCCGCTGTCGCTCGGACTCCGCAACGATCCAAACAGCAATGCACACTGGAACACTGGCGAGACTACGACGGGCCGACGGTGGCGCTCCATCCGAACGTCGCTCAGCCCGTCGGGCGCGGACGTGTCGCGCACCGAAAACATCGAATTCTGGGCTCTGGTGGATACCTCATCGGTCGGTCGAGCGAAGAATCCGACGCTTGTCTTCGATATAGGTGAGATATCCGAGAACTCCGTCGCTTTGCAGCCAGACACAGTGCGGATCCTGGCAGTCAATCGGTTGCTCCGTGACACCACAATGAGCGGACGAAGCCTCGCCGGCTACGATCGATTGGACAGCGAGCGCGATCCGTTCTCGCGCACGTTCAACGCTAATGTCAATGACATCGGCTTGCCCGGCGACAGGGATAGCCTCGTTATCATCGCGGACACGATTCCAGGGCAGGTTCCCGTACCGCGAACTGTGTCACGGTTTGACATCTGCCGGAATCGATACGGAGCCCTCTACCAGCTCGGTGACACACGAGCGAACTGCACGGTCGGCAACGGCCGTCTGGACGAGGAAGATCTGGACGGCGACAACGTACTCAACCTCACCAGCTCTCAGCGCGAACAGGAACAGATTCGGCGATATGTCGTGGACCTCTCGGACCAGCGCAAGTACAACCGCGTTGGGAAGTGTATCGCTCGCCCCGTGAGAAGCGGCGAACCAGCCGGCGAGCCGGTTTGCTGGGTCTTCGTGCGTATCCCTTTTCGCGCACCAGACGACACATTGAACGCGCCACTTCTGCGTCGCGCGCGCGCCCTCCGAATCACGATGATATCCGGTGCCGGCCTGCCCGACACCGCGTTCAGTCAGGTGGCACTTGACCGGCTTCGCTTGAGCGGCGCTCCGTGGCTCAAACGCAACGACGCACCGGTGCGGGGGATCGCGGGCGAACAACCCGGCATCGGCTTTGTAACAGTGGGTACGGTCGGAACCGAGGATCGGGGCGTCTCGAGCGGTATCAATTACGACTCGCCACCGGGAGTCGGCAATTTGCCCGATCTCAAGGCGACTCCGATCACATCATCGCGCGTGCTGATCAACGAGCACTCCCTTCGCATCGTTGCAGGTGGCCTCAACACGTTTGACCGTGCGGAAGCCTACTACAGGTTTCCCGAAGGGCAGAAGAACTTCCTCGGCTACAAGGAACTGAGGCTGTGGGCCCGCGGTGTCAGCGCGGGATGGGGCGCCAACGGCGAGTTGCAATTCTACGTCAAGCTTGGCCACGACGAGACGAATTTCTACATGTACCACACGACGCTCCCCGGAAGCGGCACCGGGCCATCTGCATGGCAGCCGGAGATCCGTGTGGACTTCAACAAGCTCATCGCTCTGCGCGCGCAGATACAGAATGCATATCTTCGCGGCCTGCAACGCAATACGTGCACGGGCGCTGACTCCGTTCTCATCGCCAACACGCCGTTCCAGCCGACGACTGCGACGAGCGCGCTCTACGCCGCGTGTTCCGATGGCTACATGGTCTACACGACTGATCCGGGTGTGAATCCGCCGAACCTGGCGGCGATTCAGGAGGTCGCAGTAGGCATGGTGCGCGTTCCCGGAACCTCGGTCGCAAGCCCGATCACACCGGCCGACACCCTCGAACTCTGGGTGGATGACATTCGACTTGGCGGTGTTGTGGACGCCGCCGGCTTTGCGGGCCAGCTCGCGCTCGGAGTCACAGCGAGCGACTTCGCCGACGTTCGACTCAATCTCACTCGGCGCGATCCCAATTTCAGGCAGCTGGGCGACCAGCCCACGTATCTGACGGACAACAGCATGGATGTGAGCGCCGCCTTCAGGCTGGAGAAATTGCTTCCCCGGTCGGTTGGTTATGCGATTCCCGTCACGTTCAATTACAGCGGTACGTCGAGCGACCCGACCTACCTCACACAATCGGATATCGACGCAAGCGCGGTGCCCGGGCTCCGTACGCCGCGCAGTGCTGCCACGTCAGTCACCTTCGGCGTGAAGCGCGCGACGCCGGTGAAGGGCGGGACACTCGCACCGGTGCTCAATAATCTGAGCCTGCAGGGAACATTCACCTCGGCCGCTGCGAGGAGCGAATACGAGGACGGTCACGCCCATGATCTGCGCGTGGGGCTGGAATACAATCTCATCAGAGCCATTGCGCCATCGATCGCTTCGATGCTGCCGACGGAAGTCTACCTCACATCCACGTATGAGAACGGAAATGATCGGCGCTTCACCTATCTGAAGCCTGCGGAAGCAATCGACGACACAGGCCGTGTAGTGCGAGGGCTGACAAATACGATTCGGAACGGAGGCGCGATTGCGTTTCATCCACTCGGAAATGGCAGCATACGGTTCAACCTCTCATCGCTTCGTGATCTCAGATCGTATTCGGAGTTCCCTACGCTCGGTCTGGTGGACGCCAGCGAACGGAATCGTCTGGCGGGATTCGACACCGGCCTCGAACGTGAGCGCACCGTTGGAACACAGTTGAGTTACAGCATTGCGCCGCTGCCCTGGCTGCGCGCGCGATTCAACAGCAGCTCCAACTACAACATGCTCCACGACCCCAACACACTCGACTTTATTCGATCGGTCGACTCGCTCGGTGCATTTCGAATTCCGCGCCAGATCGGTAACACACAGAACACCAACGTTGGATTTACCCTGGATTTTCGCGCGCTGGCCAGGGCTACGCCGCTCGCGTCCGGGATCAAGACGCTCCTGAAAGCGTTTCAGCCGCTCGACGTGTCCCTCGATCGCGACGTGCTCACCGCATACAGCGGCGCCGCGCAGGCTGCTCCGCTCCTGTATCAACTCGGGTTTGGCGATATCGCTCAATTTCGTCATATCGGATCTGAGCTGGCGACGAGTGCGGGGCTCAACAATCAACTCTCGATGTCGCAGACGATCAACCTGCCATTCGGTGCGACGCTCACGAACCATCTGCAACGCATCAGTATGCGTAACTGGACCCTCCGCTCCGATAACACGCAGGACGTTGGGGATGTGACTCAGCTGGTCTTCCCGGATGTAGCACTGCGGTGGACCACGCACACTACCGATTCCACGGCGCTCATCAAAGCCTTCACTGCGAGCGCGCGCGTCGCGGGAACCCGGCAGATGCTCACCAGCGCGGGTGAGTTTTCGCTCGATAATGGCGGGAATGGAGAAACACGCATCCGCAGCTATCCCATATCGCTAAGCGCGATCTGGGCAGGCTCGCATCCACTTACGACTTCGTTCGGCGCGAATCTCGTGCAGCGGCTCGACAACCGGCCCGGCGTGAGCGGGAGCGGAAACTCGATCGATATGAACGCCGATATCTCCAGGGCCTTCACACTTCCGCCGCAGTGGCATCCGCATAGCGATCTCCGAACCCGCATCTCCTTCCAGAACAGCAGGGGAGAGAGCTACGTCGTTAATCCCCTCGCTGTCCTGGGCCAGAGCAGGCTGACCGACAACGGCCGCCGCTCCGCCTCGTTCACCGCGGATACGGACGTCTCCGATACGATGACGTCGAGCTTCGTCATTTCTAGAGTCCAGAGCTTTGACAATAACCTTAGCCGCGACTTCACCCAGACCGTGCTGAGCGCCATCCTCCACTTGCAGTTCTACTCCGGCGAGATGCACTGACAACCTCGCCGCGTAACCGGCGGCGACGCAGTATCTTTTTTCGATCACACCTCCAAGCTGGATATGAACCGACTTCTTCTTCTCCTTGCAATTCTTCCGGTTACTGCATGTAGCCACAAATCCAGGACAGGCTTCGACGGACAGGCCGCGTACAACTACGCCGCGACGCAGGTGTCGTTTGGTCCTCGAATCCCCGGTTCGACCGGCTGGCGAAAGGCGGGCGACTGGATTGTTGCGCAGATGCGGACGCGCGCAGATACCGTAATCGAACAACGCTGGATGCACAGGCTGGCGAACGGCGACAGCATTCCGATGCGCAACATCCTCGCACGGTTCCGGCCAGCAGCGACGGATCGCGTGTTGTACATCACGCATTGGGATACCAGGCCAATCGCCGACAGTGATCCCAATCCGGCGAATCGTACCAAACCGATTCTCGGTGCAAACGATGGTGCTTCGGGAGTCGGCCTGTTCGTCGCCCTCGGTGACCTGCTCAAGAAGACGCCGCCAAACGTGGGTGTCGACCTTCTCTTCGTCGACGGTGAGGATTACGGCACCTTCGGACCCCCCGACGTCGACGTACTCATCGGCTCGACGTACTTCGCCTCACACCTGCCGTCGCCGGATTACCGGCCGATCTTCGGCGTCCTGTTCGACATGATCGGCGACAAGCAGCTCGACATCTACCAGGAACAGAATTCCGTCGCACGCGCGCCGGAAGTGGTCTCACGAGTCTGGAACACGGCCGCCGATCTTGGCTACTCCCAATACTTCATCGGAGAGCCCAAGTACGCGGTCACCGACGATCACATACCGCTCCTCCAGGCGGGCCTGCGAGTCATCGACGTAATCGACATCGATTACGAGTCGCCCGCAGAGAATTACCACCATACCCTCGCTGACACGATGGACAAGATCTCCGCGAAATCGCTCGGTATCGTCGGTGATGTGGCCGCCGCGCTCGTGACCAGCCAGCAGTAGCCGGCGCCTTCCCAGCAAAATTGATGCGGCGCGACGAGACTTGATCTCTCGCGCCGCTCTTTTTTCGCGGATGTTGCCAGGATGGCAACCCCCGCGGAACGCAAGGCGCTTCTCTTTTTCGGACTCGTCGCGATGCTCGGCGCGGGCGTCAGGGTGTGGCAGAGCCGAAATCGCGCGACACGATCGTCCGATTCCGGCACCTACGTTACCGAAACCTCTGCCACGGCCGGAAAACCCGTCGCTAAGTCCACCAACCGTCGCCGAACGCCCGTCCGAAAGCCGTCTGCGGCTTCAAGAACAGGTCAGATCAACCGAGACTCCAACGCTATAGTCGACCTGGATCGCGCCACGGGAGCAGAAATCGATGCACTCGGTTTGCTACCAGAGGGTATGGGTCGTCTTATAGTTGCAGATCGAGATTCGTTCGGCCCGTTCGGCTCCCTGAACGAGTTGCGACGCGTTCCATTCCTTACCGCAAGTACCTTGAGAAAACTGGCGCCTAGAGTGACATTCTCCCGCGTTCCACGTCCCCGGAACACAGTGATCGACCCCCGCGCAGTTCCGCCCGGGTCCGAGTGATGACTACGACAGTCGCGCCCGTTGCGCAGAGCACGGAACGCATTGGCGATCTGCTTGTATCCGAAGGCCTCATCTCGCGCGAGCAACTCGCGCAGGCTCTTCAGGAACAGCGAACAAACGGCGGTCGCCTTGGATACACTCTCGTAAAACTCGGAATCATTGAAGAACTGGCGCTCACGCGTCTGCTGGCGCGGCAGTACAAGATCCCGGCAGTCGATCTAACAAAGTCCGATATAGATCCCGCTCTGGTCCGGCTGATCCCTGCCGAGATCGCGGTGCATCATCTGGTACTCCCGCTCAAGCGCGAGGGCCGCGTTCTGTACGTCGCCATGGCGGATCCGACCAACATCCGCGTAATCGACGATCTCAAGTTCCGCACACGCTCCGATATCTATCCCGTCATCGCCGGCGAATACACGCTTCGAACAATGATCGAGCGCGTGTATCCGGAAGGCGCCGTGCCGGATGTAGGTATGGAGAACCTGCTCGACGACATTGACTTCGGACTCGACGAGGACGTCGAGATGGTCGAGGAAGAGCAGGAGGAAATGACCGCTGCGGCGCTGACCGTCGCGGTGAACGAAGCCCCCGTCGTCAAGCTGATCAATGCCATCCTCACGGACGCTCTTCACAAGGGCGCATCGGACGTTCACTTCGAGTGCTTCGAGAAGGAACTCCGGGTTCGGTATCGCGTCGACGGAGTGTTGCGTGAGGTAATGAAGCCGCCGTTCAAGATGCGCCCCGCGCTCATCTCACGCTTCAAGATCATGGCAGGGCTCAACATCGCCGAGCGTCGCGTACCGCAGGACGGTCGCATCAAGCTCAAGATCGGTCGCAAGGTCATTGACTTCCGCGTCTCGACACTACCCACGCTGTTTGGCGAAAAAGTCGTTCTGCGTATTCTCGACAAGGGTAACCTGACACTGGATCTCGAGACGTTCGGTATCGAGCCGCGTGCAGAGCGCGAATTGATGGAGGCGGTTCAGAACCCGTATGGCATGGTGCTCGTCACTGGACCGACTGGATCCGGAAAGACGACCACCCTGTATTCTGCTCTGTCGAAAGTCAACACGGTCGACGTCAACATCATGACTGCCGAGGATCCCGTCGAGTACAATCTCTACGGAATCAATCAGGTGCAGGTGCGCACTGAAATCGGCATGAGCTTCGCCGCCGCACTCAAGGCATTCCTTCGACAGGATCCGAACATAATCATGGTCGGTGAGGTTCGAGACCTGGAGACGGGTAGCATCGCGATCAAGGCTGCTCTGACGGGCCACCTGGTCATGAGCACCCTGCACACCAACTCAGCGCCGGAGACAGTCACGCGTCTCCTCGACATGGGGCTCGAGCCCTTCAACGTCGCGAGCGCGCTCAATCTCATTCTTGCACAGCGCCTGGTGCGGCGGATCTGCTCAAACTGCATCACCCGGTACGTGCCGGACGACCTCGAGCTTAGTGGCGCGAAGGTCAAGGCGTCAACGACGCTACGGGAGCTCCGCTTCACTGAAGCTTCGCTTAACGATGCACGCTCCCGCGCGACGCCCGATGCGGCGCCGCACCTGAAGGGCCTGTCGCTCGATACAACGATCGGCGAGCTGCCATTCTTCAAGGGGAAGGGCTGCGAGCTCTGCGGCGGCACCGGACTCAAGGGCCGCCAGGGGCTTTACGAAGTGATGTTTGTGACGCAGGAACTACGCAAGATCATCATGAAGAATGGCGATGCGGACGATATCCGCGAAGTCGCAATCAAGGAAGGAATGTTGACTCTCCGTATGGACGGCTGGCTCAAGGTCCTGAAGGGAATTACGACACTTGAACAAGTGATCCGTGAGACCACGGCGTGACCCGGTTGCAGTCGTTACCGTCTCTCCAGGAGCCGACGTCCGGCTCCATGGGCAATGCACCTAAACGCAAGATCAAATGACCGCACCGCCTTCCATGTCAAACACCGCCGCGCCGTCCGCGGCGCCCCCAGCCCCACAGGCTGCTCGCGTCGCGACCCCGCCCGGTCCGACGGCGGGCGTCCCGCAGCCGGCTTCGGCGCGGTCACCGGAGCTGAGTCTTCGCAGCCTGCTCGAGGAGATGATTGAACGTGGTGCATCCGACCTCCATGTCGTGTGCAACACGCGCCCCAAGCTTCGTATCAACGGCGACATCACCGACTCGCACTATCCGCTCGCATTGACGCCCAAGGAAACTCTTCAACTGGCGTACTCTGTTCTCACCGATCAGCAGAAAAAGCGCTTCGAGATCGAGGACGAACTCGACTTTTCCTTTGGGCTCGCTAGCCTTGCACGTTTTCGTGGCAATGTGTTCAAGCAGCGTGGGTCGGTGTCGATCGTGTTCCGACAGATTCCGTTCACCGTACGGAGCTTTGACGATCTGAAACTGCCTGCCGCCGTCGCGAAGATGGCGGAGCGTCCAAGAGGTCTGGTACTCGTTACCGGCCCGACGGGTTCGGGAAAGTCGACGACGCTGGCCGCGATGATCGACAGGATCAATCGCGAGCGGCGTGGCCACATCATCACTGTCGAAGATCCAATCGAATTCATCCACCGTCACGAGGGTTGCATCGTCAACCAGCGTGAAGTCGGGACCGATACCAAGTCATTCGCGACGGCGCTCAAGTACGCGCTACGTGAGGATCCGGACGTCATTCTCATCGGTGAAATGCGCGACCTCGAGACGATCCAGGCCGCGCTCACGATTGCAGAAACCGGTCACCTTGCGTTCGCGACGTTGCACACCAACTCCGCCGCCGAAGCGATCAACCGAATCATCGACGTCTTCCCAAGCCACCAGCAGCCACAGGTTCGCGCTCAGCTCGCGTTCGTGCTGGAGGGGATCGTCAGTCAGACGCTTGTTCAGCGAGTCGGTGGCAAGACACGCGCAATGGCCGCCGAGGTACTGGTCATGAATCAGGCCGTCCGCGCGCTGATTCGTGACGACAAGGTGCACCAGATTTACTCGACAATGCAGTCCGGCAAGAAATACGGCATGCAGACGCTGAACGACTCGCTTTACGCGCTGTACATGGCGCGCGAAGTGTCGGCGGAAGAATGCCTTCGCGTCAGCGGCGATCCAGCAGAGTTCATGCGCATGACAGGTGTGAACGCCGATGGTGAGCCAAGCAAGGATGGACCGGTACGTGGCACGGCACAGACGCCGTACTCAGCCAGTGGAGGCAAGAGGTAGCCGATGCCCACATTCGCATATACCGCCCGTGCATCGGGTGGAGAGCTCAAGTCAGCGACGATCGATGCCGCATCGAAGGACGATGTCATCGCTCAGTTGCGCCGTCAGCGCCTGACCCTCGTCAAGATCGAGGACGAGTCCAAGAAGAAGCGCAAACGGCTCGGCCGCATCAAGACACGCGACATAGTCATCTTCACTCGTCAGTTCTCGACGATGATCAACTCGGGACTGCCACTGGTGCAGGCACTGGACATTCTATCCAAGCAGACCGACAATCCGTCACTCGCGTCAGTTACGCGCGAGGTCGTATTCGATGTCGAGAGCGGTCACACGCTTGCGGACGCGCTGAGGAAGCATCCCAAGGCGTTCAGTGAGCTGTACGTCAACATGGTAGCGGCCGGCGAGGCCGGTGGTATTCTCGACACCATCCTCATGCGTCTCGCGACGTTCATGGAAAAGAACGATGCCCTGATACGCAAGGTGAAGGGTGCGATGATCTACCCAGGCGTGATCATGTCCGTTGCCTTCATCGCCGTCACGACACTGCTTCTATTCGTTATTCCGGTCTTCCAGGACCTGTTCGGATCGGTGGGGCTCGCGCTTCCCATGCCAACTCGAATAGTCATAGGTGCTTCGAAGCTCCTCAAGGGATACTGGTGGCTCTTCGGCGCCGTCATCGCCGGATCAGTGATGTCGCTGATGAAGTACTACACCACGCCAAACGGCAAGCTGAACATCGATCGCATGCTGCTCCGGGTCCCGATCCTGGGCGGCGTGCTTCGCAAGAGCGCCGTCTCCCGCTTCACGCGCACCCTCGGCACGCTGATAAGCTCCGGCGTAAGCATTCTCGACGGTCTCGAGATCACGGCCAAGACCGCCGGCAATCGAGTGATTCAGGACGCGATCATGGCGAGCCGAGCCAGTATCGCCGGTGGTGACACGATCGCTCAGCCGCTCGCCAAGAGCAAGGTCTTTCCGCCAATGGTCATCTCCATGATCTCTGTCGGTGAGCAAACGGGTGGACTGGACGAGATGTTGTCCAAGATCGCCGACTTCTACGATGAGGAAGTGGATGCGGCCGTCACCGGACTGCTTGCAGCCCTCGAGCCGATCATGATCGTATTCCTTGGCGTGATCGTCGGCGGAATGGTTGTGGCGATGTACCTGCCGATCTTCGACATGATCAACGCTGTGCACTGAGGTAAGGGTACGCGTGTCGATTGCAAGCTTTCTCGTCAGTCTTCAGCACGCGCTCTCGTAGTTCCAGGCAGGCCGTTTCGTAACCGCCAGCAAATGCTGTCGCCCGTTGGGCTCACGGCGCGGTAAGAGCCACGTTGTGGCCGTATTTGCGGGCGCTAAGCGAGGCGGCGTCACACTCCCACGAGCGCCCGCGCCCGCGTGAGTGCTTCGTCGAGACTGCCGAACACGTTCTCCGCGCCGATCTCCGCGAGCGTGGGCGTGCCAGTGAGTGCCACCTGCGGTTGCATGTGTACGTCTGCGAGGAGCACAGTCGTCCCGTCTCGCCGGGCCGCGCGCGCGACCTCCCGCAGTGCGTGCATCCCGGTCGAGTCGAGCGCCATGACGTCGCGCATGCGGATCACGAGCACTCGGGGCGTTCCGCTGATCTGTGAGATGGTGTCGCGGAACGTCGCGGCGGCGCCGAAGAAGAACGGCCCAGTGATTTCGTATACCTCGACGCCGCGCGGAATGTCGCGCCGGCGCAAGCCGTCGCCATCCTCCAGCAGCCGGTCGGCGCCACCATCGTCGATTGCGTTGTCAGTTGCGTCCTCGTCCTCCAGCAGCATGTTGCTCACGCTCGTCACGCTCGCCATGCGCCTGATGAAGAGGAAGGCCGCGAGGACCATCCCGACACCAATCGCAACGGTGAGGTCCACGAGGACGGTGAGTCCGAACGTGGTCAGGAGCACTGCGACGTCGCTTCGAGGAGAGCGGAGTTCGGCGACAAAGTTCCGCCATTCGCTCATGTGGTAGCTCACGACGACGAGAATCGCCGCCAACGTCGCCATCGGAATCAGCGCCGCCCATCTTCCGACGAAGAGCGTGATGGCGAGGAGCGTGAGAGCGTGGACCATCCCCGCAACCGGGGTGCGCCCGCCGTTCTTGACGTTGGTCGCGGTGCGCGCGATGGCGCCGGTCGCGGGGATGCCGCCGAAGAGCGGTGAGGCCAGATTCGCGATGCCCAGCGCCACGAGTTCCATGTTGGAGCGGTGCCGCCCGCCTGTCATCCCATCGGCGACCACCGCGGAGAGGAGTGACTCGATCGCGGCGAGCATCGCGATGGTGAAGGCAGGACCAACGAGCGCAGTGAGCTGCGCGAAAGCGAGATGCGGCACCTGCGGATGCGGGAAGGACGCGCTGATCGCGCCGAAGCGACTCCCCACGGTTTCCACCGGGAGGTGTAGCAGCGTCACTGCGGCGGTGGTGACGATGAGCGCAACGAAGGTGCCCGGAATGCGCCGGTTCACACGGGACCAGAGGATGATGATCGCGAGCGAGACAGCAGAGATGCCAATTGCGGCGGGGGTGATGGCGGTGGGCTGCTGCGCGTACGCCGTCATCTTCCCGACGAAGCTCGCCGGGACGGCACCCATGTGCAGTCCCAGCAGGTCCTTGATCTCGCCCGAGGCGATGATGAGCGCAATCGCGCTCGTGAATCCGGTGATGAGCGGCTGCGGGATATAGCGGATCATGGACCCGAGCTTCGCGACCCCCATGACGACGAGGATCGCACCCGCCATTAGCGTCGCGACCGTGAGGCCGTCGATGCCATACTTCTGCACTATGCCATATACGATGACGACGAACGCGCCCGTGGGCCCGCCGATCTGGACGCGCGAGCCTCCGAGGGCGCTGATGAGAAAGCCGGCGACGATGGCGGTCCACAGTCCACGGTCTGGTGTGACACCGCTGGCGATGGCGAAGGCGATGGCAAGCGGGAGTGCAACTACTCCGACAATGACGCCGGCGGTAAGATCGCCGAGGAACTGCTCGCGGTCGTAAGTTTTGAGTGTGGTGATGAGCTTGGGAACAAGCACGAGATAAAGGCGGCGCAACGCCGCTGATGGGGGAGTGAAAGGCGGGCGTCCGGCCGGTCCGCTGTCATTGAACTTGCGTTCAATGAGAACGCTAGTCTACATTGAACGCATGGTCAATAGACAAACCAGCAGACGATCCACTGAGCCCGGCAGTGCCCGGCACTAAAGCGAACGAGGAGGTCCGGCGCGAGCAGATCCGCGTGGCCGCTTACGAGCTCGCGGCCGAGGCGGGACTCCGGGCAATCACGATCAGGGACGTCGCCGAGCGCGCCGAGCTGAGTCCAGGACTCGTGCTCTTTCACTTCGGGAGCAAGGAGCACCTGGTGATCGAGGTGCTCACGTGGGTGCTGGAGACTACGACTGCCCTCCGTATCGGCCCGGAGGTCGCAGCTATCAAGGCGCCAGGCGAGCGGCTGCTGGCGCTGCTGCGTCAGGAGATGGCGCGCCTCACGGCGGAGCCATTGCGGATCCGACTCTTCTTCGAGTTCTGGAGTGCCGGGCTGTGGGATCCGGCCATTGGCGTGCGGATGAAGCAGGAACTGGATCGCTACAGAGAGGCGTTCCGTCCGATGGCGGCCGCCGTCCTTGAAGCGGACGCGGCCCGGTTCCCGGGCGTCACGGCTGAGGGGTTGGCGGCGGTTGCCGTGGGCTTCATCAAGGGCTGCGCGGTGCAGTCGCTCATTGAGCCCGAACTAGACATCGCGGAGTTCTTCGCAGCCGCCGAGGGACTTCTCGCGCAGCCCCTTCTCGCCGCCGCCTCGCTGCCAGCGTCCCCTGTCCTGTCGCGGCGACATCGTCGCCGCTGACGCCGGCCGACATCACGGCCGCCGATATCATGAGCACGTTGTTCGTTCAGAGGCAATACCGGTCAGAATCCCGGCGGCCGCTCTCCCACAACGTTGAGTGAACGCTCCAGCGCAAGTCCGGCGCGCGCGAGCGTGCCTTCATCGAAGAGTCTCCCGATGAGTGTGACACCGTGCGGGACTCTGCGCGGCGGCGAGAACCGTGGAAGCGGGTGAGTCGGGTCGGGTGCCCAGTCGCTGCGCGCTTCGGAAACGTGCACGAAGCCCGTGCGCAATGTCAGCGACGGATGTCCCGTGTTGTTCGATATCACCAACATCTCGTCACGCAGCGACGGCACGAGCAGGAGATCCACCTGCGACATCACGCGTGCCATCTCGGCGGCAACCTTGCGCCGTAGCCGATCAGCTTGAACGAAATCGACGGCGGAAAGGAAACGTGCTTCGCGGAATTGATTTGGCCACGCGTCGGGCACCTGGGCCTTGAGCTCCCCCGCTCGCCCCGTGAGTGTGAGTTCTTCGAAAGCCGCTGCGGCCTCGGCGAAAAGCATCAAGTTGAGAGAGTCATAGGGCCAGTCGGGAAGGGTGATCGGCGTCAGGACCATGCCGAGCTTGCCCATCGAGTCGAGAGTGGAGCGGTCAACATCGGTGGCGGGCGCTTCCTTCATCCATGCAGGGACATAGCCGACACGAAGTCCCTTCACCGGAGTGTTTGCATCGAATTCGAGATGGCTCGGAACGCTCGCGACATCACCTGCATCAGGGCCGGTGATTGCCTCGAGCACGAGCATCGCATCTTCCACACTGCGAGTCATCGGACCCAGCTTGTCGAGCGACCAGCACAGCGTCATTGCACCTGTACGCGGCACCCGCCCGTACGTGGGCCGCAAACCAGTGATGCCGCAACGCATGCTGGGGCTGATGATGCTTCCACCCGTCTCGCTCCCAACTGAGAATCCAACCAGACCCGCGGAAGTTGCCGCGCCGGGTCCGGCGCTGGATCCGGATGCTCCCTCTTCGAGCAGCCACGGATTCATAGTCTGACCGCCGAACCAGATGTCATTCAGAGCGAGTGCGCCCATGCTCAGCTTCGCGACGAGGACGCCTCCCGCTGCTCGCAACCTCGCCACGACGGCAGAATCAGCGGTCGGCACGCGGTCCCGGAATGGCTCCGCGCCGTAAGTAGTGGGAATGCCAGCGGTATCAAGCAAATCCTTCACTCCATAGGGAACCCCGTGTAGCGGGCCGCGATACCTGCCGGCGGCGATCTCCGTGTCTGCCTGCGCAGCCTGCGCTAGCGCGGCATCTCGCGTCAATGTGATGACGCAACGAAGCTTGGGATTGAACCGCGCGAGTCGATCGAGATAGATCTGTGTCAAT
>DATBNQ010000065.1:0-63799 GCA_036554185.1 Gemmatimonadaceae bacterium | reverse complement strand
GAAGATGCGTGATGAAGAGCGCCGTCACGCCGTTTATCGGCAATTTCGCAGCAGCCAGCCGGCGCATGACACCGGGGCCGGCATCGAACAGATACACGCGGGATCCGACGACCACTGCCGTGGCTGGCCCGGACGCTTCCGGATCCGGCCTCGGCATGCCGGTGCCGAGCAGGATTACGACGGTGTTGTTGGCTGAATCTGCTTGCGCGACGTGGGCAACTGGCGACTGTTCGGTGAGCGCAGGAACGGCCTGTGCTACGCGCGGTACGCATACCAGTGCCGCAATCCCAAATACGATGCGCAGCATTAGTGTCAAATCGTTACTAAATGCACCGTCCCGGTCAGCCAGATTGCCGCCAGCGCCAGGATGAAATACGGCACCAGCGCCGCCGCTCCGGCGTAATCCTTGCCCACCCTCTGGCCGAAGAACAGGGCGCAGAGCGCAATCGCCGACAGCACGGCACCGAAGAACGCCACGGTCGGATCGTGCCTGAAGACGATGAACAGGCACCCGATTCCACTCAAGATCCCGGATAGTGTCTCCAGGATCGTGATCGTGAGAAACATCGGGCCCACAGTCTTTGCCAGAGGGCTCTTGGCGAAGTGCCCGGTCAGGAAATCGAGGTTCCCTCGGCGATCCACGATCTTGTCGATCCCGGATTGCAGAAACAGGATCGCAAGAAAGAGCGACGACAGCGCCTGCAGAAGCCAATAGGTCAGTGATTCGGAAGGGTGCATGGCGGTGGAGAATATGTCGCGGAGAGTTACAGTCAACTGTCAGGTTTAGATTGAAGGATGCCCACACGCGCGACTGATACATCTGTAAACAGGTCTGAAGACAACACCGAACTTGAGGAATCGCCGTCCGGTTTCGCCAGTCTTGGCCTCGACCCGTCCATTCTCGAGGCACTCACGGCCCTTGGTTACGAAGAGCCGACCCCGATCCAGACCGAAACCATACCCGCCCTCATCGCAGGTCGCGATGTACTCGGCCAGGCGGCAACTGGCACCGGAAAGACCGCGGCATTCTCCCTCCCCATCCTCCAGCGCCTGCATGACTCGCACCGGGGCAAGGGAAGCGGTCCATATGCTCTGATCCTCGCACCGACGCGCGAGCTCGCGATGCAGGTCGCAGAAGCCATACACAAGTACGGAAAGGCAATGGGCGTGACGGTGCTGCCGGTCTACGGCGGCGCGGCGATGGCGCAACAGCTCAAGGCACTCAAGCGCGGAGTCGACATTGTCGTCGCGACACCAGGCCGAGCGCTCGATCACATCCGCCGCAAGTCGCTGCAGCTCGGCGCGGTTCGCACCGTAATTCTGGACGAAGCGGACGAGATGCTCGACATGGGATTCGCCGAAGATCTCGAGGCAATCCTGAACGAGACGCCATCCGATCGACAGACGGCTCTGTTCTCCGCGACGATTGCACCTCGCATCGCGGCGATCGCCAACAAGCATCTCAAGAATCCGGTGCGAGTGACCATCGCTCGCGACAAGACCAAGGCCGGCTCCGTTCCGCGCGTTCGTCAGATCGCCTACATCGTGCCACGCGTACACAAGATGGCGACCCTCGGCCGCGTGCTCGACATGGAAAGCCCCAAGTCCGCGCTCGTGTTCTGCCGCACACGTACCGAGGTCGATCAGCTCACCGAGACTCTCAACGCCCACGGCCATCGTGCAGAGGCATTGCACGGCGGCATGTCGCAGGAACAACGCGACCGCGTGATGAAGAAGTTCCGCGCCAACACCGCCGACCTGCTCGTCGCGACAGACGTCGCGGCTCGCGGACTGGACATCGGGCACCTGTCGCACGTTTTCAACTACGACGTGCCGACCTCGCCGGACGCATACGTGCATCGCATAGGTCGCACGGGACGAGCAGGACGCGAAGGAGTTGCGATCACACTCGCTGAACCGCGCGAGCACAGATTCCTTCGCAACATCGAGAACATCACCAAGCAGAAGATCGAGATGGCAACCGTTCCGACGGTCGCCGACATGCGTCTGCGACGCGTCGAGCTGACCCGCGCAACGCTGGAGGAGATTCTCATCGCTGGCGAGCTCGATGAGTATCGCGGTGTCGTGGAATCGCTCGCGGATGGTGATCACGATGTGATGGACGTGGCCGCCGCCGCGGTAAAGATGGCGCATGAAGCAAGCGGCAACGACAGGCAGGAAGCCGAAGAAGAGATTCCAGTGCAGCGCGTGTCAATTCCGCAGGACCGGCCCAAGCGCGAAGGCAAGCCACCGCGTACCGTTGCGGGTAGCAAGCGGAAGCCGCAGTGGGAGGTCGCCAAGATCTACATCGGAGCAGGCCGCAAGGCCAAGATCCGCCCAGGCGACATCGTTGGCGCAATCGCAAACGAGCTGCAGATCGACGCCGACGCGATAGGCGCCATCGAGATCTTCGACCGGCACTCGCTGGTCGAAGTCCCCGAGGAGATCGCCGACGACATCGTAAACACGTTGCGCGCAACGCACATCAAGGGGAAACGCGTCCCAATCCGCCGCGACAAGGACGCGTAGGCGGTCGGCGCGGCACCCGCACCGCCGTCATTCCGGCGGAAGCCGGAATCCTATCGCCATTTTCCAATCGTTCGCGGCAGAAAATCTACATCCTGCCACATCAGACGCACTACCGCGATGTGAGCCGTGCGATAATTGAGATGTACTCAACGCCGAGTCCGAGCATGAGAAATAAATCGTTGATCGATTTATCTTCGTTGCGCACAGGGACGAGCCTGATCCTTCTCGTGACTGCACTCGTCGCGGCCTGCTCGGATTCCGGGATTACTGCCCCTCGGCTTGCACCCGAGTTCAGTGTGCAGAGTGTCACCGCCGCGGAGGCTCAGTCGCTTCCGCCGGTTGCAGTGGCCGGCGGAGTGGGGACGGTGGTTGTGACCGGCATAGTCGTGGCTCCCGATCCGCCATGCGCGACGTCAATCTCGGCGGATGATCAGCTTGCCGGCAGGACACTCACGGTGCGGATCATCAGCACCGTACCGGGCCCCGGCGCTGGCACATGTGCAGTCATGCAGGGCGGACCGAACTACGCGTACACCGCGACGTCACACAACTTGCCAACCGGCACCGTTCGCGTCATAGTCAGGTACGTAGTCACTGATGGCCAGGTTGGGACGACGGATACGAATTCGGGTACAGTGAAACTGGACCAGAACGTCATCGTTCAGTAACACCGTCGCATGCCGAATGATGACGATCATTCCGGCGATCTGACGATTACTTATTCGGGTCCAGAATCCGAGCGATGGTAACGCGGCAATCTTCAAGATGCGCGCGCGTCGTGGTATCGGCGGCCCTGGGAATCGCTGACCCGATCTCATTCTGCAGCACAACCAGCTCCGCGCGCATGGCGGCCTTCGCATCCACCATCGTCGCTGGCCCGGGCTCCGGGGCCTGACGGCGGGGATTGGGCACACGCGATGGTGAGAGGATGATGCTGAATCCCTCGCTCCGCGTCCCGTTGATCTTGGCGCCGAGTTGATCGAGATAGGCGCGCTGGAGACTGCGACGGTACGTGTCGATTGCAACACTCCGATCATCCAGTTCCGTCCAGATTCCGTGGCTCAAACTGGAAAGCAGATCGGAAACCGTGTAGCTGTCCCCTCCACGCGCAGATGTCTCGATCATGCGGCGGAGCCGCGGGTCCTCCAACAAGGTGCGCAGGACGCGCGCCTGTGCATTGTTGATTCGCGCCAACGATCCGTTGGCTTCGATGCGGCTGGTTACTGCCTTGTCGAGAAAGAACGTGGGTGTGTGGAATACGTGCTCGTTCAGGAATTGCACCGCCGCTACCTGTCGCTCACGCGAGACCGGCGTGAAGACGGGGCCCGCCTGCGCACCGTACTTGATGTGGGCCGTGGCACCACCGACGATATTCGCAACGTGATCCATCTCGTCGGACCACTGCGCTACGAGTCTGTCGTAAATCTCTTCGAGATCCGAATTGTCCTCGCCCGGTCTCTGCGTGACGCGCAGTAGCATCGGCATGATCCGCTCGATGTTCTTCAATCCATACCCACTGGATTTAACAGCGTCAGCGTCGCCCACCGCTTCGGCTTCGTCACCCGGATCGGGGTCGTCCGCGCGCGTCTCGGTGAGATTCCCGAATCGATACCACGGGACACTGTCCTGCATGCGCGCGATCGAATCGAGAGCGGGACGCTCGGCGTCGGGTGTCGCGTGGTTGGGAAGCGGCGTGTATCCCCACATGATTGCGAATCTGTCGTACGGACCGACACGCGGAATGAGATCGTCAACGTCGATCGAATCACTCGGCTGCGCAACATAGTTGAAGCGCGCGTAATCCATGATGCTCGGCGTGTGGCCCATGCGGTGAACCCACGTGCGTGAGCGCACCGAGTCTGCGGGATACATCGAGCTCGCCTTGAAGTTGTGTGACAGGCCAAGGGTGTGACCGATCTCGTGCGCCACAACGAACTCGAGAGTTCGGCCCATCAGCGAATCCGGCATTGGCCAGTGCTGCGCGCGCGGGTCGAGGGGCGCGACCTGCGTGAAGTACCAGTCACGCGTAAGGTTGAGGACGTTGTGAAACACCTTGATGGAACCGTTCAGAATCTCACCCGTCCGGGGATCCGCGACATGCGGACCGACCGCGTTCTCGACGGTAGATGGAAGCCAGCGAATTACAGTGTGCCGCACGTCATCCGGCGACCAGTCTGGATCATCCGTCGGTGGATCCATCGGTATGATCGCGTTGCTGAATCCTGCGGCCGCAAGAGCTGGCTGCCAATCGAGCACGGCCTTCCGAATCCATGGCTTCCACTGTTCCGGCGTCGCGGGATCGATGTAATAGACTATCGGTTTGATAGGATCCGACACAGCGGCGGTCGGGTCCTTCTTCACGAGACGCCAGCGATTGATGTATTCGCGCTCGACGGATCGATACTGGTCGGTGCCGTAATCGGTTCGCGTGACGCTCAGAAATCCGATGCGATCATCCGCGAGTCGCGGTGTCATCGGAATTGCGGGCAGGCGCACCATGCTCCAGTGCGCGAGCACACTTATGGCGGTCGGACGATCGGGACTTGGCAACCCGCCGTCCGCGCCAGGTTGCGGAGTGCCCGTCTGGGTCGCTTCGATCTCGACATTGTCCGGGAATGCGATGGCGCTCTCGACGTACGAGCGCTTCTCGTCGATCTGGCCGCGTATCGCGGAGAATTCGGGGACGTCTGTTGTGTACAGGCGCGTCACGTCTATTACCGCCGCGCTATCCGGACCGTAGGCAGCAATGTCGAAGACGGCGATTATCGGAGCGTAACTCCCCGTCTGCACCGCGCGGTAGATCGGGAGCGATGTGTCAGCCATTATCGCGAACGATGGTGATCGCAGGATTATGTGATTACCAGATCGCTCCCACCTGAGTGTACGCTCGCCGAACTCGTCGCCCCCGTACGCGCCAAACGGATTATTGGCGTCCACAGCCGCGGTGCGCGCATAACGCCCGACGAGGAGCATGTCGCGGTTGAGCTCTTTCTGTGGTATCTCGAAGTAGAGCGTGTCACCCACTCGGTGTGTCGTGAATAGCCCTGAGCGAGTCTTTGCGGTCTTTGGGATGACTTCCGCGTAAGGCTTGACCGACGTATGCGGACCGCCGGCATGACAGGAATCAGCAGTCGCCGATCCCGGTAACGGTACTGGCGTCATCGTCGGCGCCGGCATGCAGGCGTATGCGAGCAGCGTCGCGAGCAGCGGGGCAAGCAGGCGAACGCGAGGCAAAGCGGCGCCGCTGAGCAGGGTCATCGAGTTTCCTTACTTACAGGCTGCACTACGAGACTCTTCCGGAGCGCTACCGATCGAGAAATCAGAACGGCGACAACATCACGGATATGTTTCCAGCCGCTGCTCCCCATGCCGCGCCGGTAGCGTTGGCAACTGCATCGCCAATACGCTGCACTACGTCCGCATTGCTCCCGCGAAGATCGACGGTTGCCATGTTGTCAGCGATGCCACTCGGGCTGAACGATGTCTCGCTCGCGACGATCACGATATAGCCTTGCTGGTCACAGCCTGCATGACGAGGGTTCGTGTGGCAACGTGTCCAGTCCGTCGAGGTCCAGTTGGGTGCGCTATACGCCACGGTCGACGGAAGCGTTCGGAAGGCCACAGTTTGACTTCCGCTCGCCAGCATACTGGTGCCGCTCAGCTTGCCGGCCGTCCCAAGCGGCACCGCGGTTTGGTTGGGATACACCTCGATGGCAGCGACGTAGGCCTGCTGCGGCAAGTTCAACCGAACAGTGAAAGTTGCATTGCGTCCTTCTGTGACGGTTTGAATACTCGGCCGCAGGGCAACGGTGGGCCCGAAGCGCAAGGCCATGTTGGAGGACGCCGACGCGCAACCAGCGACGAGAACTGCCGCAACACTGAAGAGGTGCTTCCGCATGGTGACTCCTGGAGGGTTATGAGCTACCTAGTGCCACGGCCATACCCATCGCGTGGTATCCCTTGTCTACGTATAAAGTGGTTCCTGTAATCCCGCTCGCCAGGGGGCAACACATAAACGCCGCCGCGTAGCCCACTTCCTCAGCCGCCAGCTTCTGCGGCAGCGGCGAATTCTGCTCGCAGTACTCCACCATCCTCTCGATAATCCCGATCGCGCTCGCAGCTCGCGACGCATACGGACCTGCCGAGATCGTGTTGACGCGATGCCCGTATCGCCGGCCGATTTCGTACGCCAGCACACGCGTGTCGCTCTCCAGCGCGGCTTTCGCTGATGACATTCCGCCGCCATATCCCGGGACCGCGCGCTCGGAAGCCATGTAAGTTAGCGACAGAAACGAGCCATTATCGCGCATCAAAGGCGCCAGTTTGGATGCGAGCGAGATCATCGAGTACGCGCTCACGCTGACTGCCGAGAGGTAGCCGGCCCGGCTCGTATCGAGGAGCGGCTTCTTGACCTCGGGCCCGTTGGCGAGCGAGTGGACCACGATATCGAGCGGCTTGTCGCCGAAATCCGACACGAGGCGGCCGGCGAGCCCTTCGATGGAAAAGTCGCCAGTCTCCTTGTAGCGCTTATTCGCCTGGACGTTTTCGGGTGCGTCGGCCAGCGTGTCGTACGCGGCGTCCAGCGGATAAATGCGCTCGAAGCTGAAAGTCGAGCCGTCGTTCATCTTCAGCGAGTCGGCCATCTTGCCGCGTTCGAGCAGGTTCATGAAGATGTTCAGCGCGGGCGGCCAGGTCCCGACACAGACTGTTGCGCCGGCTTCGGCAAGGCACTTCGCGATCGCGAAGCCGAATCCACCATCGTCGGCCACGCCAGCAACGAGGGCACGCTTGCCCGTGAGGTCGATATTGAGCATTGCCATAAGATAGTATCTTCCTCGCGTGGCTACTCCGTCCGGCATCTTCATACTCGGCGAGCTTTCAGGACCGGTCGCCGACGAGATCCAGGCCATCGCCGAGCGCCACGATCCCAAGCTGGCGCGGTCCCACAGGCCTCATCTGACACTGGCGGGATCGTCCGGACTCGGGCCTCTGGCTGCGGACACATCGGTGGCGGAGATGCGCGAGCGGCTCGAGCCGATAACGAGCTCCACGGCGCCCATCGAGCTGATGCTCGAGCGTCCCGAGCGTTTTCCGGCCACCGAGATCGTTGTGCTCCCGGTCTCGCCACACGGGCCAATCCGGGAGCTTCACGACCGTATCGGCGCCAGCGGACTGCACTTTGCACGACCGCGATTCGCGTTCTCGCCGCACGTCACGCTCAACCTTTACAAGACTCTGACCCGTGAAGCTCTCGACGCACTTCTTGCGGTGCGCATAACCAGGCCCGTAATTCTGGACAGGTTGCGACTGTATTACACGAGTGAGCCGAGTATCTCGCGACTGATGCTGGAGCTGCCGCTCACGTCATTCCCGCGAAATCGGGAATCCATCTGATGCTGCGGGACTTCCGGACGTGAGTTGCGCCTGAAGAGAACAGCGATCCTCGCCTGCGTGAGGATGTTGGAGTCTGTGCGTCACCCATTAGTCATTCATGCATTCGCGCGGATGACGCTGATCACTGGAGGATTCAGATGCAGATTCTGGTTCAGGTACTCTGCTCCAAGGGCGGAAGTCTTCGTGAGGCAATTGCGAACGACAAGCGAATCGACAAGTACGGTCTTCAGGTTACGAGCGAGAAACAACCTGGCCGCCAACCCGGCTGGATGAAACTGCACAGCGCGGACTCCGCGCGCGGTGCGCTCAACGTCGAGTGGGACGCGCAGTCCGCGATACTGAGCGGTCGCGTGATCACGCGCGGATCGCGTCGGCCGAGTCCGATAGTCGGAGATTTCGTCAACTATCTTCTTGCGCGTCATGGGAGCCGCGTGCAGTCGATAACGACAGCGTATCGCTGACCATGGCGCCCAGGGATC
Source organism: Gemmatimonadaceae bacterium (assembly GCA_036554185.1). Taxonomy (GTDB): domain Bacteria; phylum Gemmatimonadota; class Gemmatimonadetes; order Gemmatimonadales; family Gemmatimonadaceae; genus Fen-1247. Next base: position 55,397 of record DATBNQ010000065.1, on the reverse strand, counting down.
CCGTAAAGCGGCTACGCGACCACTGTCTCGCGTTCCCCGACGCGCACGAAGTCGCGGCATGGGGAGAGCTCACATTTCGCGTGAGGAACAAGATCTTCGCGATCCACGCATCTCCAGAAAGCCATCACAGCGCCGGCCGCGAGGGCGTTTGGTGCAAGGCAAAACCGGTTACGCAGGACTTGCTGCTTCACGCGGAACCGAAACGTTACTTCAAGCCGCCGTATGTTGGACCGCGAGGATGGGTGGGCGTGTGGCTGGATGGAGGATCGGTCGACTGGGAGACGTTGGAGGGGTTGCTGCTCGACGCGTACAGATTGACCGCGCCAAAACGACTCGTTGCGCAAGTGGATCTGTTGGACCAGTCTGAGAAGTCGAAGGTCACGAGTACTGCTCGCAAAACAACGACAAAAAAGGTCGCTCGAAAAGTGGTCCGCCGTGGGCGGGGATAGCATTCATCACTTTCGCGACAAATCGACCAAAGGCAGCGGATTTGTACCACGCTCTCGGTGCGCGCCAGCTTTATGATGTTGGCATGGCGCAGAAGTCTTCTCTGGCACCCGGGGCTCTGGTATGATAATTTGTCATACCACGAGGTGCCACGTGCCAAAACAAAAAGTAGCGGTAACGCTCGATCGCCAGCTTCTGGATGATGTAGACGAACTTGTCGCCGGCGGTGCGTATCCCAACAGAAGCCAGGCAATTGAGGCCGCAGTGAGTGAAAGCCTCTCGCGACGGGCCCGAACACGCCTGATACGGGAGTGCGCGATGCTCGATCCGGCTGAGGAGCGTCTGCTGGCTGAGAAGGACCTCGGCGCCGAGGGGATCGAATGGCCGAAATATTGAGAGGTGACGTGCGATGGGCGGATCTGGACCCAACGCGCGCGCACGAACAATCTGGGCGCCGTCCCGTGCTGATCCTGAGTCAGGATGTATTCAACGCGCGATCCGGAACCGTGATCGCGGTTGCCCTCACGAGTCAGGAGCCGCGCGCCGGCTTTCCACTAACCCAGGAAATAACGGCCAGGAATTTACCGAAACGTTCATGGGCAAAGATCAGCCAGATTCGCACCCTTTCGACCGAGCGCATTGGGCGACGTATCGCGCGCGCGTCACCAGAAGAGATGATGAGGGTGGTGGAAGGCCTGAATGAGATAATTGCCTGATGATCGCTCACAAGTCCCCAGCCGGATACGCTTTCCTTCGTTTCCCCGTACCACCTTACGCGGTCAATAGCCGATCCATTCATCTGACTTCGTCGACGTAATGCCCATTCTCGCGACAGCTCGATGCTCAACCTCCGTCAATCGCAGCGTCCCTTCCTGGAGATGAGTTACGACGCCGAGCACGAGATCACCGGCTCGGTAGAAAGCGAAATCCTCCAGCCATCCATCGGGGCTCGGCGCGTTGTAAAACAGGCCGCTGGCAAGGAAGGGTAGCAGCGCTTCCAGGCTTGCGTGATTGAAAGCAAAGATGCGTACCTCACGCGTCGAGCCCTGGCCATCGGCATCGACAAGTACTCTGCGACGTGCAAGCCCGAGTACGAACGGCTCGATTGCATCTTCAAACGCGTCCGCATGCGCGGCTGTCTCGCCGTGAATCCCCATGACAGTCAACGTGAACTCGTCGACGCCAGCGTCGAGCAGCCATCTCAATAACTGTGGCGTGACGTCCGGCGGGACGCCGGTGGCGGAGAGCTGTCTGCTTTGGATTCGCTGCATCACGACTCGTTCGGTATGCTCACAGGATGCTGCACGACCGTCCTCGCTTTCGGGCAGAGCTGTGCCGTCAGCGAGCTCAACCCAGAGCTCGAGTCGTTTGTTGGCTTCCGCGTCTTCATACGGATACAGTGGTCGAGGAAGCAACTTGTCAATCGTCGAACCACGTATCTGCTCGGCCAGGTCGATGTGCTCCCGTTCGGCGGATTCGATTCGTCAGCAAGCGCGATGGCGCTGGGACCAACGCGTCTCGCTCGTGGCAGGCGTCAGGCATCTACGCTGGTGGACAAGGATCGACTGGAGTGCCAGATTATTCGCGCCTCCTCGACAAATATCATGCATCCTCGCCGTTTGGGAAAAGTGACGCTCGTACTAGCAGCGAGCGTAGCGCTAAGTTGTTCCAGCGATTCGATCGCTGGTCCGGGCCGTCGCACTCCCGCTGCTACATTCACGCTGGAGCTCACGTCGGTATCCGGCAAACGCATACCGGCTGTGTATTATTCGGATCCGATTCAGGTCTACCGGTCGTGGGCCGATAGCGCAACAGCCACTCGGCAGTCGGACGGTGTCATTGCGTTTCATCTCTACGAATCTGGCACCAGCCCGCTCGACGCGCCGCACGAAGACCAGCCATCCCAGACGTATTTCGCATCGGGGATTCTGACGAGCGACTCGACCTTTGCCATTTACTACTCGGATTCACCGACTCCTGACCGCGGGACAATAAGTGCCAACGGCAGTGTGACTGTCGAGTTTACCGGGATCGATGATCGCGGACAATCCGTTTCGTTTGGAACGTGGGTTTTTGCCAGCGCATACCGGGGGCCGCCGCTCAACCCTGCTCCGCACATCTCCGGCGTGGACCCGGCGATAGTTCTCGTCAGCAACACCGACGCAACGCTGACGATCAATGGGTCGAGCTTCACGCCGGGCTCTGTAGTCTCGGTCGACGCGCAGCAGCTACAGTCTGTTCTGGTCAGCTCGACGCAGCTACAGGTGGATCTGCCGCCGCAACTCGTGTCCTCTCCAAGGACGTTCAACATTCTTGTTACAAATCCAGGCCCCGGTGGCGGCACGTATTATTACCCAGTCAAAGTAGGTCGCGCCGCGCCCACGATTGCTGCTATCTCTCCCAATACTGTGTCTGCCGGCGCCGAGATATACAGCATCGCGATAACGGGCACGGGATTCGACCAGGGCACAATGGTGTCGCTGAATGGAATCCTGCGAGGGGCAACAGGGACGACATCACCAACCAGGGTAAGCGTCCCGATCGATCCACTTGATGTCGCCGGGCCTGGTGTCATCCAGATTGCTGTCGTCAATCCGCCACCCGGCGGCGGAACATCGACCACGCTTCCATTCACGGTGACTCCGGCAGCGCGACAGCTCGCGGCAGAAATCATAACGCCAACATCTGCGACTGTCCTGGCGGGCGATCCAATCCGGTCAGTGGTCTATGCGGGAGAGGATCGTTCCGATCCGGTGAATCCGAATTCCATAGTCGCACTCGATGGCGCCACGGGTCGAGTGCTCTGGTCAGTACCGGCGGGCGGAACACCGTCAATGCTCGCAGTTTCCGACGATGGCCAGTTCCTCTATTTCAATTCAGCCCCGGACTCGGCGGTACGTCGCATCACGCTCGCAACGGCGACAGTTGACCTCACAATACCAATGACTAAACGACCTCAGTGCTCGCCGCATGCGTACTATGGCGTCGTCGTTCCGGGAAGTGCTCACACTTTGGCTTTGGAGCAAAGCTGTCTCCCGGGCGTGCAATCCGGGGGGAATGGCGTTGCGATCTACGACGACTCCCTGATGAGACCGCAGGTAGCGTCCGATGCAAATTATCCGACGCTGGGTCCCCTCGTATCTGGTGCTTCGGCCACAGCATTCTACACATACATTTCCGGGCAAGTGCACGACATCACTGTCGATGCATCGGGGGCGACAGCGAGTCCGCCACACTTCGTGTACGGCCCGACTCTGAATACCGAAATAGCCTATCTGAACGGAATTGTCTATTCGCTGGGAGGCCCTCTATATAATCCAGCCACGGGCAGTCAAGCCGTACGATCGACGTGGTTCCCGTCCACGCTGTATTCAATCGCTCCCGGCCGCGACGGAAAAACTCTGTATGCAATCACCGACAGATTGACGCTCGATGCGCTGGACGTGAGCGCGGACACGCTCGTCGGAAGTGTGGCTGTCCCGGGCCCAGAAGCTCCCAGACAGCATCTGGTTCGCTGGGGCACCGACGGCGTGGCGTTCATTGGCGGTCAGTCTGACCGCGGTGGTAACGTCTATCTGGTTCGCTCAGATCTGGTTCACTAGAAGCGACGCAGGAAACGTTTCGCAGTGACATGCGAGAAAGCAAACGGCCATCCGATTGGATGGCCGTTTGCGCGTCCAGCAACAGTACTGCGCTACTTGATGGCTCCTGCGCTCCTCAGCGCTGTTGCGCCTCCAACTATCGGCAGCGTGAATGAGCTTCCGCCCAGATCAACCGTCAACTCCGTGCCGGGCTGTGGCCAGAGCGTGAACTCACGATCGCTGGACATGATCATCACGCCGATTCGTTTGCCTGCGGGAACTATCTCGTCATCAGGCTCGATATCGAATGTCATGTTGTAGAACTTGCCGGGGACGAGCTTCTCTCCGGGAATTTCGGAATCGTAATTGCCGCCGTGCGTGAGCGACCGGTAGTTCTCCGGGTCGGCCCAGCCACGCGTGATGAGGCCTTCCTGGATCGACGTACCGATCGTGGTTGAATCGAAGGGAAGTTGCACGAGCCACACGGTGAGGTTGGCCGCAGGCTTGCTCGACGCCAGGCGCAGAGTGATGCGCGACGTGCCGGAGATGTGAACCGTGTCGGTCAGTACGCCTGTGGCAAAGAGTAGTCTGTGTGGGGATTGTCCCGCTGTCGCGAGCGCACTGCCGCTGAACGAGACGTCATCGACGAGAGTCTGCCTGCTCTGCGTTTTCTGACGCGTTGTACTCAGGCTTCCAACAGAATTACCATCGCCAACAGCGTACATCACGACAGGCATCGAGCCGGGTACCGGGAACGATGCATAGGGAGTTGGCGGCGTTCGCGGTGGTCGCGGTCCGCCGCGACGGGCGCGTCGCACTGCGAGACTGTCGGCGGGCGGCCCCGCAGCTAGACGTTCCGCTTCGGCTTTTGCCTGCGCTGCTTGCGCTGCCTCTTCATGTACGATCCAGACTGGCGGTGCCGTCTGGACGCCGTTGTCGACGCCGTACAGATAGTGACTGAACCAACGATTCACCATGTCCGCGGGCGGATTGCCACCGTGTCCACCCTGATGCAGGTATATGGAAACCGGTAGTCCGTCGGCTTTCATCTTGTTGTAGATGCGAATGCTGTGCTCTGGCACGACGTTCCAGTCGTTGAATCCGTGCGCGAGCAGAACGGCGGCCTTTATGCCGCCGACAAAATTCAGAAGGTCGCGCTTGTTCCAGAACTCATTGAAGTCACCCGTTGCCCGATCGCGTCCGCCGGCCGCGGCGAAGAGTCCGTCGCGATACGTAGCGTTGCAGTACGCGCGCTTCGCGGGATCGCCGCTGTGAATGAAGTCGTAGAGAAAATCGATGTCCTCGCCGAGCCACCCGCCCGGGTGACGCACCAATCCATTCGTGCGGTAATAGTGGTAGTACGAAGTGTTGGGTGAAACCGGAATCACAACCTCGAGTCCCTTCACTCCAGTAGTCGCTGCGGCAAGCGGGAGTGTGCCGTTGTACGACGTCCCGATCATGCCAACCTTGCCGGTCGACCAGGTCGCCTTCACTTCTTCGTCACCTGTCTCGGTCGTGAATCCCTTCGCGCGGCCATTCAACCAGTCAACTACCGCCTTTGGCGCCATTCGTTCGGGGACGTCTCCAACAGTTGGGCATCCCTGCGAGAGACCCGTTCCAGGCGCTTCCGAGTGCACTACCGCGAATCCGCGCGGGACCCATTCATTGATGAGGTCGTTCGAGATTCGGGGATTCACAGCCTTGAATGGAATTTCCGGCTGATGCACTCGCTGGGTTGGAGTCGCTCCAACTTCCTGCTTCACGTCCCACAGGTTCTGCCGAGGGCCGGAGGTTCCAGAGAAGTAGGGACTGGATTCATAGACTACCGAGACCTTCAGTCCTTCTGTATCGGTTTGGCGTTGCCGCGTGACGTCGACGTGCATGCGGTCCGGCTTGCCGTCACCGTCGGTGTCGAAGCCGGTCTCGACCCAGAGCTCCTGGTGAATCCAGGTGGTCGAGTCCTGGAATGCGGGTACGATCTGGGCCAATCCGTCCTGGAAGACGGGCGCCGCCTTGCCCTGGGCGAAAGCGGTTCGAGTTGGAGCGGCAGTCAGCGCGACGATGCTCGCCAGCGCCAGGATGCCACGGATATTGAAGCGGGACTTTTGGTGATGCATCCAGATCACTCGCGTGTGAGTTGGTCGGGCGGAGCTGCTGCCGCAGGCCACAAGGCCACCATTGGTATGAGCGGCTCGTTAATCATACAGGAATAACGGATAAAGTATCCCGTTTGTTGCAACCGCGGGCCCGGGCGGGAAGCGCTTGGCCGCGGCTGACAGAAAGAGGTCAATTCCGCGTCGCTCCGTGCGCGTCGTGAACGACGCTCCAGTCCGGACATCTTGGCGGCGGCGCGATCGCCGGCCTCGGCGATGGCACATCGGCGTGCATCACGGTGTCGGCGATTCCCATCAGCTCCACATCGAAAATCAGCGTCGCCCTCGGCGGGATTCCCGGCGGGCGCCCGAGCTCTCCATACGCGAGCTGGTATGGGATGATGAGCCTGCGCTGGCCGCCGACACGCATCCCCTCGAAGCCGGCATCCCAACCGGCGATCACACGTCGCGCGCCCTGCGGAAATGCCAGCGGCGATCTGGGACGACCGTCTCGCATTGTATCGCGCGACGAGTCGAATTTCATGCCGTTCGTGAACCAGCCCGTGTAGTTCACGTAGTAACACTTGCGCGGCGCGGCTAATGCGCCGGTTCCGTTCACAACGTCGATGTAGTGCAGCGAGAATGCGGTTTGCGTCGGCCCCGATACCGGCGGAATGGAATCCGGGAATCGCACACCGCGCGCGCACGCGGCCGCTAGAACAATCGCTGCAACCGTCACCGTGCGGCCCTTCATGAATGCCCCCTTTCCAGCAAAGCTACGTGCGCCATACTGCGGAAGAACGCCGCAATCATTGCAGCCCTTGCGCAATGGCCAGGATAAACCGCCTCGAGCAAACGGAGGCGACCAACCATGAATTTTCATGAATCTAGCCCCGCCCTCCGGACTGCGGGCCGGTGGGCAGATCCAGCGCGTCCACACCGACACGTATGACAGTGCGTCGGATCCCGAAAAAATCCCCGCGCTCCGGAGAACGCGGGGATTTTTCTGGTTGAATCGCCTCAGTCAGCCGTGCTGTAACGGCCGGGTGAGATGCAGCCTATTGCACGACCTTTCCACCATGCTTGGTCGAAGCGATGAACTGCGCAATATCACCCTTCAGCTGCTTCGCCGATGCCTGATTGAGATAGGCCATGTGGCCGCTCTCGTAGTACTTGAACTCGACGCGATCGCTGTAGGTCTTGTCGAAGCCAAGGTGATCGAAGCTGTACTCTGCATTCGCGAACGGCGTCGCGGTGTCGTAGTAGCCAGCACCGACCATCACGTGAAGGTACGGATCCTTTGCCATCGCGGTGCGCAGATCTTCGACCGTGCCGGGGTACCCGGCATAGCCACCGGGGCCCCAGTCCCAGCGTCCGCTGTGGCCGCCCATGTAGTACTGCAGGTTGCTGGAGTAGCCGAGGTCGTCGTGCAGGTAGTGCATGAACGCGGACATGAATGCGCCAGTCGGTGCAACATCCGACGGGTCGTAATCCTGTCGCGTGCTCGACGCGTTTCCGTTGATGCCGATCATGCGGCTATCGTAGCGGCCGAGCATCTCGCGCTGATCGCGCAGCAGCTCGGTGCGGAAGGTGCCGGCATCGATGCGAAGGTTGGTATTCAACACGAACTGTTCTGACACTCCGGCGAGTCGCGCAACCTTCTGCGCAACAGCGGTGCGTTCGGCCAGCGTGAGCTTGTTGCCCTTTGCGAGCGCCGTCATGTAGTCGCCAAAGGCGTAGTCGCGCGATTGCTGCACCACCTGCTGCAGGGTCTGGCTCTGCAGGTCGGGGGGAAGCTTCTTGTGGAACCACGCTGTCGCCGTGTAGGTCGGGAGGAACGTCGAGTAGGCGATGTCGTTCGATGGTGACTGCGCGATGTACTGCAGGTCAAGCACGGTTCCGAGCAACATGACTCCGTTCAGCTCGATGCCCTCGGCCGACTGCAGGTGCGCCGCCAGGCCGGCGGAACGGAACGTTCCGTAGCTCTCGCCGAACAGATACTTGGGCGACTGCCAGCGCTTGTACTTGTCGAGATAGTCGCGGATGAACTCACCGAACATGGCGATGTCGTTCTGGGTGCCCGTGAAGTCGGTTTCCTTCACTCCCTTGGCTGGTCGCGAGTAGCCAGTATTCATTGCGTCGATCTGGACGAGATCCGTTACGTCGAGCGGTGAGTTGGGGTTCTCCACCAGGTTGTACGGAGGAGCAGGCTGCGAGCCGTTCGGACCCATCTCGGGGTGCATCGGGCTCATGATGCCCATGTCGAGCCAGATGGAGGCCGATCCCGGACCGCCATTGAAGAAGAAGGTGAGCGGCCGAGTGGCGGCGTCTTCCTGGTCCTTGGTGTAGGCGATGAAGAAGACCGATGCCTTCGGCTTTCCATCCTCGTCACGCAATACCATCGTGCCGGTGTGGGCCGTGTAGGTGATCGACTTCCCGTTGATACTGGTCGTGTGGTGGGTGGTGACGATCTTCTCAATCGCAGGCACCCCCAGGGTATCAGCGGCTCCGGTGTCGGGTCTTGCACCAAAGGCACCGCCAGGAGTTGCTCCCGGCGCGCCGGGCTGTGCTCCGCGGCCACCGCGGCCACCGGGAGTTCCCGGGCGCTGCGGCTGTTGAGCGCCGGCGGCGCCGACTGCTAGTAGTGAGACTGCTGCGCTGAATAAGAACGGGCGCATCTGCATTACGAATCTCCCCTTGGGTTGTGGTCTGGACACTGGAACGTCGAACGAGGACGAACCCCGAGCAGCCCTGACCAGCCCAGGTCATGGGCGTGCGTGGTGGCCGGCTCAGTCCGGGTTCATTGCGTCCCATACATATCGTACGAGGGGGTGGATCTGTTGAGAATCCGGCTCCCCCCCCCGCCGTCACGGCTTCGGTCCTGCTTGCGGTCGCGGCACGATTACGGCGGCCTTGCCCTGCAGCATCGTGTTGAACGCTGTTACCTGAGCGCCGAGCAGGTCATCGATGCGCGCCTGCACTGCGGCCCACTGCTGCTGCAGATCAGCAAGGCGCTGCTTCGCACCATTGGTGACAGGCATGTACGATCCATCGATGTTTCCAGCCAGATACAGCCAGTCGTCCACCACGCCGTTCGGGAATCCGATGATGTCCTGTCCGTTGGTGTGCTGCGGCTGCACGAGTTCCACGTTGAGTGAATCCAGACGCGCCGCCAGTCGTTTGCCGGTTGTCGAGACGTTGCTGCTATCCGGAAGATCTCTCGCGTGCGCGACTATCGTTTTCACCTGATCACGTACATCGGCCAGTCGCTTTGCGTCCTGGAAGATCATGCTGGCACGATCGGTTATCGTGTGCATGATCTGATTCTCCTCGGCCAGCTCCGCGGTAGTCATGTGCATACGCGGATCCTGCGCGACTTCCAGCGGCTCAGTGAAAGTCTTGCCATTCACCGTGAGCTGCACGGAATAAGTGCCAGGGGTGACCCTTGAACCTGCAGTCGATCCGAAGAAAGTGATTCCCTTCGGCGCATCGAGCGCTGCACTGCGGAGATCCCAGATTACGCGATGCATTCCCGGTGTACCGGGAATCTTCCCGTTGCGATCACCCGGCTTCGCGCTGCTCGTGAAGCTGCGTATCACCGCATGCGCAGCGTCGAGGATGTCGAGCTTTACTTTCGTCGAGTCGGTACCGGCCGCCAGATCGTAATCAATGATCGCGCCGCTGGGCGGATTCGTTCCCGCATCACCGCCGCCACGCGCGGATCCCCACGACGTGAGATATGCCTTTCGCGGATTGAACAGTTTCGATTCAGCTGCGCTGACGGATTCTGCGCTCTGCTCCAGCGGCGAGATGTCATCCATGATCCAGAATGCACGTCCCTCCGTGGACGCAACGAGATCGCCGTCGTGGATCTGCAAGTCAGTGACAGGAACCGCGGGGAGGTTCGCCTGCAGACTTTCCCAGTGCTGTCCCTCGTTGAATGAGACGTACGCACCGGTTTCAGTACCAGCGAAGAGCAATCCCTTGCGCGCCGGGTCTGCGCGCACGACGCGCACCTGATCGCCGTCGCGAATGCCGTTCACGAGTTTTGTCCATGAGCGACCGTAGTCCGTGGTCTTGTATATCTGTGGCGACCAGTCGCTCCACTTGTAACCGTCGTATGTGATGTATGCCGTGCCGGCGTCAAAGGGCGATACCTCGATCGCGTTCACGAAGCCGGGCCGAAGCCCTTTGGGTGTGACATTCGTCCAACTCGTTCCACCATCGCGAGTGAGTTGCACGAGTCCGTCATCGGTGCCGACCCAGATCGTGCCGCTGTCGCGCGGGGACGGAGCGATGTAGTAGATCGTGTTGTAAACCTCACCGCCCGCACCTTCGTTGGTGATCGGCGCGCCGCCCGGCCCCTGATGCGCTTTCTCATTGCGAGTCAGATCGGGACTTATCACTGTCCACGTCTGACCACGATCACTCGACTTGAAGAGATGATTGCCGCCGTGATAGATCACGTTGCGATTCAGCGGCGACGTGGTGATCGGCGCGCTCCAGTTGAAGCGATACTTCTGCGTTTCCGGCGACGTCGACAGACCAAGCGAGGGATACTCCATGACACTTCTCTGTTCCCGCGTCACACGATCGAATTCGCTGATCGCGCCCTGGTAGCACCCGGCATACAGGTAACGCGGATTCGCCGGATCGAAGGCGATGTGCGAACTCTCGCAACCCCCAACCTCATACCAGTCCGATGTGGTGATACCGCCGCTCGCCGTGGCGCTCTGAATCGTGATCGACGTGTTGTCCTGCTGCGAGCCGTACACCCAGTACGGATACTGGTCGTCGGTGTTGACGCGATAGATCTGACCCGTTGGCTGATTGTCCTGCGTAGACCAGGTCTTTCCGCCATCCAGCGAGACCGATGCACCGCCATCGTTGCCGTTGATCATGTAATCATGATTGCGCGGATTGATCCACAGGTCGTGATTGTCGCCGTGCTTTGCCGGCAGGACCTGAAAACTCTTTCCGCCATCGATGGACTTCACTATCGGCGCGTTCATGACGTACACGACGTTTGCGTCCTGCGGATCCGCTGTTATCCGCGTGTAGTACCATGCCCGCGACCGGATCAGTCGCTCGGCGGACAGATGTTGCCAGCTTTCGCCGGCATCGTCGGAGCGGTACAATCCGCCGGTGTCCGCCGCGGCTTCGATGATTGCATAGACGCGATCGGGATCTGCCGGTGAGACGGAGACTCCGATGCGTCCCACGATTCCGGTCGGAAGGCCGTGGCCGGAAAGACGTGTCCACGTATCGCCACCGTCGGTGCTCTTGTAGATCGCACTTCCCCGTCCACCGCTTCTGATCTGCCACGGCAGTCGCTGAAAATCCCACATTGCAGCGAACAGGATGCGCGGATTGGACGGATCCATGCTGACGTCGATCGCCGACACACTGTCGCTCGGGTGCAATACGAGCTTCCAGTTCGTGCCGCCATCCGTAGTCTTGTAAATCCCACGGTCGGGCCCTGGTGTCCATCGGCTGCCTTCGGCGGCAACTACTACGTTGTTGGAATTGCGTGGATCGATGGCGATCTGCGCGATCGACATGGTTTTCTCGAGGCCGAGCGATGTCCAGGTTTTTCCGGCATCGGTGGACTTGTAGATGCCATCGCCCCAAGTTGACGACTGACCGCGCGGCTCGCGCTCACCCATTCCAGCGTAGATCACATTCGGGTCGTCAGCGGCTACTGCGAGCGAGCCCACCGAGCCAGTGTGCAGCTTGCCGTCGGAGACGTTGTGCCACGAAATCCCCGCGTCGTCCGTCTTCCAGATTCCACCGCCAGTGGCACCCATGTAGAAGGTGAGTGGCCGCGACGGGACTCCAACCACAGTCGTCACTCGACCGCCGCGATACGGCCCGATGCTTCGCCAGTGGAGTCCGCCGAAATGGGCGGAGTCGAAGGCAGTAGCGCCCGGAGAACGGGCCGGCGCCGCAGCTCGCTGGGCAGGAGCCGCGGAGGGCGTGGCCAGGATCAACGAGGCGACCGCCGAGGCTACGGCCGCGGTCATGGAGAGACGTATGGGAATGGCGCGCATTTGCGGAATGGAGGAACGGAATGTTGGGATGGATCAGACTCGTCCCGAGTATATCACTCCCCGGAACAACTTGCGAGCAAGGCGCCGGCAGGGTGTAGCGCTTCCTCTTGTTACGGCTCGTCGTCCTCGTGCGCGAGACCGTGCGTGCCGAGTCCCAGCTCGTGCGCGAACGCCTGGTTGACGTCGCAGTAGAGTCGGCTGGCGTGGACGGTCCTGAAGTAATGGAAATAGAATGGCGGCCGTCCGAATACACCGTCGGGATTGCGGGTGAGTTCGTAATAGTCGAAGCGTACCGTCGCTGAGTCGGCGTAAGACTGTCCGAAATCACGTGTGGCGAGAATCACCTGCGCAGTAGCATGCTCGCGATGCAGCAGTCGAATATCTGCGAGTGCGCAGTCGGCACCCTGATATGTGGCGTACAGCTGCCTGCCACTGTCGGTGTCGTGTGGCCCACCCATGAACGGAACAATCTGCCAGACATTCCCAGCCTCGGCGACATCACTGTGGGCGAAGACGTAGAATGCGGCGGTGTGGAATCCGTGCGCGTTGAAATTGCCGCGCCATGAAACAAAGACCTCTGACTTTGTGCCGTCACCGAGCAGGTCAACGCGGTTCGGTCCATTGTTCAGAGCAACGACATGGGTCGATGGTGCAGCTTCGGTGGTGACTGGCCGCGTCGCGGGCGCGCACGCGAGAACTAACATGGAAGGCAGGATCGGTACAAGAGATTTATTTCCGACAGCCAATGCGCGCGCGATCCTCACAAACCCGCCATGCGCCTCAGCTCGGGATAGCGGGGGTGCGCGTGAAGGGCTTCGCTGTTCGGCCAGCGGAGAAACCACGGACCAAACGCGTCACACTCCGTGACCGACCGGAATGTGAAGTCCATCGCCTCGTCGACCCTGCCGAGCGCCAGGGCCGACATCGCGAGCCAGGTGCACTGGACGTAGCCGGTAGTGGCCCGTGCAAGCAACTCCTGGTGGATTGCTTCCGCACGGGTGCGCTCGCCGCTGGCGGCGAAGATGTGAGTCATCGTTGCGAGAACCCACGGGTGTCTGGCAGACATCTGCAGAGCTGGGCCGGCGGCCTCGAGCGCTCCGGCGAGGTCGCCACTCCATGCCTTCGCCATGGTGACAGCCAGTCGGGAAGAAAAAGCGTCAGGACCCAGTTCCAGGCTGTGTTTTGCAGCCACTAAGGCATCATCATTGCGCCCAAGCAGCGTCAGTCCGATACTTGCGTGGCAGGCGCAAATCGCGCTCAGAGGATCATCCCGCATTGCCCGCTCGACCTCGGCGAGACCCCGGTCGTCCTCGCCTCGGAGAAGAATCAAGCCCCAGACCGCGTACAGGCACCTGATTTCAGAGAGCATGGGGCTGACGGCCAGTGCGCGCACGAACAGATCCATCGCCAACTCGGCATCGAAGTCGGAGGTGAGCGCGATGAGCGCCCGGACGCCGAGCGCTTCGCCCAGCTCCGGGTCGATCTCGAGCGCGCGCGCGACTGCTGCCTTGGCGCGCGGAATCGCCTCGTCGGCGCGCACGGATCCGTACTGCGCGAGGATCCGGAGTGCTTCGCCGAGCCCCGCATGGGCTGGCGCATAGGCGGGATCCAGCTTGATTGCGCGCTCGAAGCATTCCACGGCCTGGGCGATTCCAGTCCCGCGCTGCATGGTGAGGGCCCTCCCCCGGACATACAGCTCGTAGGCTGCGAGTTGCGTGGTCGTCGGCCGCTCGGCATCGTCGGCGGCGTCAGCCTTCACAAACGTCACTTCCAGCTTCGCCGCGATGGCGGCAGCAATCTCGTCCTGCACTACGAACACATCGGTCAGGTCGCGATCATAGCGTTCCGACCAGAGGTGATAACCATCGACAACGGAAACGAGCTGAGCGGTGATTCGGAGCCGGTTCCCCGATTTGCGGACGCTTCCTTGAAGTACCGTGGTCACGTGGAGCTGTTCGCCGATCATGGAGAGTGATGCCTGTTTCCCCTTGAATGAAAAAGCAGATGTTCGCGCCGCCACGTGAAGTCCGTCGATTCGCGTCAGCGCGCTGATGATGTCATCGGCGATACCGTCGCCGAAGTACTCGTTCTCCTTGTCGGCGCTCAGATTCTCGAAGGGAAGCACGGCGATGGACCGTTCGGGCGAAGCCTGACTCCCGGTGCGAGGTCCGGGTGCCATCTCGCGCAGCGCGGCGATGAGCGCACTCGCGGTCTCATAGCGATCGACCGGAGTACGCGCCATCGATCGCTGCACCGCAACGGCGATGGAACGCGGAACACCTTCGCGCAGCGCGCACACGTCGGCTGGTGTCTGCACGAAACGCTTTGCGATCACGGCTTGTATCGTCGGTCCCGTGAAAGGCGGCTCACCGACGAGCATTTCGTAGAGAACGCAGCCGAGTGAGTAGAGATCGCTGCGTCCATCAACCGACTCTCCAACAGCCTGCTCCGGACTCATGTATGCGGGTGTTCCGACGTTCGTCCCTGTCTGCGTGAACGTGGACCCATCGACGTCGCTCAGTGCCTTCCCGATCCCGAAGTCAGCGACCAGTGCTCGGCCGTCGTGCAGGAGGATGTTCTCTGGCTTGATGTCGCGATGCACGACGCCGTGCCTGTGCGCATGTTCCAGGGCACTCGCAACTTCGGACACAATTCGCACGGCGTCCGCGATCGGCAATTGTGGTGTGGCGTCGAGCAGCTCGCGCAACGACTGCCCATCGACCGCCGGCATGACGTAGAAGAGCACGCCGTCGATGTTGCCGGAGTCGAAGAGCGCAAGGATGTTCGGGTGATTGAGCTTTGCGGCGAGATGGATCTCACGCAGAAAGCGATCGGCGCCGACCGAATGCGCCACTTCCTCGCGCAGTACTTTGAGTGCGACCTTGCGGTCATGCTTGATGTCATGCGCGAGGTAGACGGTAGCCATGCCGCCCTGGCCGAGCTCACGCTCGACAAGGTAGCGGTCGGACAGGGCAGCGGCGAAGCGATCGTTGGTGAGGAGCTGACTCATGGCCTGTCGGGCAGCTTGAGCACGCCGAGCAATGGACCGCATGCGGGAAGCATTTGAAACGCAGGGATGTCCAGCGCCATGCGCAGGAAGACCGGAATCCCCGGGTCGCGTCTTGCCAGGGCATCATTCAGCAGCCGGTTCGCTGAAGCCTCATCGCCGACGGCTGCCGCAACGTAGCCGCGGGTGAAGGAGCTCATGTATTCACGCCCCGATCGCGCTTCCATCTCCGAGACGATCGCCCGCGCACCAGCGATGTCTCCACGTCCGACGGACGCCAACACGGTGAAGAGAAGCGCCCATTGATGCCGACCGGAGGCAGCCAGCAATCTGTCACCGGTGGCGATCGACGCGTCGTACTGCCGCGCGAAGTACTGGGCCAGCTGCAACGACCAGAGCGGTAGAAAGGATGCGGGATCCAGCGCACACGCACGCTCTGCCCAGCGCACGCCTTCATCCGCGTGATTGCCGCACGCGCAGCAGAACGCCATGACGCCTGCCGCGTAGGCGGAAAGAGGTTCCGCGCGCTGCATTTCGCCCATGTATGCGATCGCTTCCTCCCAACGGCCGCTGACGAATCCAAGGTAGAAGAGCGAGTACCACGCACCGGCCTGCACATACCCGGGGTTGATCTCGAGCGCGCGGCGGAATGACTCATCCGTTCGAGTCCAATTCCAGTCGAACAGCAGCGCGACCTGCGCCACCGCGTTGTGCGACTCGGCGAGCGCAGGTCCCAGACGGAGGGCATTGGCGGCCGCATCACGGGCTTGTTGTGCGCATTCTTCGGGCGGGAGGATTCCGTAATACCCGAGCAGCGAATAACCATCGGCAAGACCAGCCCACGCGAGTGCGTACTCAGGATCGAGTTCGAGGGCGCGCTGCATCAGCGCCATTCCTTCCTTCATCGCCGCGCCACGACGGTAGTACAGGGCCCGTCCCTTGAGGTATGCCTCGTATGCCTCGATGTTATCGGTGGCGCGCTGCGCGTTGTCGGTCTCGCGGCCGTGCTGCATGGTAGTCTTCATCTTCTCGGCGATAGCCGCGGCGATCTCGTCCTGCACCGCGAAAACATCCTCGATTTCGCGATCATATCGCTCCGACCACATGCGGAATCCATCGGTAACGTCGCTCAACTGTGCGGTGATTCGCACGCGCTTACCGGAGCGTCGCACCGAGCCCTCCAGCACAGTTCGCACATTGAGCTGGTCGCCGATTGATTTCAGGCCCTGATTCTTGCCCTTGAACGAGAATGACGACGTGCGACCGGCGACTCGAAGGTCGGGGATTGCTGCAAGCGCATTGAGGATCTCTTCAGTAACGCCATCGGCAAAGAACTCGTTTTCCGGATCAGCGCTCATGTTCACAAACGGGAGTACGGCAAGCGATTTCTCCGGCGCAGTGTTTTTCGCGACGGCCGCCTCGATCTCGCCCAGCGATGTGACAAAGAGAGCGCCGGTCTCGTAGCGGTCAATCGGAGTACGTGCGAGTGCGCGTTGCACGGCGCGCGCAACCGGGCGGGGAACACCCTCGCGCAGCGCCGCGACGTCGGCTGGCGTCTGAACGAAGCGTTTCGCGATCACCGCCTGTACGGTTGGACCGGTGAATGGTTGTTCGCCGACGAGCATTTCATACAGCACACAACCCAGCGAGTAGATGTCACTGCGACCGTCGACGCTTTCGCCCGCGGCCTGTTCCGGACTCATGTACGCTGGTGTCCCGACGCTTGCACCGGTCTGGGTGAACGTCTCGCCTTCCACCGCGCTCAGCGCCTTGCCGATACCAAAGTCTGCGACGAGCGCGTGGCCTTCCTGCAGCAGAATATTCTCCGGCTTGATATCACGATGTACCACACCATGACGGTGCGCGTAATCGAGTGCACCGGCGACTTCTGTCGCGATGCGAACAGCCTCATCGACTGGAAGCATCCTGTCGCGAGTCATTCTGTCACGCAGCGACTCGCCATCCACTGCCGGCATGACATAGAAGAGTGAGTCATCGGCGTTGCCGGAGTCGAACAGCGCAAGGATGTTGGGGTGGTTGAGCTTTGCGGCGAGCTGGATCTCGCGGAGAAATCGGTCTGCGCCGACGGTTTGTGCGATATCCGAGCGGAGCACCTTGATCGCGACGCTTCTGTTGTGCTTGATGTCGTGAGCGAGATACACCGTCGCCATGCCGCCGTGGCCGAGCTCGCGCTCGATGGTGTAGCGAGCTGCGAGCTCCGTCTGCAGCTGCTCGCTGATCTCTCCTGTCATCGACGGTTCAAGCCAGTGGAATTCAGCACAGGAAAGGACGTTGCGGGTGGGCCTGAACTACCTGTCCAGCGTCGGTTAAGGGGACGCGTATGGGACAACTCACTTGAGCTGCTGGGGTAAACGTACGGGTCCCCGGCTCGGCTGTCCAATCGACAAACCAAGCGATTGCTTTACAGCATCATTCGGTAGAGATCGCACACCGTTGCGATCCAGGCTGCGCGCGCGCTTCATTCTGTGTCGCGTCGAAGACATAGACGGTATCGCGGGCGAGAATCACGGTCTCGGTATATCCCACATTCTTGAGCAGGAAGGCATTCGGACCAACTCGGATGGTGTCGGGCGCGGTCGGTGCCAGAAAGCCGGCGATGGGGTAACCCATTGGACGAGCCCGCATTGGTATGACCGGAAGAGCAGGCGCGCTGTCGCCCCGGACCTGTCCCCACAGGTAATGCGATTCCATCCGATCGAGCTTTACCGGAAAATGGTTGTGCTCGGTGAGGAAGAGACGTCCTTCACCTTGAGGTCCGGCTCGTGAGAGAACGAGCACGTCACGGTGGGATCGTCACCTCGGCGTTACCAGGCTATTCCGTAATCTTCGCCGTGATTACTCGATCCACCCCACATGCTGTGGTGCTGCGTGTCGAAGAAAATGGCATTGATGGGACCTGAGGTTCGCTCTGTGAACTCGAGCTTGTAACCCATCCGTTTGAGCGCATCCCGGGTAGAGTCGGGAAGCGACGTGGCAACCAGCATTCTCCCAGGCTCCAGCTCGTGCATGCCGAACGACGACCGCATCTGATAGCTGTTGAAGTTTGGCGCTTCGGTCGCCTGCTGCACGGTCATTCCGAATTCGACGACGTTGAGAAAGAACTGCAGCAGATTCTGATCCTGCGAATCGCCGCCCTGTACGGCGAATGCGAGATACGGCGCACCATCCTTCAACGCGAGCGTGGGAGTGAGAGTCACGCGCGGCCGCTTGCCGGGCTCGATCACGTTGAACGGTCCGTCCTTCGCATCGGTGACAAAGCTCTGCGCGCGCTCGCTCAGACCAATTCCAGTTCGTCCTGCGATCACTGCTGGTACCCAACCGCCGCTTGGCGTCACCGATACGACCCAGCCTTCCGCGTCGGATGCTTCGATGGACGTGGTGCCCGCGTAAAAATCCTTCGCAAATGCCGAGTCCGCACGCGTTGCATTGTCGGGGAGAAACTCCATCGCACCACCGGACGCTCTCGCGATGCTCTCAGTGGTCGTGTCCGCCTTCGTCGGCGTTTTATCCTGCTGTCCGCTCCGAGGTTGCATCTTCGCCGGCGCGAAGTCGGCCGGGTTCCACTGCGCCAACAAGGCCTTGAACGGATTCGTTCCGCCCTGATACGGGTACGGATCGCCCGGCTTGACGTTCGGGTTGTTCTTCGCTGGATCGATCTCGGCGAATCGCGCCTTTGCGTACGCCTTGGACATCAATCCCTTTACCGGTTCTTCAGGAGGGAAGTACGGATCGCCGTAATAGAAGTCGCGATCCGCGAATGCGAGGCTCATCGTTTGGTACAGCGTGTTGATGTACGTGGGCGAATTGTAACCCATGCTCTTGACGTCGGTATTCTCGAGCATGTTGAGCGACTGCAACAACGCCGGCCCCTGCTGCCAGATCGGAAGCTTGTATACCTCGATGCCCTTGTAGTTCGTATGCAGCGGCTCTTCGATATGCACCTTCCAGTTGGCAAGGTCCTGCATCGTGAAGAGTCCACCTTCCTCGCGCACGCCACGCACCATTTCCTGTGCGATGTCGCCCTTGTAGAAGCGGTCGTAAGCTGCATAGATCGCCTGCTTGCGCGTCTTGCCCTGCTTCAGCGCCTGCTGTTCCGTGTCGACGAGCTTGCGCCAGGTGACTGCGAGGTCCTTCTGTCTGAAGATCTCACCGGGTTCCGGCGCCGGATGCGCGGTGCCTGGATGCGTGAGCATCACCGCGCTGGAATACTTCCACTGCATGATGGTGTCGCGGTATTGCTCGATGGTGTTGGACAGTTGTGCTTCCATCGCGTAGCCGTCTGCCATCTGGATAGCGGGTGCCAGTACCTGCTTGAGCGACAGCTTGCCGTATTCGGCGAGCATGGTGAGCAATCCGCCCACGGTACCCGGCGTTACCGCTGCGAGTGGTCCGTACTCTGGCGGGAATCGATAACCTTTCGAGTGATAGTATTCCGCAGTCGCGCCGGTGGGTGCGACGCCGAGTGCATCGATGCCGATCACCTTTTTGGTGTGTGGATTGTAGATGAGCGCCTGTGTCTCACCGCCGCACGACAGCGTGTCCCACATCGTGCAACCTGCAGCGAGCATCGCGGCTGCGGCGTCGACTGCATTCCCGCCCTGGGCGAAGATCAGCGCGCCGGCGGTAGCGGAAAGCGGCTTACCCGTAATTGCGAGCCAGTGAGTGGCGTGGAGCGGCGGTTTCTCCGTCTGTGAATTGCGCGGATCCTCAGCCTGCCGTGGCTGCGCTGTTCGGGGTCTGGCAGCGCGTTGTGCGTTAGCCGCGAGTGGTACGAGCGCGAGCAGAACAGCGGTTGCGAGCGAGGCAACAGTGGCTGACGTCGAGATTGAACGGGAGAAGACTCGCAATTGCGGAATGTTGGAGTGCTGCGTGGGACGAAAGACGGACTCGTTCAGATAATACGGGTTGACGGGGTGTCGCGCGAGATCGGTTGATCGATTGCGAGTTACCGTAACCGTGGCCCACGGTTCGATCGCGCGATGACGCCGCCGAGTGCCGCGAATCCAGTGGCCAGAGCGGTGACGAAAATTGCTGTGAATAACCATTGTACAGGTGTAACTCCACCCGTGAACACACCCGGCCCGATGGCCCACGAGGTCGCCCAGCCGAGTGATGCATCTGCGATGCCTGCCACGAGCCCGGTGATTGCGGCCGTGCGTATCGGCGAGTCCGGAATCGCGCGACCGGCGAAGTAGCCGATGCCGATGTACAGGATCCACGATCCGAAAGTCGCCCAGAAGTATGGAGTTCCGGTCGTGCGGGACGCGATCGACGCAAGCGCGTCGAATGCGACGATGGCGATGATCGCCATCATGAAGATGCGGGTGCGAGGTGTCATGCGATCGGATGATGTCGTGTGACAGCAAGTGTGCCGCGCTGCGCCCTCACCGGTTCGCCGCGTCCACTGACGCCTTCATCCGTGCCACGAAATTCGGGATGAATCTGAGAAAACGCGCGTCACTGGTTTCCCTGCTCTCGACGTAAACGATACCGCCGTCCTGCGACGCTCTGTTCGACCAGTTGGGTGTATCCAGAAAGCGCGGATCCGCGCCCCAGCGTGTTGGTGGTCCCGTTGTCTTATGAGTCGCCGGGTCGACATGCACAATGCGCCACGTCACACCCGTGCGAAACAGCAATTCCGTCGATGACAGCCAGATCGGTTCCACGCCTCCTTCTGCAATCAACTGGTGCTGCGCACCGACCGGATACGTAGTGAGGTTCAGCTGTCCCGTCCCCTGCGACGATTGCCACACCAGGTGCTTCCCATCGGGCGATCGTGCGGCGAACGTCGCATCGGTCACCAGCGTGTCGAAACGAAGTGGACGGGTCGCCAGATTGAACTGGAGCAGTGAGTACGGTGTCGCGCCCGTTCTTGCGAGAACGCTCCCGTCCTCATGATAGTCCAGAGGCGTTGGCACTCTGGCCTGATCTGTGTTGCTGTACAGTGTATCCGGTGCAGTCGCGGCACTGGGCGATCCAAGCAGGATTGCCGCGCGGGTGCCATCCCAGATGCGTACAAGAATCTGATCACCGTGACCGGTCCAGTATGGATCTCCAACGTACTGGGCGTGCAGCCACGTCTGCCGCTGTCCGGTGCGGAGATCGTATATGCGCAGCTCCTGACCTTCCGGCGTAATTACAACGGCTGCCATGTGACTGCCGTCTTTCATTACATCGAATCGCTGGAAGCGCGCATGCTCGATCGGCAACGGCTTTGGCTCACCGCCAGCATGAAGGACTGCCATCTGTTGATTGCCATCGCCAGTGCGCGGCATGAAGCCGAGCATTCCGTTCGGTGCGAGCTCGAGTTGCGCCTCGTCACCCGCGGCGTCGAGGCTGATGCCACTCACGAGCGAGACGGATCGTCCAGCCAGGCTCGTGGAGGGGTCGTATGGTGCTGCGCGCAGCTCGCCATCTGCCGACACGTACAGGATATAGCGATCATCGACCACCTGGAACGCGGAGCCGAGCACTGGAGCCCCCGGTGAGCCATCGGCGTTCCGGACGCGGATCAATCCTCCCTTGCCGGCCTTGAGACTCAACTCTGCGGACTGCTGCGTGTTGCAGATGAGACTCGCCCGCGATTCAATCCAGCGCGCGAAGAGACACGGCCGCGCGAGCGTGATCTTCGTTCCGCTCGCGTCTGTAGAACCGACTTCAGGATCGAGCCAGTTGAGTATTCTCCCGTCGTTCGTGACCGCCATGAGACGTCGTGGCGAAACCCATTCAAGCGTGCTCGGCGGCACGTCCGTCCGAAGCAACTGACGAGGATCGCCGCCCTGTGCAGGGACTATCATGGTTCTGTTCGCCGCGGTGAACGCGAGCCAGGCTCCGTCGGGTGATATGCGCGGTGTCGTGCCACCGTTCGTTCCGCTGATTGGATGCGTGCTGGCGTCGACGAGACTGCGATACCAGAGAGCTGTCGAGTCACCGTGACGCACGACGTAGACAGCGTAATCGCCGTTGGGTGATACGGAAAGATTGACAGCCGGTGTTCCGTATCCCGTCGCTCCGACATCCGGTGTCGAGCTCATGAGAGCACTATCCGGCAACGCGGCGTCGAACATGACTGGGACCAGAGAAGTTGTTCGCCGCGTGAGAGCCCACACCGTAATACCGAGCAGCAGGATGCTGATGATTCCAAGCGCAGCTGTCAGGCGCGGCAGCGAGCCACGACGTGGCGTGCGGAGTTGCATGGTCGCCGCCGATGTGTCGGACCGCAACGCTGCAGCGAAATCTGCCGCCGACGTCCATCGGTCCGCCGGAAGCTTGGCGAGTGCGCGCAGTACGGCGTGTTCGACACTCGCTGGAATCGTGTCGCGTACGGTTGTGATCGGCGACGGCCGCTCGGTGAGCACCTTCGCGACGATTGCCTGCACGTTCGATCCCGTGAACGGCGCGTCGCCTGCAAGCATTTCGTACGTCACGGCGCCGAGCGCGTAGATGTCGGTTCGTGCGTCGAGGGTACGCTCGCCCATCGCCTGCTCTGGTGACATGTATTGCGGAGTTCCGAGCGAAAGACCGGTCTGCGTCATGCGCTGTCCGCCGGCCTGTTGCACCGCGAGTGCGATACCGAAATCAGCTACGAGAGCATGTCCGCCCTGGAGCAGGACGTTCTCGGGTTTGATGTCGCGATGGATGACGCCGCGGTGGTGGGCGTACTGTAGCGCGTCCGCTACTTCACGCGCAATTGTCAATGCGTCGTCGAGCGGCAGTTGTCGCTCGCGTGCAAGCCGGCTACGCAGAGTCTCGCCATCGACGAACGGCATCACGTAATACAGGAATCCGTCCGTTGCACCGGAGTCATGCAGCGGGAGTATGTGCGGGTGCTGCAGGTTGGCGGTGGTCTTTATCTCAGCAAGGAATCGCTCGGCGCCGAGTGCAGCGGCGAGATCGGGGTGCAGCACCTTGATGGCTACATCGCGATCGTGCTTGATGTCGTGCGCGAGATAGACCTTCGCCATGCCGCCCGCGCCGAGCTCACGCTCGATGTGGTAGCGATCAGCCACCGCGGAAGCGAGTCTGTCGATTTCAGGCATGGGCTTCTCACTCACCTTGATCCAACTCCTCCGCTCCGCGGTGAAACTCGGTTGATCGCTACTCGGCCGGCTCTGCGCCCTCGCTCGACACTCGCGGCAGTACTCCGCCCGGGGTGCCAAAGTGTGGAACCACGTCTTCCGAAGCCGTTACGCCTGAGCGCGACATTACAAATTGTTGCCGCGCGCGCGACCAGTCGAGACAGCCGATTTGTCCCGGTGGAAGGCTCGGCAGAATATATCGGCATCCCCGGGCGCCGCGCGCATTTTGATGGGGAGCGGTCTCAGCGACGGCGCACGGTGCCCACTATCGCATCCCAGCGTGGGTCCGATTCATACGGTCGGAACGCGGTGCTCGTGATCAGATGCGTGAAGACGTCGTCGTGCCGCTGGACAGCGACGGCCAGGCGCGAGAAAACTGAATCGGGCATCCCGAGCCGCGCATACACCCACGCCGTGAATGTCGGCGCGCCGGCGGCACCGCTTTGGCGGGCACTCTCGTCGAGCCCGCGAATTACCGTTGCCCGGTCCACGGGGTCGCCGGCGATGAAGCCCAGAACAGCGGCACATGCGTCCGGTGACCCCATCATGCCGTTGGAGCAGGTCTTTCGCGCATCCTTGAGACGGCCAGCGTTCGCGTACACGGCTCCGAGCGTGCGCCTCCATACCGCGTTCGATGGGTCGATTGCCACGGCGCGCTCGGAGTAATGCACTGCGCTGTCCAACTTGTCAGCTGCCCAGAACGAGATCGCCCGGTTGTTGAGCGCCAGAGCAGAGAGTCCGTCCAGCTCTACCGCGCGGCGAGAGGCGCTGTCAGCCGCGGTCGCGCGTCCGAGTGCGGTGAGAATCTCGTACTTGAGCGTGTACGCGAGCGTCGAGGTCGGGTCCGTCGCTATGACTCGATTCACCGACTGCAATGCTTCACGAAAGTGGAACTCGGCCGATTGCGATCGCGCAAGCGCAAGCTGCACGTCGGGCAGTGTACTGTCGATGGCGACCGCACGGCGCGCGGCTGCCTCCGCGCGTGCCAGCACGACCGTGTCGGTCTCTGTCGTGTCGTTGTATTGCGGAAGCAGCACCGTGGCCTCCGCCAGGCCCGCCCATGCACGCGCATAGTTGGAATCCCGTGCGATTGCGCGATTGAATGCTGCCACTGCGCCGCGGAGGTTGGTTATGCCGCGCTGCTGCAGGAGATAGCGCCCCAGCAGCTGCGCGTCGCGCGCTTCCGGATCGTCGGTGTCCTGTCTGTGCAATTCAGCGCGCGCCGCGCCGCCCAGCGTGACTGATAGCGCGGACGCAACCCGCTCGGCGATGTCGGCCTGGACCTTGAATACGTCCGTGAGCGGCTCCTCGAAAGGGTCGCCCCATGCCTGCACACCGGTACTGACATTCACGAGCGCCGGAACTATGCGCACGCGTGTGGTTCCGTTGACATTACTACTGCCTGCGTCATGCGCCCAGCGAACGGAGCCGCTCAACACCCACGCCGCGCCCATGCTGCGCGCGATGTCGCGCGGCGATTCTGATGATCCGCGAAACCGCTGCACGCCATCGCGACCGATTACCTGCAGACCCGGCAAACGCGCAAGCTGGCTCGCGATCTCGTCGCTCACACCCTCGGCGAAATACGCGTCCGCGGGATTGCCGACGTTGTCGAATGGAACGACGACGACGGTGCGCATCGGAGCTGTCGCGGTGGCGCGACGCGCAAGAGCAATCCCGCCCACGACCAGCGCGAGCACGAGCACCGCGATCGGAACAAGCCAGCGTCGGCGGGCCAATCCCGATGACCGTGCGGAGCCTTCACCTGTCGTATTCATTCCAGGCGTAACGGCGGCGGACAATCGCGCGAGTATCTCGTTCGCTTGTGCCGGACGGGCCGCCGGATCCTTGGCAAGACATTGCATGACGAGCGCAACAATGTTTGCGGGCACGCCAGGCTGGATTGCCGCGAGCGACGCCGGTGTTTCGGTGAGATGTGCGGCGACGAGCCGCTGCGCGTTCGAGTGTGCGGCAAATGGATGCGCCCCGCCCAGAACCTCGTACGCGATGAGCCCCCAAGCATACAGATCGGTGCGCTCATCGACGGGTTCGCCGAGCGCTTGTTCCGGGGCCATGTACGCTGGTGTCCCGAGACTCGTGCCAGTTTGCGTGAGCGTCGCGTCGCGCGGCGTCTCCGCGGTCCGGGACACGCTCAGTGCCTTCGCGATTCCGAAATCCGTTACGACTGCCGTGCCTGACGAGAGCAGCACGTTCTCCGGCTTGATGTCGCGGTGCACGACTCCCTGTGCGTGCGCGTAGGCCAGTGCGCGCGCGATATCGCGCATGATGTCGAGCGCCTCGCCGAGCGGGACGGGCCCGCGCTCGAGGCGCGCGCGGAGCGACAGGCCATCGACGTACGGCATCGTATAGTAAGGCGTGCCGTCGGCATCGCCGGCGCTCAACACTGGAACTATGTTGGCCTGCTGCAGCCGCGCGGCGAACTGCAGCTCGCGCGCGAAACGATCCGCGCTCAGTCCCTGGCGCAGCTCCGGCGCGATGATCTTGATCACGACCTGGCGATCGAACGCGATCTCCCGTGCAAGGAACACGCGCGACATTCCGCCGCCGCCAAGCTCTCGCTCGATGCGATAGCGATCCGCGAGTGCGCGCTCCAGCACATGGTGCGCCTGCTCCTGGCTCACGGACATGCCGCTCCTCGCCCGGTCAATTCGCCCCCAGCAGTGCCGGCCAGTTCTGAACGAGGACAGCGGCTGTGGACGCAGGCGCCATGCGCAGCACGAACTGCGTGCCGTCGCTGTTCACATCGTAGGGAATGCCCGAGTCGAAGAACATGCTGCCAATCCAGCTCGGCGCGCGAAACAGGAGATCCGGTTTACCCAGCGCGAGCGGGGCGCCTGGCGCAACGGATGCGCTCATCATCCGACCGTCGCCCGTCTCGAAGTACAGCTCGCGTCCGTCGCCCCGCCACCGTGCGTGCCGACCGCCGTCGATCGAGATACGCATGGCAGCGCCCGGCCGCAGAAACGGCCGCACGTAGATCTCGTTTGCGCCGGACTCGTCAGAGTCGTACGCCAGCCATTTCCCGTCAGGCGAGAGCGCCCCCTCGGCGACGTTGCCTGCTGTGGCCAGTACGCGAATGAACCGCCCGGCAGCGAAGTCGTATGCCCAGATCTCGGATCGCTCGAGCGTGTCGGACGTAGATGCAGCGCGCGTCACGAAAAGGTAGCGCCCGTCGTGCGACCAGTCGGTAGGAAGAGCGCTCTGCGCCGTCGTGCGCATCAGCAGTGTATCGGCACCGGTTGCGAGATCGACGCGATGGATCCCGTAGTTCGCCAGCGTTTTTGTCGGACCGGTGCCGAGGCCGGCCAGGACCGAATCGCCAGGTCCCCACACGGGTGAGGAAGAAAGACCCTCGACCGCGATCGAAGTTCGACGCGCCATGTCATAGATCACCACGCCGTGTCCGCCGAGCGCGACCTCTGGCTTGCTCCGCGCAAGCTGGTGCGTCCAGGTGCCGTCCATCGGGATCGTATCGACGACCTGACCGCGGCGGTTCACGACAAGCTTCTTCCCATCACCCTGCGACGGGAGATACGCGAGTGCACCGGTGCTCGAAACGGTGTAGGAGAAGGTGCCCCCCGCATCGCGGACGCCGTCCGCAATCATGACCGGATCTCCCCGCTGTGTGAGCGTAGCGGGATCGACACGCTGGGCGAAGAGTCGCCCTACGAACCCGGGCATGGTCGGGTCCAGGCGTCCGTAGAGAACGAGATCGGGCGATACGAAAGTCGGATCCGCCCCGTGGTCGATCAGTTGTCGCCAGGCGCCGCCTCGGAGATCCGCCGCAAATATTCGTGTGATCCGCTCACCCTTCGCGCCGACCCATGCGGAGAAGAGCAGGTGCTGACCGTCCGGGAGCAGCACCGGGTGCTCCATCCTCATGGTGCCAGACGCCTCCCTGGGAGTCGGAACGATCACCGTACAGGGTCCACCGTTCGCGTTCGCGCGTTCGATCCCGCGGGCGGTCGCGATGAGGATCGTACCGTCCGCCGCCCAGCTCCCGCTCTGCGCCCCCGTGACGTCACAGAGTTCGCGCATGCCGCCGGTAAGGCCAACCCGCCAGAGCTGGTTGCGAGCGAAGAACGCCACCGTACTCCCGTCCAGTGACCAGAAGGGTGCCTGTGCGCCGTTGCTTCCCGGGACGGGAACGGCTGTGAGTGAGTCGAGCCGACGCAACCAGAGGCTCGACTCCCCGCGCGCGGAGGAAAAGACGAATGCGAGATGGCGACCGTCAGGCGAGAGAGCGCCGAAATCGGACCGGCCGCTGAAATCCTGTCCGTCGGGCGGGAGCAGCGACGTCATGACGAGCGGGCTCTCGCCCGACGGATGGCTCCGACGCATTGCGGCGATGGCAGCGAGCGCGACGAGTGCCATCACGGCCGCGATGCACCACGGAGCGAAGCGCCGCCAGCGGGCGCCCCGAGTGCGTCTGGCGAGGACGGAGGATGACACTCGTGCGCCGGCTGTGGAACCGTCACTGAGTGCAGAGGCGAACTCGGCAGCGGAGTCAAATCGATCGGCAGGAAGTTTCTCGAGCGCGGTCATCACTGCATCGTCGACATACGGCGGCACGCTCTTGCGTTGCGCGACGAGCGAGCGCGGCTCGCTGGTGATCACCTGCGCCACTATCGCCTGCGCCGTCGAGCCCACGAAGGGCGGATCGCCGGCGAGCATCTCGTACGTCACGGCGCCGAGCGAGTAGATGTCGGAGCGAGGGCCAATGTCACGCTCGCCCATCGCCTGCTCGGGACTCATGTATTGCGGTGTGCCGAGCGAGAGCCCGGTCTGCGTCATGCGTGCGCCACCTGCTTGTGCTACGGCGAGCGCAATGCCGAAGTCGGCCACCAGCGCGTGGCCGTTCTGCAGCAGGATGTTCTCGGGCTTGATGTCGCGGTGCACAACCCCGCACGTGTGCGCATACTGCAGTGCGTCGGCGGTCTCTCGCGCGATTCGAAGCGCGTCGGCAACCGGCAGTTGTCGCTCGCGGTCCAGCTGCGTGCGGAGCGTCTCGCCGTTGACGTAGGGCATCACGTAGTACAACAACCCGTCGGCGCTGCCGCTGTCGAACAAGGGAAGGATGTGCGGATGCTGGAGATTGGCGGTGAGCTCGATTTCCTTGAGAAAACGCTCGGGTCCGAGGATCGCCGAGAGATCTGCGTGCAGGACCTTTATCGCAACTTTGCGATGGTGTTTGAGATCCTCGGCGAGATAGACCGTCGCCATGCCACCGGCGCCAAGCTCGCGCTCGATACGGTAGCGGTCGGAAAGCGCAGCGGGTAGGCGATCAGGAATCGAGGTCATCGGGCCGTCGCCGCAACACTCGCGGGAGCGTGCGTCTCCTCGAGATGGTACCGGCGCCGCACTGCATCGATCGCCGCACCTGATGGCAGATTGCACGCCAGGTGCGGGCCGTATTCGGGGAACCCGTCGCCGTCGCCGGCCGCTGCATGTCGCAGCGCGTCCACCGTCCGCGCTGTATCGCGGAGCCCCGCATACGCCATCGCCAGCGCGGTCCAGCGCTCCCACTGATCTGTGGGGCCGGCCTCCAGCCGCTTGATGATCGCACGAGTCTCGGCTGGCGCTCCAGCGCGCGCGAGTGCGAACGCGGCAACGCCAATGCGTCCGACGTCCGGCTGCATCGCCAGCAATCGATGCGCGTAGAGCCTGGCGGAATCAGGGAATCCGGCCTGAGCGAAAGCGGAGGCCATAGCACTGACCGGCGACACGCTCTGCGGTTCCAGCGCCAGCGCGCGCCGCAACTCATCGAGCCCTTCAGCCGTGCGGCCCACCGCAACTTCCGCGCGCCCCAGGTACAGTGCGGTCATGAAGTAGAGCGGATCGCGTGCGACTGCAAGCTGGAGTACGGGGATCGCCTCGGCGTCGCGACACTGATTCACCAACGCGTAAGCGAGCCGGTAGCGCGGCTCGACCGCTCCGGGGTCGAGCGCGATCGCGCGGCGAAGCTCCGCTTCGGCATCGGGCCATTTGAAGAGCTCTGCATCGGCGTATCCGAGCGCGAGGTGCGCGTCTGATAGCGTCGGATCCAGCCGCACTGCTCGTTCCGCCGCGGCAAGCGCGCGCGGGATCACGGCGCCACTGCGTGTCGCCACATAGGACGGGGACACCAGCAACGCAACGGAGAGAGCGGCCCACGCTCTCGCGAACGCGCTGTCGCGGACCGTTGCCTGGTCGAGCGCGTTGATCGCTCCGGTGATTCCCGGCCCCCGGCGGCGGTACAGATACATTCCCCGGAGATAGAGATCGTACGCGGTTGGGTCGGCAGTGCCATGTGCAGCTCCGCGCCCGGTGCCAGCGAGTGTCACCTGAAGCTGGCCTGCAATTGCGCGAGCGATGTCGTCCTGAACAGCGAAGATGTCTTTCGCATCTCGCTCGTAGCTCTCCTGCCACACGACCGCGCCGTCGCTCACGTTCGACAGCTCCGCCGAAACGCGGATCCTGTCGCGTGAGCGCTGCACGGTGCCGTTGAGAATGGCGGCGACATTCAGCGACTTGCCGGCTACTTGTGGGTCCGCTTTCGCGACAGCGAATCGCGCCGATGACGCCTGGCCAGCGAGACGGAGTCCCGGGACGCGTGTCAGAGTGTTAGCGACTTCCTCAGCTATCCCCTCACCGAGATATGCATTGGACGTGTCGCTGGACAGCGAAGCGAATGGAATCACGGCGAGGGACTCGTCGCCGGACTGTCGGATCGTCGCCGCACCCGCATGCCATTTCGCAGCCCATCCAATGGCTGCCGCCAGCACGACGAGGCCGGCGATGCCCGCAACGGTGCGGAAACGGCGCCGGCGTGTCATTGCTGAACGTGTTGCAGCTGCGCCGGATCCGGTGGTCGTCATCTGATCCAGCGACGCGAGAATCTCAGTCGCGGAAGCAGGACGGAGATCCGGATCTTTCTGGAGGCAGTGCTGCACGAGATCGCTCAGTGCCTTTGGCACATCGCTGCGCACGGTCACGAGCGGCGGCGGAGTTTCCGACATCTGCGCGACTATGATCGCCTGAACCGAAGGCTTGCCTGCGAACGGGTGCCTTCGCGCGAGCAGCTCCCACGCAATGATACCCCATGCGTAGATATCGGCGCGGTGATCGCTGCGCGGATCGCCGGCCGCCTGCTCGGGGGCCATGTAGGCAGGAGTACCCAGCGAGGTGCCGGCCTGAGTGAGCGTGAAGTTGAGCGCATCGGTGCGGGCACCGTCGTGCGTACGGGATACGTCGATCGCCTTCGCTATTCCAAAGTCGGTGACGACGGCGGCACCGCCGGAGAGCAGTACGTTGTCCGGCTTGATGTCGCGATGCACTACTCCTTC
This sequence comes from Gemmatimonadaceae bacterium, assembly GCA_036554185.1. GTDB lineage: Bacteria > Gemmatimonadota > Gemmatimonadetes > Gemmatimonadales > Gemmatimonadaceae > Fen-1247. The sequence continues at coordinate 24,774 of DATBNQ010000065.1, read as the reverse complement.
ACCGTGCGCGTAGGCGAGAGCGCGCGCGATGTCACGAAGAATGTGAACCGCATCCCCGATCGGTACAGGCTCGCCTCTCACCAGACGACTGCGCAGTGATTCGCCGCGCACGAAAGGCATCGTGTAGTACGGCAATCCGTTCGCGTCGCCGGCGGCGAGAACCGGTACGATATTGGCCTGCTGCAGCCGCGCGGCGAGCCTGACCTCACGTGCAAAACGCTCGGCGCTCATTCCTTCGAGGAGTGCCGGTGCGATCACCTTGATGACTACACTCCGGTCGAGTGCAGTCTCGGTCGCGACGAACACACGGGACATACCGCCGCCGCTGAGCTCGCGCTCGATGGTGTAGCGGTCAGCGAGCGCATCGGTGAGACGCGTGAGCGAGGCTGTCATTGTTTCAGCTTCGAGCGCAGATCGGCAAACCAGTCGTCGATCTCTACCAGGCGCACCGCGTTCGTCGTGGACCGGCCAGGCTGGTCGAGGAACGCGAACCGTCCATCCGGCATCACCGCGAATGCCTGATCGTACCCGGCGTAGTTGAAGTGCGTTGCATCGAACAGCGGCGTGAGTGCGGTCACATGAAAGTCAGGATCCGACGCGACCTGCGCCGCGACCAGCCGGCTGGCCGCATCGAGGAAGTAGAGCTGCTTGCCGTCAGCCGACCAGACGGGTGAGCCGCCTCCGCCATTGGAGATCTGCCAGTGACTGCCGCCGCCGGCGGGAAACGGGGTGACGTAGACCTCGTTCCGTCCGGACTCGTTCGACACGTAGGCCACCCAGCGCTCGTCCGGAGAGAATGCCGGCTCCAACTCCGTGAAGCGGCTTGTCGCAACCGGCACTGGAGCGGACGCGCCGAGTGTGCTGATGGCGACGATGTCACCGTTGCCAGCCTGCGAGTTGTCGGTGCGCACCAGGAGCCAACGTCCGTCGTGTGACCATGTCACTTCCTGAATCATGCGATCGAGATGCGCCAGCCGGCGATCCGTGCCGGCTCCGTCGGCGGCGCGGGCGTACACGTCGGCGCCCCTCCCGTCTGCGGCGTCGCGCACGAACGCCACTTCGCGGCCGTCAGGGGACCACGTCGGCCGGCGATCGTGGCCGCTGAAGGTCAGGCGCGTGAACGGACCTGTGTCGAGCTGCTTGATCCAGATGTCGATCCCGGCGCCCGGTGTGTTGACGCTGACCGCGGCTCGATGTCCATCGGGCGAGATCGCGAACGAGTTGAAGTGGCCCGTCCAGGCCGGATCGGCGTTCGTCATGGCGCCCGCGCGATTGGCGTACCGCAAGCTCAAGGCGTCGGCGCTCGCGTTGGCCACTCCGTACACCAGTTTGCCAGACGGCGACCAGGCCAGCATCGGCCGGTTGCTGAGGATCGACACGCCCTGCAGGACAGGAATGGATACCCCAGTGGTCGCGAGCCGATCGAGGTCGAACGGCACCGCGTTGGCCACCCCGTCGGGTCCCAGATACAGCAGCTCGCCGTTGGGGAGATACCAACCCATTCTCACGCCATCGATCAGCTTCTTCTGCTTCCCCGTCTTCAGGTCGAGAACATGAAGGCTGGTCGTGACGCAGTTGGAGGTGCAGTCCTCGAACAGCACGCCGCGTGACCGCGGAAGTGCGGTCGGGAACAACACACCGTCGCCGTGAAGGACGCTGTCGGCCAGCGCGATCGACACGGCGCCACCTGTCGCTGCAACGCGGCGCAATCCGAGCTGCGACGCCGCGCTGTACACGAGTGTACCATCATCGAGCCATGCGACACTGTAGCTACCGCGGGCCGAGTCAGCGAGCGTGACGCTGGGCCCTCCGTCGACGCGGATTTTCCTGAGCTGACCGTCGGCGATGTAGGCGATCCACTGGCCGTCCGGCGAGAACACGGGATCGGACGCGTGCTCCGTTCCCGCGATTGGGGTTGGATCGAGCAGCTCGCGACGCTTGATCCAGATCCTGTCCAGCGTGTCGCCCACGAACGCCAGGACCGAACCGTCCGGCGAGAGCGCGAACGGAAAGCCCACCGCCTGGTTGGACACCACCTGCGCAGCATCGCCTAGCGCGACATACCGGCGCTCGACCGGCTGCTCACCCGCACCACGCGCATGAAACCAGGCCCAACCCGCGAGGATCACGGCGCCCAATGCGACGGCGGCCCCGATTTCAAAACGGCGGCGCCAGGACGTGCTGCCCGTCGAGCGCGTCGCGGCAGCCGCGCCCATGCGAGTGCTTGCATGAGTGCCAATCGCCGGGCCATGCCCCTGGAGCGCGTCGGCGAATTGCGCGGCGTTCGCGAAACGGTCCGCTGGCAACTTCTCCAGCGCGTGCAACACTGCGGCTTCGACGTCCGGCGGGACGGACTTGCGTTGCACGCTGATCGCCCGCGGCTCCTCCGTCACCAGCCTGGCAACGATCGCCTGCACGCTGGGTCCCGTGAACGGCGGCTCGCCAACAAGCATCTCGTATGTCACGGCGCCGAGCGCGTAGATGTCGCTCCGCGCATCGATGATCTTCTCGCCCATCGCCTGCTCGGGTGACATGTACTGCGGGGTCCCGAGCGAGAGGCCGGTCTGCGTCATCCGCGCACCACCAGCACTCTGCACTGCCAGCGCAATGCCGAAGTCGGCGACAAGTGCGTGACCGTCCTGCAGCAGAATGTTCTCAGGCTTGATATCGCGATGAATTACGTTGTGTCCATGCGCGTAGCTGAGCGCGTCAGCTACCTCACGGGCAATTCGTACCGCATCCGTCACAGGTAATTGGCGCTCGCGCTCGAGGCGTGCACGCAGTGTCTCACCCGTGACGAGTGGCATCACGTAATACAGCAGGCCGTCAGCGTCGCCCGAGTCCAGCAACGGAAGAATGTGCGGATGTTGTAGTCGCGCGGTTGTTCTGATCTCGCTCAAGAATCGATCGGCACCCAATGCCGCTCCGAGATCGGGGTGCAATACCTTGATCGCGACATCGCGATCGTGCTTGATGTCGTGCGCGAGATACACGGTCGCCATCCCACCGGCGCCGAGTTCACGCTCGATCCTGTAGCGGTCTGCAAGGGCCGCGGTCAATCGTCTAAGCGTGTCGCTCATCTACTGCTTTCTCCCGCTGGTCAGTTGATGCAACTCGGTCAGCCAGTTCGGAACGACCACCAGATTAAGGCCCGATGGCTCGGTTTCGATCATCAGGAAGCGGGTTCCATCATGCGAAATGTCGTAGTCTGTTTCATAATGTCGGTCGAACAACGGCTTGCGAGAAACTATTCGTAGCGCGGGATCCCGTACGAGTGTTGCCGACATCAATCTGTTGTGTTCCCAGTAGTAGAGCTTGCTTCCGTCCGGTGCCCAGACCGGACGGCGCCCACCGGCAGTGGAGACTTGAATCCTGCTGCCCACGTCAGGGAATGAACGCACGTACACTTCGGGGCGGCCGGATTCGTCGGAATTGTACGCGATGGAACGTCCATCTGGAGAAAATCTGCCAAATACTTCAGTAGCGGTCGGCGACGCGGATACGTCGTGCTCAGCGTGCTCAGGATCGAGCGAGAAGGTCTCCAGGTTGAACGTGCCATCGTAAATCGCGTTGAACACCGCAGTGTGTCCATCGGGCGACAGATCGACGAACCACGGATTGTGACGCGGCACTCCAGCCATCACGGCAGGTCCGCTGCCGTCTGCCGGTTGCCACCACAATGCAGCCTGTCCGGAGTAATTGGAGGCGTACAGGACTCTCCGGCCGTCGGATGACCAGCTCGGATTGCGGCTTCGACCAGTCGTAGTCAACGGCGTGAGTGTTCCTGCCGCAAAATCCATGATCCAGATATCGTTGCCGGTTCCCGTGCCGATGCCGAGTGCCGCGCGTCGGCCGTCGGGCGACAATCGGACGAACTGAAATTCGCGCGGCTCGTCGAATGCGTCGTGAGTTGCACCGTCCTGATCCACCCATACGAGGCGCTGGTTCAGCACCCCGGTCGCGTAGGCGAGCCCGCCGGATTGAGTCAGATATGCTGCTGCATATCCGGTTTCGGGGCCGATCATACGTACGGAATCGAGGACCTGCACAGGAGTGCCGGAGACACGTCGGCCGTTGACGTCGAACGGCACCGCCATGACGGCACCATCGGCGCGCACGTACACCAGTTGACCGTCGACCACTCCAAGTGCCCTTGCCGCGAGAATACCGAGCGGCGTTACCTTGCTTCCGTCATCGAGCGACGTGACCGCGAGCTCGGCGCGATCGACCGTGCCGTACCAGATGGTGAACACGACAGTCTTGCCATCAGCTAGCACGCGTGGATACTCGTGGCTGTGCTCCTTTCGTTTTGTGTCGACGCGCGTGAGCGGTCTCAGCGGTCCGCCGCTGGCGTTCACGTGATAGAGTCCCTTGAGCTCTTCGAACGCACCACCGCCGACCACGATGTCGCCGCTCGATGACCAATCGACACCGCCATCGTCGGGAACGTCGGCGAGGGTAACGTCAGGACCGCCGTCAAGCGAGATTCTGACGACCTTGCGACGGTTGACGATCACTGCGATCGATTTTCCGTCAGGCGAGAACGCCGGCATTCCGGCGTTGTCCGTACCAGGAATCGCGTGCGCAGTGAGCTGATCGAGCCGGCGCTGATACAGGCTGGTCTCTTCGCCAAGGAATGCACTTCTCCCCGACCCGGACTGGGCCGGAGCAGCGTACACAATAGTATGGCCATCGGGGGACAGGGCTACCGATCCTGTTGGTGCTCCACCAGGGGGGAGCGGCAACTCGACGCGCAGCGGGAAGGCATCGCTCGGTGGGGTGCGTCGTACCAAAATGGCCAGCGAAGCGAGCAGCGCGAGGAGCAACGCAACGACGACGCCGCCGAATCCGAGCACCAACGGGTCGCGCACCCGTGCGCGCCATCCCCCGCTTCCGTCATCACGTCTACGTGTCGATCCGGTAGTCGCGGTGAACGAGTTGCTGGCGAGTGCGGCCGCGAACTGCGCCGCGGTGGCAAAACGATCCGCGGGCAGTTTTTCGAGTGCAGTCAGTACCGCGTCGTTGACCTGTGCAGGGATGCTTTTACGTTGTGCTGTGAGTGATCGTGGATCACTCGTGATCACCTGCGCAACGATCGCCTGCGCCGTCGAGCCGGTGAATGGCGGATCGCCAGCGAGCATCTCGTAGGTTACAGCGCCGAGAGAATAGATGTCCGAGCGCGGTCCGATCTCGCGCTCGCCCATCGCCTGCTCCGGGCTCATGTACTGCGGAGTGCCAAGCGAGAGACCTGTCTGTGTCATGCGCTTTCCGCCAGCTTGTTCCACGGCGAGCGCGATTCCAAAGTCGGCCACCAGCGCATGACCATTCTGGAGGAGAATGTTCTCGGGCTTAATGTCGCGATGCACGATGCCGCGGCTGTGGGCATAATCAAGCGCGTCGGCGGCCTCGCTCGCGATTCGAACAGCGTCCGCTATCGAAAGCTGCCTGTCACGTTCCAGGCGACCGCGAAGCGTCTCGCCGTCCACGTATGGCATGACGTAATACAGCAATCCGTCCGCGCTTCCACTGTCGAACAGCGGAAGTATGTGCGGATGCTGGAGACTCGCGGTGAGCTCTATCTCCTTGAGAAAACGTTCCGGTCCAAGGATCGCGGACAGTTCTGCGTGAAGAACTTTTATAGCGACCTTGCGATGATGCTTGAGATCTTCGGCGAGATAGACAGTAGCCATGCCACCCGCACCGAGCTCGCGCTCGAGCGTATAGCGGTCAGCGAGCGAAGCGGCAAGCCGCGCAGCGGAATCAGTCATTCACACATATCCCATAATGGGATCACCCTGGTCCCGGTGGACAGACGTGTACCTTCATCCGCGCCATGAGCAAACCGAAGCGTGGATCGGACTTGAGCGGATCGAACATCGGATCGCAGCTCACCCCCCAGGACGCTGGAGCCTGCTCGCGTGCGTCGATGCTGCGTGTCAACCATCGAAGTGCCCCTTCGCGATCTCCGATTCCCATTCGCGCCAACGCTGCGGTGTACGCAGAGCCCCCGCTCTTCACCATGGCTTCGACAACTGCGACCTGCTGGCGTGCCTCACCATTACGCTTCAAACGCGTGAGCGCGGCGGCGCGTATAGCGGCTCGCATGGCGACCCCCTGCTGGTCCTGTCCATCACCATCCAGTCGCTGCGCTGTCGCGAGTGCATCCATCGCCGAGTCGGGATATCCCATGAGGATGAATGCCGGGGCGTAGTTGAGGTACGAGAATCCGAGGAGCGGATCCATTGCACTCGCGCGATGTCCCGTAGCGATAGCCTCGGCGTATAGGTGTTTATCGTATAGTTCATTCGCGATCTCCGCGACGACGATAGCCGCCGTTGGGTCGAGTTGCTGCGCGCGTCGCTGCTCGTTAAGCGCGCCGTCGATGTCACCGCGTGCGTACAGCAGGTCAGCGTGCCAGTGGTGCGCCTCCGGGTTCAGGGGTTCAAGTGCGAGAGCCCGGCGGAAGCTTGCTTCGCTCCCATTCCAATCCCAGCGTGCGATGAGCCCGTATCCCTGAGCGACGTATGCGTCGGCGAGTGTGGAGTCGCGTGCAATGGCCCGCGCCGCGTTGCGCAGGCCGGCAGTGATCATCGTATCGCGAGTCTGTTGTCCGTCACTGATCGCGCTGACGGCTGACAACTGCGTGTACTCGGGGAGCACCACCTGCACCATCGCAAGTGTCGCCATCGCGCGCGCGAACGTGCTGTCCCGATGGATCGCCTGGGCCAGCAGCGCTGCTGCGTGCAGAAGATTGGCCGTGCCGCGACGGGCGAACAGATAACGTGCCTGCAGGTACAGGTCATACGCCACCTCGTCCGACGTACCGCGATCGAACGAGGTAGCGCGCGCTCGCGCTACGGCAAGGCGATCATGGAGGGCGGCGGCCACGCGATGTGTGAGATCGTCCTGCGCCGCGAAGACATCACCCCCATCATGCTCGAACTCGTCGCTCCACAGCACAGTGCCATCGTGTACGCCGACGAGTTCCGCCGAAAGGCGAATGCGCGGTCCGGAACGGCGTACTGCGCCTTCGAGTACCGTCGCGACGTCGAGACGCCTGCCCGCCGCCATCGCATCGAGGCTGCGTAGCGCGGGTGCGAAGGCTGCGCTGCGTGCGGTGACGCGGAGCCCCGGCGTCCGACCGAGCGCGGTCGTCAGCTCATCGGCCAGACCATCGGCAAAGTACTGCTGCGTGGTATCACCGCTAAGGTTGGTGAAGGGAAGCACCGCGAGCGTGTGCGCGCCAGGTAATTGCGCCGCACCGCCAACACGCTCGCGCCAGCGCCACGCGACTCCTCCAATCGCAGCAATCGTGAACAGCACAACACCTGCTGCTACCGCTCGACGCCAGCCGATGTTGCCGCCGAATCCACTCTGCGATTGCTGTGTGCTCATCACTTCGACCAGCGCTGCCGCAGAATCGGGGCGCCGGATCGGATCTTTCTCCAGACAACGCATGACCAGTGTGGCCAGCGCGGGCGAGACACCCGGCGCTGCGCTGCGCAACGGCGCGGGACGCTCCGACATGTGCGCTGCGAGCAACTGCTGCGGCGACGTACGGCTCGCGAACGGATGGTGCCCCGACAGCAGCTCGTACGCCACCACGCCCCATGCGTAGATATCGGCGCGGTGGTCCGTCGCAGGATCTCCCGCGGCCTGCTCGGGAGCCATGTACGCCGGCGTGCCGATCGACGTGCCAAGCTGGGTGAGCGCGCTTCCCGGTGCGACGGTTTTGGCCGCGTCGATGGCTTTCGCAATGCCGAAATCCGTAACCACCGCGATGCCATCCGAGAGAAGTATGTTCTCCGGCTTGATGTCGCGATGAACCACTCCGCGACGATGCGCGTAATCGAGCGCACGTGCGACTTCCGCGAGAACCTTGACGGACGCGGGACCGTCCAGTCGAGTGCCACCGCCGAGGTGTGCGCGCAGCGACTCACCGGCGACGAACGGCATCACGTAGTACGGTTGTGCGTCAGTGACTCCAGAAGTGATCACCGGCACGATGTGCGGATGCTGCAACTGCGCGGTAACCCGTACCTCGCGCTCGAAGCGCTCGGCTGACAGCTCCTGGGCAAGCTCCGATGTAAGCACCTTTATCACCACATCGCGGCCGAGTGTATGGTCGTGTGCGCGAAAGACGCGCGACATGCCTCCGCCGCCAAGCTCGCGCTCGATTGCATATGCAGCACCCAACGTGAGCTGCAGGCGGTCGCGAAGATCCGTCGATGGCGACGTCATTGCGCGCTGCGCGTTGTGCCAGGTCGCGCCATGAGGTTCGCCGGATCGAGATTGTAGCGGCGCAATACTGCAGCGACGCGCGAGCTCGGGGACAGATCTCTCGCGTACGTGATCCCGAAAGTCGGCCACTCGTCACCGTCGCCCGCCGCGGCGCGATCCATTGCGGCAAACGCACGAGTGGTATCACCCAACCCGTTGTACGCGAGGCTCAGCGCGGTCCAGCGCGTCCATGCATTCTCCGGGGTGGCTTCCAACTGTCGCGTCAACAGCTCGGCGGTGTGTCGATCACCGTTCCGCGCGAGCACGTATGCAGCCTCGCCAATGCGCGCAGGCTGCGATGAAGTCTCGAGTATCCGATGGGCGTACAGACGCGCGGAGTCGGGCAAGCCGGCGCGGTCGTATGCAAGCGCAATCAGGCAAAGTCCCGTGATGCTCTGCGGCTCCAGGCCGAGCCCACGGCGTATCTCCGCGATCCCCTCGGGAATCTGGCCCGTACGCACCTCCGCCCAACCGAGATAGATCGCGGGCAGAAAATACAACGGATCACGCGCTTCGGCGCTCCGGAATTGTGGAATTGCATCGGTCACGCGACCCTGATTGAACAGCGTGTAGCCGAGTCTGTAGCGTGCTTCCGCGTTGTTCGGATCGAGCGCAATCGCCCGACGCAGTTCGGATTCCGCGGCTTTCCATTGAAACTGTTCGGCGTCGACATATCCAAGCGCCATGTACCCGTCCGACAGCGCCGAGTCCAGTCGTATGGCGCGCTCCGCCGCCTGGCGCGCGCGCGGAAGGACGTCGCCTGCATGCGTGTTCAGGTAAGACGGCGATACTGTGAGGGCGTTGGATAATCCCGCCCATGCGCGTGCGAAGGTGGAGTCCTGAGCAGTCGCCTGATCGAGCGTCGAAATCGCATCCGCTATTCCGGGTCCGCGGCGACGGTAGAGATACATCCCTTTCAGGTATAGATCGTACGCAGTGGCATCGCGCGTTCCGCTTGCAGCGAGTGACGCTGCGCCCGCATTGCCGAGCGTGACCTGCAATTGTCCAGCAATGGCGCGGGCGATCTCATCCTGAACAGCGAAGATGTCCTTCGCCGCTCGTGTATAGCTCTCGTGCCACGCCACCGTCCCGTCGCCCGTATTCGACAGCTCCGCGGTAATCCGAATCTGGTCACCTTCGCGGCGCACCGTACCATCCAGGACGGAGGCAACCTTGAGAGCCGCACCGGCCTCCTGTGGCGTGCCGTTACTCCTTGCAAATCGCGCGGCCGAGCTCCGTCCCGCGATTCTCAATCCCGGAATCTGCGACAGTGTGTTGTTGACCTCGTCGGCAATCCCTTCAGCGAGATATGTATTCGCTGTGTCACCGCCGGACGTTGTGAACGGTAGTACCGCGAGTGATTTATCAGTGGTCGCTGGAACCACGTGGCGGAAATGCTGGACGACAAGCGCGGATGCGATTACGACAACAAGTGTCGCCGCGACTGGAATCGCCCTCTTCCAATGCTTCTGCGCGACAACCGGTGCCGCAACGCTCTCACGCGATGTGTTGACAGATTCAACGGCAGCAAGCAGCTCGTCCGCTGAGTGCGGTCGGTTCTCCGGGTTCTTTTCGAGACAGCGCATGACGAGCGCCGCAAGTGCGTCGGGCACTTCAGGACGCCGTTCGGTGAGCGATGGAGGCGTCTCAGTCACGTGCGCTGTAATCAGCGCCTGCATCGTCTTCCGTTCCGCGAATGGATGTGCACCGCCGAGCAATTCCCAGGCGACAACGCCCCATGCGTAGATGTCAGCGCGCTGATCGGTGCCGGGATCACCAAGCGCCTGCTCGGGCGCCATGTAGGCCGGCGTGCCCAGCGATACGCCGGCCATCGTGATTCCGGTCGTAGATCCCGCATCCAGCGTCCGCGACGCATCTATCGCCTTCGCGATTCCGAAATCGGTAACGACTGCAGCACCGCCGGAGAGGAGGATATTCTCGGGCTTGATGTCGCGATGAACCACGTGCTCTGCGTGTGCGTATGCGAGCGCGCGCGCGACGTCGCGCAGAATGCTCACCGCTTCCGGTATGCCCAGTACTGCGCCAGTAGCGAGTCGTGCGCGCAGCGACTCGCCGCGTACGAATGGCATTGTGTAATACGGGAGGGTGCCGGACGTGCCTGCTGCAAGTACAGGGACGATGTTGGCCTGCTGCAGTCTCGCTGCGAGCTTCACCTCTCGTGCAAACCGCTCAGCGCTCAATCCCTCGGCGTTCTCTGGAGCAATGACCTTGACGACGACGTCGCGGCCGAGTGTAACATCTCTCGCGACGAAGACACGCGACATGCCACCGCCACCGAGTTCGCGCTCGATGGCGTAGCATTCCCCAAGCGTGGCCTGAAGTTGCTCGCGGAGGCCGGCTGCCGTCATCAGTGCCTCGGAATCATGGAATCGACACGGCTCCGGGACCAGCCAGAGGCTTCTCGAGTCGGTCGAATATGTAATCCATACGGTAGACGGGGATCAGGGGACCTGGGCTGAGACGAATCTATGGTATATCGCCGCGCCCGCCAGCAGGGTCAGGGGCGCTCAGGTGAAGCTGTCGCCGACGCGTACCGATTCTACGATGTCATTGAAACAGCGACAGATACTTGCCGTAACCTTGAACTGCAAGCTGCGCCACCGGAACGAATCGAAGCGCCGCCGAGTTCATGCAATATCGAAGGCCGAGCGGTGCAGGCCCATCGCTGAATACATGACCGAGGTGTGAGCCGGCGTGCGCGGACCGGATCTCGATGCGGGAAAAGATCAGTCCGTTGTCCTTGACACGTAGAATGTTGGCCGTCTCGAGCGGCCTGGTGAAACTTGGCCAGCCGGTATGCGAGTCGTACTTGTCGGTCGAGCTGAACAGCGGCTCGCCGGATACCACATCGACATAGATTCCGGCCGCGTGATTGTCCCAATACCGGTTGCGATACGGTAGCTCGGTGGCTGCGTGCTGCGTTACGTCGTATTGCAGCGCCGTCAGCCGCTCCCGCAGGATCGCGTTGCTGGGCTTGATATATGTACCCGTAATGCTCGCCATCCTGAACGTGTTCCCATCCGCGACGACGGCGGAGGCGCTGCTGTCGTCCTCTGACGACCCGGAGGATGCAGGGCGTTCGCACGCGAAGAGCGCTAGAAGCGCAAGGGCGCCGGCCAGTAGCCCAGAGCGAATCGACGGACGTGTCAGTTGTGTCATGGCGCTGTTATCCTCTGTAACTTATACGCCGGCTGGGCACAAACGGATTGCCCCAGCCGGTCGCGACTCCCCGCCACAGGAACAGCTCCGCTGAAGCTACGCCGATCGCTGTCCACGCTCCCGCTCGTATTCGTGATGTTCTTCAACGTTTCCGGCGGAGCATACTCGCTGGAGCAGCTGGTAGCGTCCAGCGGCGCGGGCCTCGCGATCATCATTCTCGCCGCGGTTCCGGTGCTGTGGTCCGTTCCGGAAGTGCTCATCATCGGCGAGCTCGCGAGCGCAGTGCCGGAAGAGGGCGGATATTATCGCTGGGTTCTCCGGGCGTTCGGAAAGTTCTGGGCGTTTCAAAACGGGTGGTGGACGTGGCTGTACTCGCTCGTCGACATGGCGATCTACCCGGTGCTCCTCAACACGTATCTCGGCTATTTCGTTCCGGATCTCTCACGTTCGGTGAAGTGGGCGATCGCGCTCGCGATGATCTGGGGCGCGACGCTGCTCAATCTGCGCGGCGTCACACGCGTCGGAAAGGCGTCGATCGTTGCGGGTGTCTTCGTATTGGCTGCATTCACGCTGGTTACGATTGGCGCCATTCCGCACATTCTCCACGCACCGTGGCAGCCACTGCTCGCGCCGGGCAGCAGGGTAGTGCCGAGCCTCGGCGTGGGACTCTCGATTGCACTATGGAACTACGTCGGCTGGGACAATGCATCCACTATCGAGGGCGAGATAACCGACGCATCGCGCACCTATCCGCGCGCACTCTGGCGAGCGCTGCCACTAGTCGTGGCGGCATATCTCGTCCCGCTCGTTGCGACACTCGGCGCCACACAATTCAGCGATTGGCATGACGGCGGCTGGCCCGACATCGCGCGAATCGCAGTTGGCGGCAATGCGGGAAGAGCAGTCGCCATGCTGGTAGCAGTCGGTGGAATAATCAGCGCCGTTGCACTGTTCAACGCGCTGCTGATGGCGTATTCGCGTATTCCGTTCGCAATGGCGACGGACGGACTCATGCCACACAGTCTCGCGCGACTCAATGATCGGGGCGTCCCGCAGAACGCGGTGCTCGTGAGCGCCGTGTGCTATTCGATCTTCGCTCTCGCATCGTTCGGCGAGCTTGTGGTCGCGGACGTGGTTCTGTATTCGCTTGCACTGTTCGTGGAATTCGCCGCGCTCATCCAGCTCAGGCTGCGTCAACCGGAGGTGCGCGGAGACTTCCGGATCCCCGTAGGCACCACCGGCGTCGCGCTGCTCGCATCTCTTCCAGTTGCAATTCTGCTTCTGGTGATCGGGCTTGGAGTACGTGATGGTACATATGCGCTTCCGGCACTGATAGGGTCGCTCGGCGGAGTGCTGGCTGGACCGTTGCTGTACCTGTTCGTCAGGCGCCGGTTTGCGTGACGTTGCTTCGTCCTGCGAACGCGCCGGGGATCAAGCGCCAGCCGAACGCCGGACGCTATCCGACAGCTCGATCCATGTGGGTGCATGATCGCTCGGCTTCTCCCATCCTCTGACCTGCCGGTCAACATCGGCGGCAATCAGGTGCGTGGCGGCGAGCGGATTCAGCAGCAGGTGGTCAATGCGCAGTCCCGCGTTGCGGCCCCAGCCGTTGCGAAAATAATCCCAGAAAGTGTAGATGCTCTCGTCCGGGTGCAGGGTGCGCAACGCGTCGGTCCATCCCTGCTGGACGAGCCGTTGAAATGCTTCGCGCACTTCGGGTAGGAAAAGCGCATCGTTCGTCCAACGTGCAGGATTGTAAACGTCGAGGTCGGTTGGAATCACATTGTAATCGCCCGCAAGCACGACGGGTCCTTGCGATGTCGAGAGCAGCTCCGAGGCATGTGTGGTAAGCCGCGCCATCCATGCGAGCTTGTAGTCCAGCTTGGGACCGGGGGCAGGATTGCCATTGGGCAGATAGAGGCAACCGACCAGGACACCATCGATATCCGCTTCGATGTAGCGGCTGTGAAGATCTTCCGGATCGCCGGGCAGGGCGCGCCGCCGTTCCACCGGCTCCGTGCCGCGCGTGAGAATCGCCACACCGTTCCAGCTCTTTTGCCCGTGCCAGATCGCACCGTATCCGGCGTCTCTGATCGCTGCGAGGGGAAACTTTTCTTCCGGCGCCTTGAGCTCCTGCAGGCAGACGACGTCGGGTGCAGTCTCGCCCAGCCAGCGGAGCAACGATGGCAGGTGTCCATTCACTCCGTTGATGTTGAACGTCGCGATCTTCATAATGGGTCTCGTCGGTCGGGAGTCCTGTGGCTGCGGCTGGAAGATAATCCGCGTGTGGACCGACGGCCGCGGAACCGTCAGAACAGATGGCGCCGTCCAGTCAGTCCTTGCGCTCCGTCAGAGCCGGCGCAACTTTCGGATCTGCCTCGAGTCCCTCTCACTTCGGAGATCCGTATGTTCGTACGCTCTGCAATACTGCTCGCGTTCGTCGTCGCGCCACCGTTGCTCGCACAGGCTCCCGGCTCGTCTCGCTCCGCGGATTCCGAGGTGCGTGACCAGTGGAACACCGTCAGCAAGTACATCGCGCGCTCGGCGACCGCGGTGCCCGAGTCGTCTTACACGTACAAGCCCGTCTCGACGGTGCGAACATTCGCACAGCTCATCGCACACGTGGCCGGATCACAGATGATGTTCTGCGCCGCCGCACTCGGCGAAAAGGTCCCCGCCGAAGACGACTTCGAAAAGCGCACAATGTCGAAGGCCGAGCTGGTCGCGGCGCTCGACGCATCGAACGTCTACTGCGCTCGCGCATATGCGCTGGCGTCGTCCAGGCTGAACGGACCAGTGGAGATGTTCGGGCAGCATTTCACGCAGGGCGGGATGCTTGTGATGAATGCGACACATGACAACGAGCACTACGGAAACATCGTGACCTACATGCGAATGCTCGGTCTCGTGCCGCCATCGAGCCAGCCGGCTCAATAAACGAACAAGAAGCCGCATCGTATCGCGGTGGGAAAACCCGCCGCACCCATCGCGCTGCGATCGGTGGAGTAGCCGTGCGCGCACCAGGAGAAGCGCCATGATTCCACGAATCATCCACTACTGCTGGTTCGGCAAGGGTAATCGTAATCGCGTCATTCGCAGATGCATTCGAAGCTGGGCTGCTGTCATGCCGGAGTACGAGATCCGGGAGTGGAATGAGTCGAACCTGCCCCCCGAGAACGCGTACCTGAATGAGGTCCTGTCGAGAGGGCTCTGGTCCAAGGCTGCCAACTACGTGCGGCTGTACGCGTTGCTCGTCGAAGGCGGCATCTATCTGGATACTGACGTGGAAGCGCTCAGGAGCTTCGATCCGCTGCTGAGCCACGAATGCTTCATCGGGTTCCAGCAAAGGGAGGACGGAGTCGATTGGGTAAACAACGCGATCCTCGGAGCGCAAAGCGGACATCAGTACATCCGAGACTGCATGGACGCTACCCTGAAAGCTTTCGATGCTGACCACACGATACTCCGCGGCCCACAGGTTGCCACGGCTGTCCTTCGCGAACATGGTCTGATCAAATATGGACTTCAGACTGTTGGCGGTGTCACGGTGTACCCGATTGAATATTTCTCACCCTACGGATGGAACGAGCAGTTCTCAGCTCATTGTGTGACACGCGACACTTACACGATCCACAGATGGCAGGCGTCATGGGTAAAGCGTTCACCACGCGAGCGCGTTGGTCGTGTCCTGCAGTCTATCGCTCGAACCATCCCTGGCGCACGGAGTGTGCGCGCTGCGTTGCGTTCACTGAGGCCGTAAAGCTGGCCGCGCGCTGAACGTCGGTGAGTGCGCATGGCTGGCCGCGGCGCTGAGTTTCCGCATTTCACGCATGGGTCAGGACTGACACCGCCGGCTTTCACGGATCTCGATAAGGTAGACGACCGCGGGTGAATCGCCGGATAACCGCAGTGTGACCGGGGCCTCTTCCAAAAGGAGGGTGTCCAGCGTCGCAAGGCGGGCGGTTTGCGAATTCACTTCGACGCGCACCGCAGCATGCGCGCAAACCAGCAGTGCCACCGACGCGTTCACTGCAAGCTCGACACTTCCTTCGACGCGCAGCCGCCGCATGGAATGGTCTGACCGCGTGCGGTGCGTCATCACATTGAGATCGGTGACACTGCCTCGGATCAGCGTGGCGTCTGCGGCAACATCGCCGCGAAATGCCAGCGGGTCGGAGTCACACGTCAGCGCTACGGGTTCGCTACCTGCAATTGAAAGTTGCAGACCACCGCCTCGAAGCACCGCCAGCGTGCGATCGGTATCGGGGAAAATGGAGAATGGTCCGTCCGATTCGATTCGCGCCATGCTGACGCGCCAGTCGAAATCATCCAGCGTGGCGCCCGTCGGACCGATAGCGACTTCCGCGGTTTCGCCGCGCCCGTTGCGCCATGGCATGCGACGATAATCATCGACTTTCAGTATGCGCATCGTGTTCGATGATGGACAGTAAAAACCGTGTGAGGCCGTGGGTCGCCTGCGTGAAAGCTACGTCGGGAATGCGCAGGCTGACACCGACAGCCCCCGCTGAGGACGAGTCACACTTTGGCCCGGTTTTTGTGAGTCGGCGTTGACGAACGGCGGTACAGTCCCTTATCTTCGCGCCGATGTCCGATTCGTTATCCACCCTGCCGCGGATCTCCACTCGCCTGAATGAGTCGTCAGACGAGCTGGGCTGGGTAGCGCGCATCCGCGAGGGCGATGCGGAGGCTTTCAGGGCAATGTACGACAGGCACAGCGATGCGATGTTCGGCTTCGCGTATGCATGCCTCAAATCCCGTGCCGAGGCGCAGGATGTAGTACACGATATCTTCCTCAACATCCTCAAGAACTGTGCAGCCTTCAGCGTCAGTGGAGAGCTGAAGACTTACCTGCTGCGCGCGGTTTACAATCGTGTGACTACGCTGCGGCGGCATCTCCGCGTCGAGCTCGTATCGCACGAGTCCATCGTTCGGGACGCCGGTTCTCCGACGGAATGGGCCTACCGCGGCAGTACTGACGACTCACTGATGCAGCACGAGCTTGGCGAGGCACTCTCTCGTGCTGTCCTGACGCTACCGCCACGCGCGCAACAGGCGTACCGTCTGGTTCGCGAGCAGGAATTGGCCTACGTAGAAGCGGCCGAGGTCATGGGAATCTCGACCCACACAGTGGAGATCCATCTGATCCGGGCGCTCAAGGCGCTGCGTGAGCAACTGGTCTCGTGGCGCAAGTAGCCAGAAAATAATTACAAAGTCGCTTTAGAGGTTTTGTGGGGTTGAGGCGTCTGGCTCTCTGATGACGCCAATTCGACGCCTGATTTCCGATCCGCGGCCTGATGCGTTGCTCCGTTATGTATCCGGGGCAAGTCCGCTCGCCGAAGCCGAATCGATTCGTATCTGGGCCGCCGGAAACCCCGATCGGGCCGCCTCGATAGAGGAATTGCGAGCCGCGTGGAATCAGAACACCATACCGCCGCAATGGGACAAGGGCGAAGTATGGGGCCGTCTGGCGCACCACATTCCCGGCGCGGAGATCAGCGCACCGAAAGCCACGAATCCGGCAGTGGTGCTCCGGCGACCACCACTAACGCGCTATCGGCGGCGTCCGCGCCGATCGTGGTCGTACCTGGCGATGGCCGCAACCGTATTGCTTCTGGCCGGCGGTGGGACGTACGTCACAATGCACAGGCCTTCGCAGAGTGTAATCCCGGCGGCCGAACCCATGCGCGAGATTGCGACAACACGCGGGCAGCAGGCCACGCTCGATCTCGCAGATGGAACCCGGGTGACGCTTGCGGCTGATAGCAAGCTTCGCATTCCACCGACTTTCGACAGAGTCGGCACTGACGGAGTTAGTCGGCGCGATGTGGAGCTGACAGGCCGAGCGTTTTTTGATGTGGTGCACGACACAACGCGGCCGTTTGTCGTGCATACGACCACAGCTGTCACGAAGGATGTCGGCACTTCGTTCGTGATAAGTGCGTACCCCGAAGCCCATATGACAGAGGTGGTAGTCGTCAGCGGCTCCGTCGGCCTCTGGGATCGCCCCAGAGTGAGTGTGCTCGACAATGGTCGACGCTTCCGCCCGCTAATGGTCCTGACGCGCGGCGACCTGGCGACACTGGATACCAACGGCACCGCGAGGCGAGCCCGCAATGTGTCGCTCGCAACGTATACCTCCTGGATGCACGGAGAACTCGTCTTCGATCGTGTGCCGGTCAGTGTCGCCATCCAAGAACTGGACCGCTGGTACGACATCGACGTCCATGTCACGGATCCGGCATTACGCGCCCAGCGAATCACCGCAAGGATTCGCGGCGAAACCGCCAGCGAAGCGATGCAGCATCTCGCACTCACGCTCGGCGCCGACGTTCGTCAAGACGGGAGGGTCGTCACGTTCTCTCCGCGTGGTAGTAGCGCGCCCGGTGATGCGCGTTGATCAGCCAATGGATCGCTGCGTGTTCCCCTTTTTTCTTTCTCGATGTATCTCATTCACCGGAGTAGAGCATGAACGGTAGGACTGTCTGGATGCCGCTCGCTATCGCCATATCGCTCATAGCGGTTTCAGCGTTGGGTGGGCAAGCGACTGATGGAACGACAACAGGTCCTCATTTCTTCTATGCGGCGAGTGCGAATAGTGCGCCAGTTGCGCTGGACGTCAGCCGGACTGCGATCCTGCATAAGCGACTCGCATTGAACCTGGATAACGCGACGTTGAAGAATGCGATCGGAACCATCGCGAGCGAGGCCGGAATCGCCGTCTGGTACTCGGACGACATATTGAAGCACGGTACAAAGCCCGACACGCGCATCAATCTCAAGGCGAAGGACATCACTCTGGTGGCGGCTCTGACGAGCGTGCTTGTCGAATCGGGCATCGACGTGGTGTTCGGCCGAGATGGAAACGCGACGCTGGTAGCGCAGCCCGTAGTAGCCGCACCGCCAGCCGGCGTGCTGAGTGGCAGGGTCGTCGACGCAGCGACAAACAAACCACTGGCGAAGGTGTCTGTCAGTGTGAGTGCGAGCGCAAGCAGGGCGACGACGAATGACGCTGGCGAGTACAGGCTCACCAACCTGGACGAGGGCAAGACTCTGACGCTCCACTTTCGGCGGCTAGGCTACAAGCCGACGACCGTGAATGTCACTGTCGGCGCAGATGGAAGCGACATATCCGTCCCCGACGTGGTTATGGTCGCAACGGCGAATGCACTCGATCGCGTTGTTGTGACTGGCACCGTGATCCCAACAGAAGTACGCGCGCTTCCGTCTCCGATTACGATCATTACAGCCAAGCAACTGCAGGAACAGAACATCACGTCAATCGATCAGGTATTCAACTACATGGTCCCCGGTGGCGTCGCGCGTGATGATACGCCCGGAATAGGCGGCTATGCCAACTTTTCGGTACGTGGCACGACTGACCTCGGTGGCGGGACATCATCTATCAAGGTGCTGGTCGACGGTGTGGAGTTGGACGACGCCTCGCGCATCAGAAACATCGATCCAGCCACTGTCGATCACATCGAGATAATAAGTGGCCCGCAAGCGAGCACGATCTACGGATCGGGCGCGTCAAGCGGTGTGATGCAGATATTCACCAAGCACGGCGTGGAGGGTTCGACGAAGCCGGAAGTCACCGGGAAGATGCAGCTCGGCACCGTGGCCCATAAGTACAATCCAGGCGCGAGCCCCCTGCGGAAGGACATCGGACTCGGCGTCAGCGGTGGCAATGCGACCGCAGGATACACGGTCGACGGTTCGTGGGAAGGCGAAGGCGACTTCGAGAAATATCGTCGCGGTGAGCAGCGAAACCTTCATGGTGGCATGCGCTTCGACCAGGGAATCCTGAGCGGTAACCTGAGCCTTCGCGACAGTCGGATGGCGTATCATCAGGGCCTAAGCATCCTCGATCCAGTTGCCGTTGCACAGGGTCGCCCGGTCGACACGGGTGACCCGGGGAACAGATACGAATATCAGATTTCCACGCTTGCCGGAACGATCACAGCAGAACCGATCGCGGGATGGCGCAACACGCTGACCATGGGATCCGATGACAACACGTTTGCGACTTTCACCAGGAGCGGAACGGTCGGCAATCCGGATGCGGTGGATCAGTCGAACTCGACCGCGCGATCAGTGCACTTCTCTTCGAGCTACGACGCAGCAATGAGCGACGCGCTGCAATACTCCGTCGTTGCCGGTGGCGACCGCGTTGACTACACGCAATCGCAGTTGTCGAGCGCGTCACGTAGTACGAGTCACATCAACGGTATATTCGGCCAGGCACAGATCGGATGGCTCAATACGCTTTACCTCACCGGTGGCATGCATGGCGATCAGAGCCCGGGTGAGGACGGTACGTACTGGTCACCGCGCGTCGGACTGTCATTCGTGCACAATGTCAATTCGGTGACCGTCAAGGCGCGCGCTGGATTCGGATCGACGGTTGTGTTGGCCGATCCTCGCAATCGTCTCGGGTTCATAACCGAGTCAGAGATCAGGGTCCCCAACCTGGGTCTCCTCCCCACACTGCAGCGCGGCCTCGATATGGGCGGTGAGCTGTATTTCGGTAACACCGGATCGGTCGGCATCACCTACTACAACCAGGCTGCCATCAATCAGGTCGGCGGCATCACTCTTCCGGATACAGGACCCGCGGGGCAGGCCATGACGAAGTCCGTGAATCTTGGGCGCATTCGCAATACCGGT
Organism: Gemmatimonadaceae bacterium; assembly: GCA_036554185.1. Taxonomy (GTDB): domain Bacteria; phylum Gemmatimonadota; class Gemmatimonadetes; order Gemmatimonadales; family Gemmatimonadaceae; genus Fen-1247. The sequence goes on along the minus strand of DATBNQ010000065.1, from coordinate 4,626 downwards.
TGGGAATTCACGGGCACGTTGACAGCGATACAGTCGCTCTCACTTCGCGGTCAGTTTGGATCGTCGCGCAGCGTGGCGGAAGATATCTCGCCTCTGTATGTGGGTATCGTGAAAACGGGTGACGTCCTGCCCGGCATTCCAAAGTGGACTGCTGGACTGGTAGGCACCTACACGCCCTTCAGTGGCACAGTGATCAACTTCTCGGCAACACACATGGCGACCTGGCGGGACCTCGATATGTATGCATTCATGAAGGCAATATTCTCCGGTCAGTTCCGCGGCGACCAGCGACCGTATTACGTCAACTACCCTGCGTGGACGAAATTCAACGTAGGCGTGACGAAGACAATCACGTCATCGGTGTCGGGTTTCGTCCAACTCGAGAATGCCGCCAACAACTACGCGTACGAGCGGCTCAACGTCATCCAGCAGGCCGGGCGCACCACGTCCGTTGGCCTACGCTACAGCACACCGTGAAGCGCCTGACGCCATTTCTCGCTGCGCTCTGCGTAACCTCGATCGCCGGCATTGCGCAGGCGCAACAGGCCTTCAACATCCCGCAGCTTCCAGTCGAGCGCCACACGCTGCCGGACGGTCTCACGGTTCTGCTATCGCGTGATACCGCTGTACGCGTCGTAACGGTCGATGTCTGGTACCACGTTGGATCTCGCAACGAAACACCAGGCCGCACGGGCTTCGCACATTTATTCGAGCACGTGATGTTCCAGGGGAGCAAACATATCCCCAACGGCCAGCATGCCAGGATCGTCGAGGAAGCTGGGGGCGACATGAACGGCAGTACCGCGAGCGATCGCACGAATTACTTCGAGACACTTCCATCCAATCGACTTGAGACTGCACTGTGGCTCGAGTCGGACAGAATGGGCTTCCTGCTGGATTCGCTGGATCAGTCGAAGCTCGACGCGCAACGCGGGGTAGTAAAGAACGAGCGGCGGCAGCGTGTGGATAATCAGGTGTACGGCACCGCCTCGGAAGTGATGGGCGCGGCGCTCTTTCCAGCATCCAATCCGTATTCATGGCCGACGATCGGATCCATGCGTGATCTGGATGCAGCGACGCTCGGCGACGTCAAGCAGTTCTTTCGCGCCAACTACTCGCCAGCCAACGCGACGCTCGCTATCGTAGGCAATTTCGATCCCGCGCAGGCGCTGGCACTCGTAACGAAATACTTCGGACCGATACCGGCCGGGCACAAGGTCGTTCAACCCATCGTCGCGCCGGTAACGCTATCGAGTGAAAAGCGCATTGTGCTGGAGGATGCCAAAGCGACGTTACCGCGCCTGATGATCGCGTGGCCTACTGTCTCCAACCACAGCCCGGACGATGAAGCACTGTCTGCGCTGGCCGAGGTTTTGAGGCACGATCGTACCAGCCGTCTCACCAAGTTGCTGGTGTACGACCGACAGCTTGCGACGCAGGTAATGGCGTGGCAGAGCGGCTTTGATGGGGCGGGCGAATTCACCATCACCGTGCAGCCACGGCCTGGTGCGTCTCTAACGGTGATCGAACAGCTCATCGATTCCACACTCACGTCACTCGCGAGTGATGCACCACCGACGGCGCAGGAGATCACACGCTACAAGAGTCAGGAGACGCTGTCGCTCGTGCTGCAGCTCGAGAGCGCGATGCGGAAGGCCGAGATACTCCTGCAGGGCCAGGTCTTCGACGGCGATCCGCTCGAGTATGTCAAGGAGACAGAACGATCGCTCGACGTAAAACCCGCTGATGTTACACGGGTATTGCGGAAGTACCTCACCCGCGGACGCGTGGTACTCAGCATGGTTCCGGCCGGCCAGCTCGGGCTGGCGGCCGACACGACGAAAGCGTACGTCATAGCCACACCGGCCGGTGGCGCGACGGCCACTGCATCGCCGGCAGCAACTGCGACGGCGGCGAGCAACACACCCGCCGACAGTATCCGTGAAACGCCCGAGACGTTCGATCGCACCGTAGCACCGATGGCAAACGGCGACGCATCTCTTGCGTTCCCGGCAATTCAGGTACGAACCCTGTCCAATGGAATTCGTGTAGCTGTTCTCGAAGATCATCGGACGCCAGTCGTTCAGGCCGATGCCGTGCTCGACATACCGGAGACTGCAGATCCCGCAGGCAAGACGGGGCTTTCCGGTGTGGTGATGCAGCTACTGGGCGAGGCGACCAGATCGCGCAGTGCCGCGCAGATCGCGGACGCGAGATCGGCGCTCGGCAACTACGCATCGGCCACCAGCTTTCTTGTGACAACCCAGAACGTGGACAGCGCGCTGGCATTGATGGGAGATGAGCTGCGCAACCCCACATTTCCTGAACCAGCTCTGAAGCGCATCGAAGCGAACGAGATCGCTCAGCTGGCACGACAGAATGACGACGCGCAATATCTCTCCGATCGCGTCCTCATGAACGTCCTGTACGGCGCGGGCCACGCGTACGCGCGCAGCACGACAGCGGCCGAGATCCGCTCGATGACGCGCGATGATGCGCAACATTTTTACCAGACCTACTACCGTCCGCCGAATATTCAGTTCGTTGTCGCGGGAGACATTACCCCCGATGCGGCGGTGGCCAAGCTGCAGCACTATTTCGGCGATTGGAAAGCCGGCACACGCGCCCGTGTCACGCCACCGGCTCCGCATGGTGCCAGCGCTACCGCTGTCTACATCTATGACCGACCAGGGTCGGCGCAGAGTGTCATACTCGTTGGCGCTCTCGGTCCGCGCAGAGATGCGCCGGATCACTACGCCACGCAGCTGATGAACACCGCACTGGGTGGCGCATTCAATAGCCGTCTGAACCTCGACCTTCGCGAGCGACGTCACTTCACCTATGGCGCCACATCGGAATTCGAATTTCGGCGTCCACCAGAATCCGGTGTGTTCCGCGCCGGCGCCGCTGTTGAAGCGCAAAAGACTGACAGTGCAGTTCTGGCGTTCATGCGAGACATCGGCGATGTCGGCGGCGCAAGGCCGATCACGTCGACTGAGCTCGAGTTCGCCAAGTCAGCATCTGTGAGGCGACTCCCGCTCCAGTTCGAGACTACGCTTGCGCGCGAAGGCGCGGTGAATACGCTGCTGAGCGACGATCTGAATCTTCAGTATTACCAGAACCTGGTCCCGAATCTCGAACGGGTAACAAGTGCAGATGCGGCGCGAGCAGGGAAGGCGCAGCTGGACGCCGGTCACATGGCCATTGTCGTTGTCGGAGATCGCAAGATCATCGAGCCAGGTTTGCGCGCGCTCAATATCGCTCCGGTCGTGATCGTGCCGCCTCTTCCATCCGCGCAGAAGAAAATGCAGTAGCAAGGATTGAGGGCGACACGATCATGCAGCGGGCCACGCGCCGAGCATCAGGCGTAGCGCGACCAACTGACCGACATGATACGCCGTATGGTCGATCGCGACGAGGATGGTGCGCAGGTATGTCTGTCCGTTGCCCCATGGGATCTTCGCGGTGAGATCGAGTGCGGGACGCGTGGCGATAGCCTTGAGCTCGTCCCGATCGCGTCGTACGGCTGCAACGCTTGCGTCCCACGCAGTTGCAGTTGACGGTACCGGATTGGATGGCCAGTAATCGTCCGGCCACTTTGGCGCTGAGTACGATGCGTTCTGCATGAACGCGATGAGATCCGCCTGTGCCAGCCGAATATGCTCCACCAACTCCCACGCGGAGTGCGGGTAGCGCTCGGGGCGGCGGCCTCGGAGCTCGGCGCTCAGGCCAGCCACTGCGTCATCGAAGGTCGCGTGCGCTTCGCGCCAGTCGATCGACGAGGCGATGATGGCGCGCCAGGGGTCGGCTGCGTTCTTCTTTGTCATGTGATCCTCCAATAGTTGTAGCGCAGGTTCTACGCCGTGAATTACTCCGCGCCATTGGCTGGGAACCTACATGAATGCATCGCCTATTCGTGTCGCTCCTGCGTCCCCGGCGCGCGTGCCATTCTCGAGAGCCTGTCGATCAACGGCGCCGGCCAGAGCGGAAGGCTCGTGCCCTTCCTCGTGTTCGACCGTCGCGCGGCATGGTTGTACTGTGTCAGAAAACCGACTGGATCGCAGAGTGTGCCGATCAGTGCGTCGCGCCCTGCCTCGCGCTCGACGGTCGCTGCCATGAGCCAGCCGACTGTGTACCACGCGCCCTGCACTCCGAAATACGAGTTCCCGCGACGTTGAACGGAATCTGCGGTCGCGATCCGGCCGGAGATTACATCCGTAACAAATCCCGATAAGTCGGCAATGTCTCGCGGTGCATGCGCGACATCGCGATCCCATCGCGCGCGAATTGAATCCGCATCAGTTGCATGAGGATGAACGTCGGGGCCGCCAGCAGCGGCGAGCATTGCGCGGCCTTCGCCGAACGCCGTCAGGTACTCGAGCAGCATCCGCTCCGCGGGTGTCGTGCGCGTCGAATCGGCACTCGCTGCGTTGCGGCAGGCTGCATTAGTGCCGATGTGGTGCAGCTCGTGAGCGAGTGTGTTATTGAGCTGGGCCGCAGTTTCGTCGGTCTTCACGTAGATGAAGATCGACGGCACCGAGTCCCTTCCGGTGAACACAAAGCTGTTGGTGTGAGGTTTGATCTCGAGATAGAGCCGCGCGCGGATTGGCGTTCCGACGGGCAGAT
>DATBNQ010000039.1:0-11070 GCA_036554185.1 Gemmatimonadaceae bacterium | reverse complement strand
GGCACGAAAATCGGCGTCTCGGCGCGCACGCGGCCCAGCGGATCGATCCAGCCGGAAATCCCCGTGTTGGCCGCGCGCACGACCGGCTTTCGATTCTCGATCGCCCGCAGCGACAGATGCGCGAAGTGCTGGTACGGCGCGTTGCTCCGCTGGAACCATGCGTCGTTGGTGATGTTGAGCAGTACCGACGTTCCCTGCTCCGCATAATCGCGCGACAGTTGCGGGAATATGGACTCGTAACAGATCAGAATTCCGACGGTGCCGAAGTCCAGATGGAACGGCTCCTCCGTCGTTCCTCGGCCGAATCCGCCGAAATAATCGACTCCGCGAAACCAGTCCGGATTCACGAACGGCACGCGTTCGACGATCGGCACCAGATAATGCTTCCGGTACGGCGGTTGGGGACTTATGTAACCGCGAGGATCGGTCAGCAGCGCGGCGTTGTAATACGCGAATGGCGTGCGATGCGGATCGCTCGAATCCATGAACCCGACGACCATCGGCGTCGGGTGCTGCGCAACCGCTGAGCGAAGCGAGTCCAGCCACTCGGGATACTGCCACAGAAACCGGTCAAGCGCCGCTTCGGGCCACACCACCAGGTCCGGCGACGATCGCGCCACCTCGGCGCGCGTCATGGCTACCAGTTTCGCAACGTGTGCAGTTGGATTCTCCGTCGTAAGCTTCACTTCTTCCGGTATGTTCGGCTGAATGATCGCAATGCGCGCAAGCGGCGTGAGACGGATCGTGGCCATCCGCCACTCGCCATATGCGCCTACAGCCGCGAGTATGACCAGCGCGCTCGCAATTCGTAGGGTTGCCGCACGACGATTCGACCGGTACAACCATGCGTCCGCAACGAACCCGTTCACCGCAGCGATGCAGAAACTCACGCCGCGAACGCCGCTTATGTCGGCGACCTGCGCGAGCACGGGCACGTGCGCTACCGCCAGGCCGAGTGGCAGCCATGGAAATGAAAGATCACTTAGATGATTCAGCACGAGCTCCGACGCCGTCCAGACGATGGGGAGCAGAATGGCGAGCGGCCAGCCGGTGGCCTTTCGAGCGAAATAGACAGCGACCATCGTCGCAGCGACGATCGGAGCGAGCCAGATCAGCGAAGCGACGTATCCCAGGAGAGCGAGCTTTGTGTAGAGCAGGAGCGCGACGGCGATCCAGTAGAGATTCGCGCCATATCCAACGAACCCGAACCAGAAACCCGCGCGCGCTGCTTCCCATGCTCGCCCTTCGTGATCGGCCACTCCAGCTACGAACACGGCGATCGGCACGAGGCACAGCAACGCCGGAATTACGAAGTTGAACGGAGGGAACGCGATGGCGAAGAGCATCGACGATGCAAGCGCTGCCCACGCCTCACCGCGGCTGGGAATGATCCCCCTGGCGCGTTGCCTCACGAACGAATTTCGCGCCCTTCTTGAGCCGACTCGTAGACCGCTTCCACCAGCTTCTGAACGACGAGCTGGTCTGACGGCGGCTTGTATGGCGATTCGCCGCGCACCATCGCGATGAAGTGCGCCAGCTCTGCACGGTAACTCTGTATGAATGCGCTTTCCCGCGCGGCGGCTCCGCTCGGTGAGACGTCGCTGGGTCGTCCGTTGAGGAGCTTCACGACTCGTAGTGGTGAGAGCCGGGCACTACCGCGCGAGGCGCGCGTCTCGAACCACCAGCGATCTTCGTCACCGACGTAGTTCCATGCGACGTCCGCGGTGAACAACAGGCCGCCCGCGAGCTCGATCTGTACCGCCATGCTATCCTCGACAGCGGCCGCCCCGCGTCCGCGGTCGAAGTGCGCGCTCACTCTCACCGCATCGGTAAAATCAGTGAGCCACATCGCGAGATCGAGCAGCGGATAGCCCAACTCGAGAAAGGCGCCGCCACCAGCTTCGGGACGACGATACCGCCAGCCGCCCTGCGATCCGCGATACTGATAATGACCGCCACGAATCCCGGTGATCTCACCAAGCTCGCCACCGCGCATGAACCGTTGAAGCTGCTGGACGTCCGTCCTGAAGCGATGATTGTTGCCCACGACAACTTTACGCCCCGCGGTCTCCGCTGCCTTCACGATCCGCTCCACACCTTTTGACGTGAGCGATAACGGTCGCTCGCACAACACATCGACGCCGGCACGAATCGCGGCAAGCACGTGCGGCTCGTGCAGATGGTTCGGCGTGGCGATGACCACCGCATCGGCCTGATCGAAATCGAACAGATCATCGATGTCGGTGAACACGTCGCGCACACCAAAGCGGTCCGCCAGCGCGCGCGCCTTTGGGCCGTCATTGTCGCAGAGCGCGACCAGAACGGCACCGCGCGCTTTGGAGAGAACGGGAAGATGGGCAAGTTGCGATATCGCACCGGCGCCCACTACGGCGATACGAACCGGCGGTACTGAAGGCATCCCCTAAATTACTCTGCCGATGGTGGTTCCCGGATAGTAAGTGCGGAGAATGGTGAGCGCGTCCTGTCCGGCCCGTGCGCGCGCGATCGCCCCCCACTGATCCATCCCTACACCGTGGCCATTGCCAGAACCGTGGATCGTGAGCGCCGTGACACGTCCCTTTCGATCGGTGCTCTCGTCGAAGGTGAAGAGCGTACTCGGAAGAATGTCACCGCCAACGGTGCGGAGCACGAACCGCACGTCGTTCCCGCGGACCGTGAAATTGCCGCGGTCGGTCTCGAAGGTCAGGCCCGCGATTCGGCCCGATGGCGTCCTTCCTGACTCCGTGATTCCGCGCAACGTTCCGACGTTGCCGGCCTGGGCCGCGGAATACCTTGGGAGATAGCGATCCAGCACCGTGGAAAGTTCCGGGCCCGTTAGAGTGCGAGTCCACCTGAAGCGCGGTGCATCCTCTCCGTAATAGTGATCCGTACCCGGAATTCTGTCGCTTACAGAGACGAGATACGGCTCGTCACCGCTGCGCCACACCTCGCTCGCGGCCGCCGTGACGCCGCCGGAATTCGCGTGATACGGCGCATTGATCACCTTGCCGGCGTACATCATCACCATGTTGCGCGTAGCACTGACGGCGGCGTCTGACAATGGCCGCTCTGCGTCGACTCCGCCGTACACCTGATCGGAGGTCGTCGCGACCATGTCGTAAGGCCGCGAGTCATCCATTCTTGAATAAGTGAAGCTACGCGCCGCGATTGCCTGTGCTTCGATCGCCGCGCTCTCCGTCCGCGTTCGATCCGTGCCGATCTCGAGCGGCACGACACCGCGCAGGTAATCTTCCACACCCACGCGGTTGATCACGGACACACCATCGCCTGTCATGGCGAGTCCTATCTCGCCACGGTATCGGTGGCCGTCGAAACTCATGAAGGCGGCTGGATCCACCGGCCGCGCGATCAGAGGCCCGCGGACCGACTGGCTCGCGCTTCCCTTGAGGACAAGCATTCCGTCACGCGACTCCGCAGCGACGTCGTCGTCCGCGCCAAGTCGGGCAAGAAGTTTGTCGGTCGCACCGTCGTAAATACTCCATGCACCCGTCGCTCCGATCCGCGGCGACCGCTGCGCGAGCGCGAGCGCGATGCGGACCGTCTGGTCGTTGTCGGCCCGCGTGACACCACCAGCCGGTCGGGCGTTGCTGGCGGGCGGCGTGCTCCGGTGCCCGACGATCGTTGGAAGAACCGTTACCGGCACATCGGCCACCGCAGCGTCGCCACCCCGGGCGTTCGCCGAATCGGGCGGAAGTACCAGCGGCGGAAGGTTGCTGCGGGGCTCCGACGGAGTGGCCGCAACCGGCGTCGGAGCCTCGGTCGGACGCTTTACCGTACCGGCGCAGGCGGCAAAAAAAATCGATGCGAATACAAGCGTTGATCTCACGCTCATAGGACGCACGAGAGTCACCGTCCGAAACTTCCAATCGTCGTCGACACCAGCGGGAGCTGCCGCCGGATTGCGACGCCAATATCCGCAACAGGTGCGCTGATCACGCGAATCGACTCCGCTGTAAAGTCGTAGTCGTCCACAACCTCGCGCGGGATTACTTCGAGCAGCGTACCCGCCGCGTACGCTTGGTCAAGATATGTGATCCCATCGATGTCGTCGGCCTGCCACGGCAGCCGCGCGATGGCGTTGCCCGTCACCTCGTCAACCCGGTCGACAAGTGCCTGCACTGGTGTCCCGAGCCGAGCCTCGTAGCGCTCCGCGGTGATCATCCGTTGCAGCTCGACGACGCGCTCGAGCCGCTCGCGCTTTACCGAATCCGGAACGTCGTCGACCAGCTCCGCGGCGCGGGTACCTTCCTGCGGTGAATACGTGAACACACCAACGCGCTCGAACTGAACGTCTTCAAGGAACGCAAGCAGCTGGTCGAAGTCGTCAGCTGTCTCACCGGGGAATCCGACGATGCACGTGGTGCGGATCGCGACCTGCGGCACGGCCTCCCGGAAGCGAGTCACGTTCGCGCGGATCGTGCGAGCGCGCTCCGGACGCCGCATGCGCTCGAGCACGGTGTCCGAAGCGTGCTGGATCGGCATGTCGATGTACGGCATGATTCGCGACTCCCGCGCAACGAGGTCGAGCAGCTGCGGTGTGATTCCAGTCGCGTACAGATAGAGCATGCGTATCCACGGGATCGTCGTCTGCTCGACCAGCATTTGCAGCACGTCCGGCAGCCGTACCTGTCGATCGCGTATGTCGCGCCCATAATGCGCAAGGTCCTGCGCAACGAGATTGATCTCACGCGCACCCTGCATCTCCAGCAACTGAGCCTCAGCAACCACTTCCTCCGGTGCGAAGGAACGATGCTTTCCGCGCATGAGCGGAATCGCGCAGAACGCGCATCCGTGATCGCATCCCTCACTTACCTTGAGATAGCGTACGTGTGGCAGATCGCCGCTGTAGAGTCGAACGCCCGGATGTTCCAGCATCGGATCGCCCGTCAGCACTCCGCGGTTCGCAAGCTCTTCTATCAATCGGTCGGTCTCCGACGCACCTAGAAAGAGATCAACCTCCGGCAGCGCTTCCTGGAGCTCGCCCTTGTGTCGCTCGACCATGCAGCCCACAGCTACCACCGTCGTGCATGCACCGGTGAGCTTGTACTCACCCGCCTCCACCAGTGCGTCGAGCGACTCCTTCTTCGCCGCGTCGATGAAGCCGCAGGTATTCACGATGATTACTTCGGCGTCTTCCAGATCGGTCGTCAGCTCTCCGCCATAAGCGGCGAGTTGCGCGAGATAGCGTTCCGAATCCACGGTGTTCTTGTCACAGCCAAGCGTGACCAGTCCGACCCTCATGAGCCGAGGAATGATTCGAGCGCGCGCTTTTTGGAGTGGTGACGAAGCTTGAGCAGCGCGCGGTCCTTGATCTGACGGACGCGTTCGCGCGTGACGCCGAGCACATCGCCGATTACTTCAAGCGTCATCGGCTCGTCGCCGTTGAGACCGAAGTACATCCGCAGCACGCGAGCTTCGCGCGGCTTGAGAATGAGCAGCGACTGGTGAACGGTCTCGATGAGAGCCTTCTCAAACGCTTCTTCGTCGGGAAGGAGCCGATTCGTATCTGCAAGATGATCTATCAGCGAGTTGTCTTCGCCCGGCGTCATTGGCGCGTCGAGCGAAAGGTGCGTATGCGAGATCGCCATGGTGCGGGAGACCTCTTCTTCCGTAATTCCGAGCCCCTCGGCTATCTCAAGATGCGTAGGCTCCCGCCCGAGGTCCTGCAGCAGCGTGGCGGCGCGCTTTCCAACGCGGTGGATGTCACCTGCACGATTCAGAGGTACGCGCACTATGCGCGACTGCTCTGCAAGCGCCTGAAGTATTGCCTGACGAATCCACCAGACGGCGTAGGAGATGAACTTGATCCCCTTGGTCTCATCGAAGCGCTTCGCAGCGCGCATGAGCCCGAGATTCCCCTCGTTGATGAGATCGGAGAGGTTAACGCCCTGATTCTGGTATTTCTTGGCGACCGAGACGACGAACCGAAGATTGGCACGAACCAGCTTGTTCATGCACTCCTCGTCGCCCGCGCGAATCCCTACCGCCAGTTCAGCTTCGGCCTCTCGCGTTATCAGCGGATAAGCACTGATGTCGCGCAGGTACTGATCCAGCAGTCCCTCGTCAGCACTATCCTTTCGCTTGGCGGGCAGCTTCATCTGTTCTAATTCTACCGACGCGCGCACAGGGTGAAAGGGGGCGCGTCGTCCCAGGATGACACGCGCACGATTTCGACCTATCGAACGATCGTTCCAACGCGCCGCCAGCGCGCATCCGTGAGCCAGCTCCAGGTCGACGCGCTGTCCGGTCGATAGCTGTAGTACACGAACATGGGCTCCCCGCGCACCAGCGAGTCGGGCACAAACCCCCAGTATCGGCTATCCAGCGAATTGTCGCGATTGTCGCCCAGGACGAAGAAATCATGCGGGGGAACCACGAGGGGGCCCCAGTTGTTCCGCGAGGGCCAGTACGTTTCACTCGCGCGGGCAGATTTGACGAGATAGTCGCGCTGCCAGCGAAACTCGTCAGCGGCCATGTCTGCATCGACCGACGAATGTGTGACGTAAGCCTCCTTGAGTGCGACGCCATTTCGGGTGAGCACTCCATTCTGCATGAGGAGTGTGTCGCCGGGAATCCCGACGACTCGCTTTACGAAGTTGACGCGCGGGTCGGAGGGCCACTTGAATACGATCACGTCGCCGCGCCGCGGGTCGTGGAAGCTGGGCAGGCGGAAGTGGGTGAAGGGTACGTGCGCGCCGTAGACCATCTTGTTGACCACAAGAAAGTCACCCACGAGGAGGGTGCGCTGCATGCTGGCCGTCGGGATCTTGTACATCTCGACGACGAGCGCGCGGGTTACCAGGAACAGCAAGACCGACGCAGCCAATTGCAGAATCGCCCGCATGAATCCCCGCATGAATCCCCGCATCACCGCTCCGCTTTCCTCCTCGACGAAAGGCTCGCCAGGCGCGTCCTCGGCATCATTGGCGCCACATCACATCGCGCCGTGCCCGCATCAGTCAGGTGTACCCAGGTAAGTGTCGATCTGGGCGCGCTGGAGCGTCCCTGAGTAATCGACGTAGCCCACCTTGGTCTCGGAATAGAATTCGTAGACTTCCCAGCCGCCTTCGCGGTGGCCATTGCCAGTCTGCTTTACACCTCCGAACGGGAGATGTGCCTCCGCGCCGATGGTCGGCGCGTTTATGTACGTAATACCATTGTCGAGCTGTTCCAGCGCCCGGAACGAGACGTTGACGTCACGCGTGTACACTGAAGAGGAGAGGCCGTATTTCACGCTGTTGTTCACGGCGAATGCCTCGTCGACCGTCGCGACGCGAATGACGGAGAGCACGGGTCCAAAGATTTCCTCGAACGCGATCCTGTGACCTGGCTCGACACGCGTGAAGATGGTCGGCTCGTAGAACAGACCATCGTCAAGGCCGTGGCCGGTCGCGCGCTGTGCGCCGCAGACGATATCGCCGCCATCGGCCTGACCAACGTCCACGTAGTGCTCGATTTTCCGCAGTGCAGCCTCGTTGATGACGGGACCGACATCCGTGCCCTTCTTGCGTCCGTCGCCAATCTTGAGCGCCTTCGTGCGCTCGACCAGCATGCCCAGGAAGTTGTCGTGAATTCCCTTCTGCAGGATCAGCCGGCTGGTTGCCGTGCAACGCTGGCCCGTCGTGCCGAAGGCACCCCACAGCGCGCCCTCGAGCGCGAGATCGAGATCAGCGTCGTCGAGAACTATCTGCGCGTTCTTGCCGCCCATCTCGAGCGAGAGTCGCTTGTGCATGCGGCCGCACGTTGCACCTACGAGGCTCCCCGTGGCCGTCGAGCCCGTGAACGAAATGAGCGGAACATCGGGATGTTCGACGAGTGGCGCGCCGACATCTTCGCCGGTGCCGTGCAGCAACTGGATGACTTCCGGAGGCAGTCCGGCATCGAGCAGAATCTCGACGAGCAGCGTGCCGGTATGCGGAACGTCCTCCGCGGGCTTGAAGACTACCGAGTTTCCGCACAGCAGGGCTGGAAACATCTTCCAGGTCGGAATCGCCATCGGGAAGTTGAAGGGACAGATCAGTCCCGCCACGCCGATCGGCCGGCGAAAGCTCATCGCCCACTTGCTGCGCGATTCAGATGGAACTGTCCGCCCGGACAGTTGCCGTCCCATCGTCGCTGCGTAGTACGCTGTATCGATGCCTTCCTGTACGTCGCCGCGCGTTTCAGTGAGCGGCTTGCCCATCTCGCGTGTCATCGCATCGGCAATCTCTTCCTTGCGGGATGTGAGCAGATCACCAGCCTTGCGAATCACGTCACCGCGCAATGGTGCGGGAGTTGCTTTCCACAGCTCGAATCCGCGCTTCGCACTCGCTACAGCGCGATCCACGTCTGTCGAATTGGAGAGCGGGAACTTTCCGATCACGTCGTTGAGATCGGCTGGATTGCGATTCTCGAAATACTTGCCCGTCGAGGGTTCGACCCACTCACCGGCGACGAAGTTCTTGAAGATTTTCATTAGTTGACGTTCTTGTAGAGCGTGACTTTTCCATCGGCGATGCGGATGCCGCCGATGTACGTGGGAAGCGGAATTGGAAACGCGTCCGGCGCAATTCCCGCGGGGGCATCATGGCGGATCTGCTGAACCAGCTTTGGCAGCATCGACCTGGGCAGAGCGAAGGCGTGAATCTGCGCCTTCACGACGTGCATCTGCGCCAATCCCGGCCGCACCACGTCCACGGTGCCGGCCAGTTCCACGGTATCCCTGGTGCCGATCATCGACGCCAGCGGCCCCAACGCACGCTCGGCGCCGAGCTCCCGAAGCGGCACCACGGCCCGGACATGCAGCTCGTCGCCGGATATCATCGCCTGGACGTCGGTTGATGAGGGTGGGAGCTGCTTCGCCGTTTCCTGGATCAGGTACGCTACGGCCTGAGCCGGAGTCAGTCGCGTCCCGCCTGACGTCTTGGAATCCCTGAGCTCCGAGACAGCTCCGGAGGCAGCCGAAGCGTCACCGGGCGTCACGGAATGCCATTCACCGACGGTCGGAGCAGCGGGCGAGGCTTTCATCGTCCACCAGTACCAACCCGCCGCCACTATCACGGCAAGAAGGATGAGACAGCCGACCCTGCGTAGGCATCCGAACATGCTGAAAGTTAGCCGGTCGGTCCAGCCTCGCGCACTGGCGACCGTGCGATAGGCTAATCCCCGGACATTCCTCGCGCGGGCTGCCCCCCGGAATGGCTCCCAGCTACTGGCTGAAAGACCACGTTCAGGGAATCGATTGGTCGCATTTGGCGACTCCTCAGACCTCGCGAGCCACCGTATACACCCAAGGTTGGTCAGCCAGGCGCATGAACCGAGGTCATGACGGTCATGGACAAGTGGATGCTGACACGCCCTGCGAGTCTCATCCGGGAGGGCTCATCCTCGACGCAGTTTGATGTTCCGCAAGTCAGCGAGTAATGCTCACAAGGTATCGGAAACTGGCATCGTAGACATCTAGCAACTCCCATTCACCAGCTCGGCGACGTCCGTCCTCCAGCACGTATCTCGTTGCGCCCACTTGTATCAATGCAATTGACTTGATGGCTGTCGTGTCGCCAGCGTAGTCGCGCGCAATATGTGCGTTGTAAGCGGCCGTGCACACACTGTCATTCGTCACAATTCTCACGTCGCTTGCGAGTCCGGACGGCAGTTGCGACGTCGCCCGAAGTCGATCTGCCCTTGTCCCGTTCGCGGTAACAATGGGGATGACGTGATCACGCAACGCGGCAGCCCAACCATCACTGGTAGTATCGCACCGGCTCGAAACAGATACGAAGGCGTCTCCAGAAGAACTCTTGACCGCGTCTCGATCCGTTAACGCAGTTGCTCCCAGTGCCACCCCCAACGCCGCGATCGCCGCCTTTTGAATCAACGCAGAGCAAAACATAGTCTATCCAGAATAGCGGTCGAAGGATAGTGTAGTTGGCCATTACGTCGCGGCAACGCTTGCATGTCGATGCGATCCGCGAGCGGCCCCGACATTCGCGCCGGGTAATTCGCCACCTCGGCAGGACCGCATGTACGCTTGCGATCGGGCCCTCCAGCCGGACCACAAGGACATAGATGCGTTGCCCTTTTTGCCATTTGAAGCTAAGAGCAAATGAAACCAACGCGTTACGGCTTTCGACGCGAACCCAAGACGCTCGATGACCGTATCAGGAACCGGCGAATGACAGTGGGACTTCGTCAGCAAGATCTTGCCACAACATTGCGCGTCAACCGCGACACGCTGCGGAATTGGGGAGCGAACCGTGTCTTACCGGTAGCGCGATATATCACGGCGATCGACGACTTTCCTAGCGGACAGGCATATTAAAGAACGAATGGAAACGAGTCACCGAGGGTGTCGGGTAAGCACGGGCTCTCCTTGGAGGCATATCTGCCGAAGACTCGGACCTCAGAGGACACATCAAATGCCTTCGACGCCCAATACCGTCAATGAGCTATCGAGAACGAGTATCCGCGCCCACTCGTTGTGGAGCGTGTGTCCGTCGGGTTGCGTAGTGGTCTGGTCCGTCCCCTGAACTACGAAGAACATGCCCCCAGCGGCGTAATAAGTGAAGGGGTTGTTGCTACCTTGGCCGGAAAGATTGCTGTTTAACTGATCGCACATAGTGGCGTCCAGCGAATCAGATAGCACGCGAACGTGGGATGTATCGATGCTGGAGATTCCGACTCGCGTGCGAAACGCCGCATGGTTTGGCGCGATTAGCAAATTGTTCAGCCGTCGACGAGCTATCGGGGAGTCAGCAGGGCAGGATTGCGTAGCCGCTGGCGGCAGAGCAATGACAACCGGCGATGCGATATTCCGCAAGCTTAGCAGAGTGAGTATCAGTCCGAACATGAACACCTTCCCAAGTTATGAGTTAGTACCAACACGGATCGTTGTGGCGATCTTCTTGATTTACCCCATCGAATTTTGTGGTCCCGCTCGCATCAAGGATGTAGCCGGGAATGTGCCACTTGTCCCTGGCGATGATCTCATCATCTTCACCTCACGAGATAACCGCCTCTAATTTGCCGTACTCTCAATCTCCCAAGTCTACGAATCTTCGGCAATTCCGG
>DATBNQ010000023.1:0-8825 GCA_036554185.1 Gemmatimonadaceae bacterium | reverse complement strand
GAGGAGCTGTTGACAACTGCGGTCCTGGCGGAAGCGGACGCGATTCCAGAATCTGAGTCGGAGACGGAATTTCGACCAATGTCACCGGAAGAGCTCAAGGCGTATCTGGAAAACCTTCGACCGGAAGATTTTGGCAAGTTCCGGCTCTAGGACCGCGCTCGCGGCGCTGATTCTCTTCGCGTCGCTCGCGGCTGGGCTTGCCGCCACCTCCGGCGCGCAGGAAAGCTCGAGCGTTTCGGGACGCGTGGTCGTTCCCGGTGGTGACTCCGTCGTTGCTGTGGGCAACGCCCGGGTGACGCTGCATCGCGTCGGGACCGATCACGCTGGTCCCGTCGATTCGACTCGTACAGGTGCGAACGGCGTCTACCATTTCTCCTACAAGCGCACGGGCGCGAACGACGCCATCTACTTCGTGTCGTCGTCGCACGATGGCGTCGCGTATTTCTCGCACCCGCTCAATCCTGGTCGCGATAGCGGAGACGACGGTGAAATCGTCGTATTCGACACGACGTCGCGCCACGTGCCAATGACCGTGCGCGGGCGTCATGTGATCGTGAGCCGGCCGGCGAGTGATGGTACGCGCACAGTGACGGAAGTTTTCGAGATATCGAATGACAGCTCGGTCACGCGGGTTGCTCCGAACGACTCTCCGGCCGCCGCTGTCTGGTCATCCATCATTCCGATCGGTGCAATCGCACCGGTCGTTGCCGACGGGGACATTCCAGCTGCAGCTGTGCAGTTTGCGTCGTCGCGCGCACTTGTATACGCGCCGTTCGCGCCGGGCATGAAGCAGTTTGCATTTCACTATGATCTTCCGGCGGATGCATTTCCACTGAAGGTCCCGATCGAGCAAAGTGCCGTGGTGTTGGAGGTGCTCGTCGAAGATCCGACTGCAACGGTCACCGGGGCGCGTCTTGGTGCGGTTGCTCCAGTGGCGATAGAGGGACACGAATTTCACCGCTATCTGGCACAGGACGTTCCTGCAAACGCTGTCGCTGTGATAAGCGTTCCAGAGGTGAAGAAACCTCCGGCGTTGCTGTTCGTGGCCGGCTTGACGCTGCTGATCGGCGGTGCGATGACGGCGACGCTTGCGCGCGCGCTCAGGCGCCGGTAGCTTCAGAAGACAATTGATATTCGCGGTCGGGGGACACGGAAGCCGGTGAAATGCCGGCGCGGCCCCGCCACTGTAACGGGCAGTAAGCGCATCTGCGGTCCCACTGGCTGATTGAGCCGGGAAGGGAGGTGCGACGGCCCGGAGCCAGGAGACGACTCTCGTCCGCGCCACATCTTACAGACCCTCGGGGGAGGGGCTGGTGGCGTTATACGTCGTCGGCGATCGATCGCGTATACACGTTGCGGGCTTCCTCCGGGAGAGGATGCCCGTTTTGTTTTTCTGGCTGCCGAGGTTTTGGAACGAGATAAGGACGCGGCGCGTGCGGGAGCTTTCGCTCGCCGGCGCACTGCTAGTTTCAATTCTCGTTTCATGCAGACGCGACAATCCGGGTCCGGCAACTTCGGTATCCCAGGCGACAACGCCCCGCGACGACTTTGGTCGCGCGATATCGTTTGAGACCGCGCCGCAGCGCGTCGTATCGCTCAATCCTACCACCACAGAGACAATTTTCGCGATCGGCGCCGGCTCGCGACTGATCGGCCGTTCGCACTGGGATGAATGGCCCGCGGCAGCCAGCGCGGTGCCGGATATGGGGAACGGGATAGGCGTGAATGTCGAGCGCGTGGTCGCAGCGCATCCGGATCTTGTAATTCTCTACGCGAGCGAGGACAATCGCGCCGCCGCCGCGCGACTCGAAAGCTCCGGCATTCGAACGCTGTCGCTCAGGATCGATCGCATCGCAGACTTCGACCGGGCGATACTCCTGCTTGGACGCGTACTCGGCGACAGCGCGCAGGCGACGTACGTAAGGGACACGGTCAGCGCGACGCTCCAACGAGTCGCGCGCGCCACGAGCACATTGCACCATCCGACCGTCGTCTGGCCGTTGATCGATGCCTCGCCGATGGTCGTTGGCGGTGGAAGTTTCATGAACGAATTATTGAATGTCGCCGGTGCTCGAAACATCTACGCCGGCCTCGCGCAACCGTCGCCGCTCGTCGCTATCGAGGACGTGGCCGCAAAGAACCCCGATTTCGTCATTCGCGGCGGGGAGGGTGGCAGTGTCACGCCACTCGGTGGAGTTTGGCGAGCTGTGCCTGCAGTCGCGCTCGGACACGTGATCCGTGTTCCGCTCACTCTCGTCCTTCGACCGTCGGTGCAGATGGGTAGCGCCGCAACGGCGCTCGCGCGCGCTCTCCATCCAACAGTGGTCCTTCCATGATTGCACATCGATCGTGGCACTGGTGGGGCGGAATCGCGGCGCTTGCCGCAGCGTGCATCCTCGGCGTGTCACTCGGAACGGTGCAGCTGTCGCTCGCTCAAGTTGCGAGCGCGCTCACCGACAGCGCGACGCCATCAGTACACGCAATCGTCGTCACACTCCGCCTGCCGCGCGTCGTACTGGCCGCGCTGGTGGGAGTGGCGCTCGGCACAAGTGGCGCCACGCTTCAGGCGACGCTGCGGAATCCTCTTGCGGAGCCGTACCTGCTTGGCGTCTCCGGTGGTGCGGCGGTCGGCGCGGTTGCTGCGATGATGCTCGGAGCGTCGTCAGCGTTCTGGCCGCTGCTCGCATTCACCGGTGCCGGAGTAGCGGTGATTCTGGCAATTGGCGTTGCCCGGGGCGCCGGACGTGCGGGGCATACAGACGTGCGGGTTCTCCTCATGGCGGGCGTCGTCGTTGGTGCATTCGCAAACGCGCTCATAATGATTCTTCTCGCCAACGTACCGGCGAATACCGTGCGCGGCGCTCTCTGGTGGATGATGGGCTCGGTCGCCGATGCAACATGGTACACTGTCGCCTGGCTTGGCGTGTACGTCGCGCTCGGTGTGGCCTACCTGGCGTTCTACGCCCCTGAGATAGATGTTCTCACACTTGGGGAAGAGTCCGCGGCCGGCCTTGGCGTCGACGTCAGGCGTGCTACGCGACGCGCTTTTCTCGCGAGCGCAATGCTCGCGGCCGCGACGGTAGCGGCCGCCGGTCTGATTGGTTTCGTCGGCCTCGTCGTCCCGCACATGGCGCGCGCGTTCGGCCTGTCACGGCAACGCGCAATCCTTGCCGGCTGCGCGATCATTGGCGCGATACTCGTCGTCGCGTCCGATCTGCTGGCGCGCGTGGTGATACCGCCGTCAGAGCTACCGCTCGGCGCTGTCACAGCTGTGCTGGGTGTTCCCTTCTTCCTCATTCAGCTGCGGCGGATGCGATGATCGCATACGAGGACGTCACGATCGGGTATGATCGCGATCTGCCCCCTGTGGTGCAAGGTGTCTCGCTGCGCGCCGAGCGCGGCGCGGTGACCGCGATCGTGGGGCCGAACGGAAGCGGAAAGAGTACGCTTGTCCGGGCGCTGCTCGGGCGCGTTCCGCTGATCGGCGGCCGCATTCTCATCGACGGTATGAACGTAGCTTCGATCGGCCGGCGCGATCTTGCACGTCGGTGCGCCGTGGTGACGCAACGCGAAGACACGACGTTTGCGCGTAACGTCGCCGAGTACATAGCGCTTGGCCGGTACCCGCATCAAGGATCATGGAGTGCGGCGGCGTCAGGCGAATCGGAGGCTGTGCAGATCGCGGCGCGGCGGGCCGGCGTGGAACAGCTCCTGGGAAGAGTCACCGATGAACTGTCCGGTGGCGAGTGGCAGCGCGTTCGAGTCGCGCGCGCTCTTGCGCAGGGTGGTGAAGCACTCGTCCTGGATGAGCCGACATCGTTTCTCGATGTTGGACACGAAATGCAGGTATTCCAGCTTGCCGTATCGCTGGCGGAATCGGGCGCCGCCGTTCTGCTGGTAAGCCATCAATTGAATCTCGTCGCGCGATTCGCGAC
Organism: Gemmatimonadaceae bacterium; assembly: GCA_036554185.1. Classification (GTDB taxonomy): domain Bacteria; phylum Gemmatimonadota; class Gemmatimonadetes; order Gemmatimonadales; family Gemmatimonadaceae; genus Fen-1247. Next base: position 4,890 of record DATBNQ010000023.1, on the reverse strand, counting down.
GTCGATGGTTCTGCTGTACAAGGGCTCTGTCGTCGCGGTCGGCACGCCGGATGTCGTCATGCGCGGTGAACTTCTCGAGCGCGTGTATGACTGGCCCCTCGTCGTCACGCGCGATCCAGCCGTCAATGCACCAATGCTCGTACCACTGCGTCGAACGACGTGAACAGTCAACTACGATCCCATATGAAAAAAAGAGCAACCATTGCGCTTCTGTTCCTGCCTGTGACGCTCCTTGCGCAGCGTCGGGATACGACCACGGCCCTCCAGCCCATTGTCGTCACCGCAACGCGACTTCCAACGCCCTCCTCGTCACTCAGTCAACCGGTGACCGTTCTGAAGGGAGATGAGCTGCGTGCGCGTGGAGTCCAGACGGTCGCCGAAGCACTTCGTGAAGCTCCAGGCGCGACCGTGAGTCAGAGTGGGTCGTATGGGGGTGTCACCTCGATGTTTCTGCGCGGCGGGGAGAGCCGATATACGAAGGTCCTCATCGATGGAACACCGATCAATTCTGTTGGTGGCACGCAGTTCTTCGAGAATCTTTCGCTCGACAACGTTGATCGGATCGAGATCGTTTATGGTCCCGCAAGCGCGCTCTATGGTGCCGACGCGATGAGCGGCGTTGTCCAGATCTTCACCCGACACGGGTCCGGCGCAGCGACGCTGGACGCCGACGTGCGAGCTGGAAGTTACGGATCCCGCGACGGGTCCGCCTCGTTGCGCGGCGGCTCGCCTCGCGCGGACTACGCTATCGGAGGCGGCTGGCACCACACCGACGGCGTCGCGTCGTTCAACAATCAGTATACGAACGGCGACCTGAGCGGATCGCTGGATTTGAGGCCGGATGATCAATCTCGCATAGCGCTCACAACGCGCTACACCGGATCGGTCTATCACTTCCCGACGGACTACACAGGCGCGCTGAACGATTCGAACTCGTATACGCGCGAGCACAGGCTCGTGCTTGGAGTCGACGCGTCTCGTAGCGTCGCGTCCGGCGTCCGGGTGCGTTTCCTCAGTGGCGACAACGAGATACACGGCCTCTCAGAAGACACGCAGGCGTCGGGCGTGGCTGCAACCCCGTTTACCAAGACGTCCGCGCCAACCGACGGATACCGTCGGTTCGTGGAAGGTCGCGTCGAGGCCGCGGTGGGCGCACTGGGCACCGCTACTGTTGGCGCGCAGTATCAGGCTGAGGAGGAACGGTCCAGCACGCTTACCCGCAACTACTCGACCGTGCCCGCTAACGTGACGCCAATCGTGACCCCGGGGCCCAATGACCATCGCATCACGCGCGGCTACTATGTAGCACTCCAGGGAACGCCGGTGGAGCGCCTGTCATACGATGTGAGCGCGCGATACGACCAGCATTCAGACTTCCACAACGTTACGACGTACCATGCAGGCGCGTCGGTCGCGCTGTGGCGTGAAGCACACGTGCGCGCTTCATACGGAACGGGATTCAACGCGCCGGCATTCTACGCGACTCAGGGATCGGCATACAACATCGGCAACTCCGCGCTGCAGCCGGAACAGTCCCATTCGCTCGACATTGGCCTCGTACAATCGCTGTTCGATGGCAGGGTGCGCGCGACGGTCGGCGCGTTCGATCAGCGTTTCAGTGATCTCATCCAATATGTGCCGGGAACGAATGGCGGACCGCCAGATTACCTGCAATTGACGCCTTCCTATTACACGAATCTCACTCAGGCGCGCTCGAAGGGATTTCAGGGTGAGGTGAATGCCTTGCTTCCACTCGGATTCACCGGCTCAGCGAGCTATACGCAGACGATCGCGCAGGTGTACTCGGTACCTTCGGGTTTCGCAGGCGCACGACCCGGCGACGCGCTGCTTCGCAGACCGAGCCATTCCGGTACGGCGTCGCTGTTCTATTCGCACTCCTCAGCATGGAATGTCGGTGCGTCCGCTGAATACGTGGGCAAGCGGCCGGATATGGACTTCTCGCAGTTTCCGTCTCCGATCGTTACCCTTGCGTCGTACATGAAAGTTGGGTTGTCCGGAAGCTTGCGCGTCCTGCGGAGTCACACTACGAGTGTCTCGCTCACGGCGCGCGTCGACAATGCGCTGGGCAGGAAGTATCAGGATGTATTCAACTTTCCGGCCCCCGGTACCGCCGTATTCCTCGGCGCCCGCATCTCGGCGGTGCGGTGAGCGCGGATTAACTTCCATCGATGCCGCTGATCGTCACTCAGGCGATAGTTCTTCATGCTTTCGATTATCTCGAGACCTCGCGCGTCCTTCGCTTGATTACGCGAGATGCGGGCGTCGTGTCGGTCATTGCCAAAGGTGCGCGGCGTACGAGGGGCCGTGTGGGAAGCGGTGTAGATCTGTTTGCCGAGGGCGAGGCGCAGATATACCTCAAGCCGACGAGAGAGCTGCACACGCTCGGCTCGTTCGACGTCACCGCGTCACGCACCGGGCTGGCGATGGAGATGAGCCGCTTCACGGCGGCGTCCGCGCTTGCGGAGCTCACGCTGCGAATCGCTGGCGACGAAACAAACCCGGCGATGTTCGACGGAGTGTCGAGCACGCTCGATGAACTTGCAACCGCGGCCGGGAGCGCTGCCGTTGAACGCGCGCTGGCCGGAGCGTGGCGGATAATTGGAGAAGCAGGCTTTACGCCCGCGCTGGATGACTGCGCTGCGTGCCACCTCCCGCTACCTGTGGATGCAACTGTCGCCTTTTCACATCCGGCCGGCGGTGCTCTATGCGACGCCTGCGATCGGCGCACCGCGATTGCACGAAGATTGCCACCTATCGCGCGCGCGGTGCTGCGCGAATGGCAGGCTGGTGGGACGGTGCCGGTACTCTCGCAATCCGAAGGGCGCGCGCATCAGCGGCTTCTCCGAGAGTTCATCCGGGAGCATGTGACGTCGGACGACCGGCCGCTACGCGCGTTCGCCGCGTGGGAGACCGGATTCGGCTCGAATCCAGCAGGGGCGGCGTAGGAAGCAATCGGCCGGCGCAGGTCTGGAGTCGTCCCTTATCGCTCTGGCGCGACTACTGCATCACTTTTGTTTGACGCCGGATTCGAAACCTTCCGGCGGTCACGAGCGTCTCTCAATGGCGGCCGATTCGGCAATTCGTTGCCGGCACGGTATCCGGAACTTCAAGGCGCTCGTGGGTGTTTTGTAGGGGCGGGTGAACCGTCCGTTCGTCCGCAAGTGAAGGTTGATCACCGGCGTTCCGCGAAAAAAGTCTAGCCTTTCTGGTCATGGCGGTTTATCTTCGCGCGTAGGACCGCAGTTCAATTCGAACAATCGTTCAGGAGCCAGTTCAAGAAACCTTTTCTCGTCAGCCTGGAGTTGAAAAATGAAGTTGCGTTGGGCGGCACTCATCGGGGTGCTCGCATTCAGCGCGCTCGCACCGAGATCCGCGTCAGCCCAGTCTTCATTGCCGGGTGGTGGACGGGATCAAGGTTCCGGAGCAGTGTTGGGACAGAACAGTCCCAATCCCTTTGTTTCGGAGACGAGAATCCCCTTCACGGTCGGAGATTACCCGACCTGTTCGGATCCGAGTCGCGTGTACCGGGTCTCCTTGCGTGTTTACAACATTTTGTCGCAGCTTGTGGCGGTACCCGTACTGCAAGGCGGGTCTGGGAGCGTCGCTGGTGGGGCGCCATTGGAGAACGTGGAGTTGGGGTGTGGCCAGTACATGGGCTATTGGGACGCCAAGAACTCCAGAACAGGGCAGGACGTTGCGCCGGGTATCTACCTCTATCGACTGGAGACGGATGGCCGAGCCGTGACGAAGAAGATGATCCATGGCAGATAGGGGCTTTCCGATGCAGTCACGCGGTGGGCCCCTATCTTTTTTTCGCCTGCGCCTTCGTGTTCGTGCCGGACCGCTCTGTCAGAACGACCATGCCGAGTCGTCGGAATCAATGGGCCGGCCGGTGCGATCTGTGCCGGCCGAGTCATGATCGTGTGAGGCGAGGTACGTGAACCGCGAGGTGGCTATTCCGTCGCTCACGACCTGTTCGTCCTCGAAGACCACGGCGATCGCGCGGTCTGCGAGTCGGCGGTGATCCCGTTTGCGATGAGCGCGAAGCATCGGGCGCGCCGCGTCGGTCAGCCGGCGGGCGAGCGCAATCTGCTGATCCCGTGGCGCTTCAGTCATCCCTCCCCCGCGGAGCAGGATCTCGAGGCGACCATGTTCGCGGCGACACGACGGAGTCCTGTCCAGCTGGAGCGTGGCCTGCAACTCTTTCGACATCGCGGCTAGCGGGGAAAACATTCCAAGGAGTGACTCGACCATGCCGCCTGGTCGATTATGTCGCATCGCGTGGACCGGAGGGTTCGACCCGATACACGCGTCCGTCGGGAAGTCGGGCGACACTTCCGAGTGTAGCGATATCGCCGGTCCATTCGAGCGGGGTGCCGGCGTGTATGCGGGCCAGAGCCATGGCGGCGTCGAGGTAATGGGCACGCCCTACCTCATCATCGCCGCACAGCGCCCGCCATTGCGGTCGTGCGGCGGCGTCCCGATCCGTTTCCATCTCCGGAAAGATAAAGGCATCTGGATTGCAAGGGAGATCCTTGGCTCGTTCAAGGCCTCCAAACCACCGTTTGCAGGCGGCCGGAATTCTTCTACTGGCGGAAACCGGATCTTGGTGCAACCGTGTAGCATGATCAGCGAGGGCCCGGATGTAGGTGCTCTGGTCACGACACTGCGTCGCCACTTCGAGCACGATGCTACCCGCGATGAGGTTCGGTCTGCGGTAAGGGATGCGTGCATGGCGATGTACGCGAGTGGAGTCGCGCCGCAGACAATGCTGGTCACACTCAAGCTTGCGGTCCAGTCCGCCGCGCTCGAAGCACGCACGGTCGTAGCGCGTGATGCACTTCGGTCCGTCACGTCCGACCTTACCCC
>DATBNQ010000076.1:0-11210 GCA_036554185.1 Gemmatimonadaceae bacterium | reverse complement strand
AAAGTATTCGCACACACGTGTTCCAGCGTAATATCGCGTCGTCGTTATCGGCGGGACGTATTGCCTCCGCCTTCTCGTACCAGTCCATTGCATCGCGAAAGGCATCGTAAGCCATGGTACTGCTCCCCATCGCGACACGATGGAGAAGCTCCTGACCGTGACGCTCCGATGTGATCCCGTTGTAGTATGCGCGCTGGTATGGATCGGTTATCCGCGGAAGCGTCTCGCGCACGTCGTGCATCACCCGCTTGTGCCCGGTTGCAAGCTGGTCCGTCAGCGAGAGCACGAGCATTACAATCACCTGCTGATTGTCAGGCTCAACCGCCAGAACATCCCTGCAGATGCTCTCCGCGGCCCAGGATTGATTCAGCAGCCGGTAATGTTCGGCCTTCGCGATCGCGCGCGGAATTGCGCCATGCGAAATGGGCTTCAGTTCGAACGTTTCGCTCATGACGTTACCCTCTCTGGATCCTTCCGCCGGAAGAGTTTGACAAGCATGTGCAACGGATCGTAATGCCGGTCCACGACACGCTCCTTCAACGGGATGATCGCGTTGTCTGTAATCGTGATATTCTCCGGACACACCTTCGTGCAACATTTGGTGATGTTGCAATATCCTATGTTGTGTTTGTCCTTGAGATCGCCCGTGCGGTCGACAACGTCCAGCGGGTGCATCTCGAGCTGTGCGGCATGGACGAGCAATCTCGGCCCAACGAATTCATCGTGCAGGTGATGGTCCCGCAATACGTGACACACATCCTGACACAGAAAGCACTCGATGCACTTGCGGAATTCCTGGACCCGGTCGACGTCCGCCTGCGCCATCCGCCATGTACCATCCGGTGCATCCGGTGGTCGCGGCGTGAACTCACGGATGTTCTTCTTCTGGCGGAAATTGGACGAGACATCGGTAACCAGATCTCGCACCAGCGGGAAGGCGCGCATCGGTTCAACCGTGATCGGCTTCGTGTGATCCAGCTGATTGAGCCGCGTCATGCACATCAGTCGCGGTATGCCGTTGATTTCCGCGGAACATGACCCACACCTCCCCGCCTTGCAGTTCCAGCGAACCGCAAGGTCGTTCACGCTCTCCGATTGAATCTGATGAATTGCGTCGAGCACAACCATCCCGTCGGAGACCTGTGTTTGGTATTCCTCGAAGTGTCCGGACGTTGCATCTCCCCGCCAGACACTGAACGTGATTCGCTGAGCACTGGTCCCCGCGCTCTGATTGCTCCGAGCAGCGGCACGCGCGCCGCTGCCAGCGACCTCATGGGCAAGCGTTTCTGTTGCCACTAAGTCTCCTCCTCGATTATCTGCTTCAGATCGTCGCGTATCTCGGGAAACGGAACACGCGTTACGTTCATCTCGCCATTCGAGCCACGAGTCACAACGATATTGAAGTGCGCGTACGCCGGATCCTTCGCCGGATAATCGTCGCGGAAATGTCCACCGCGACTCTCCTTCCTCTCGAGCGCGGAGCGCGTTATCGCCTCGGAGATGGCGAGCAGATTGGCCAGGTCCAGCGCGGTGTGCCATCCCGGGTTGTACTCCCGATTGCCGGGAACGGCCACGCGCGCGGCTCGCGCGCGCAATCCCGCAAGGCCATCCAGAGCCTTCCGCATCTCATCCTCTCGGCGCACAATTCCGACGAGCTCCTGCATCATGCCCTGCAGATCGTGCTGCACCTGATAGGGCCCATCGGCACCCTCGCCATGTCTCCCGAAAGGTTCGAGGGCATGGTTGGCTATCGCATCGACCGACTCCGGATCTGGCGCTCCCGGCGGATGTTCCTTCGCAAAGATCGCGGCGTGCTCGCCGGCACGTTTGCCAAATACAAGCAGGTCAGACAGCGAATTCCCGCCAAGCCTGTTCGCTCCATGCAATCCAGCCGCACACTCACCCGCGGCGAACAAGCCGGGAATCGTTGACATCTGGCTATCGCCATCCACGCGAATTCCGCCCATCGCGTAATGCGTCGTTGGCCCGACCTCCATCGGCTCCTTGGTGATGTCGATGTCGGCTAGCTGCTTGAACTGGTGGTACATGCCTGGAAGCTTGCGCTTGATATGTGCCTCGGCATCGGGAAGCTTTGTCCGGATCCAGGAAATGTCCAGAAAAACGCCGCCGTGCGGACTGCCACGACCCTCGCGTACCTCGCGCATGATGCAGCGCGCAACGTGATCGCGCGTCAGCAACTCGGGTGGACGCCGCGCGCTCTTGTCACCCTGCGTATAGCGCCAACCCTCTTCCTCGTTGTCGGCTGTCTGACTTCGATAATTCTCAGGGATGTCATCAAACATGAATCGATGTCCCTGATTGTTTACGAGAATTCCGCCCTCACCCCTCACACCTTCCGTGACAAGTATTCCACGGACGCTCGGTGGCCACACCATGCCAGTTGGATGGAACTGGACAAACTCCATGTCCTGCAGGGCAGCTCCGGCGTTGTAGGCCAGTGACTGGCCGTCGCCAGTGTATTCCCAACTGTTGCTGGTGATGCGATACGCCCGCCCCGTCCCGCCGGTCGCAAGAACCACAGCGCCTGCCATGAACAACTTGAATCGACCACGCTCTCTGTCGTACGCAAGGGCACCGGCGATGCGGTCTCCTTCGCGCAGCAGCGAAACGATCGTGCACTCCATGTTCACTTCGACCTGCTGGTAAATCACGTGATCCTGCAGCGTCCTGAGAATCTCGAGACCGGTTCGATCGCCGACGTGCGCCAGTCTCGGATATTTGTGACCGCCGAAATTCCGCTGGAGAATCCGGCCGTCCGGTGTTCGGTCGAACACGGCACCCCAGGCTTCCAGCTCGCGCACCCTGTCCGGCGCCTCGCGCGCGTGATGCTCAACCATCCGCCAGTTGTTGAGATACTGACCGCCACGCATGGTGTCGGCGAAGTGCGTCTGCCACGAATCGCGGTCATCCGTATTGGCGAGAGCAGCTGCAATGCCCCCTTCCGCCATCACCGTGTGCGCCTTGCCGAGCAGTGATTTGCAGACAAGACCAACCGATACGCCAGCATTCGCTGCCTCGATCGCCGCTCGCAATCCCGCGCCGCCCGCACCTATCACCAGCACGTCGTAAGAGTGTGTCTCGTACTCCGCCATCTAGAAGAACCTCACGTCGTGCAGGATTCCCATCGAACACAGTCTTACGTAAAGATCCGTGAACGCTACCCAGAATAGACTCATCCATGCCCATCGCATGTGTCCGCGATTGAGACAGCTCACGCAATCATAGCACTGCTTGCGCACCGGGGCACCAGACATGCGGTCGAGATATCCACCCACCAGGTGACGCAGAGAATGACAGCCAAAAGTGTAGCCACCAAGTAGAATGACGTTGATCGTGAGAACCAACGTGCCAACACCGACACCGAAGTGCATTGCGCCGGTCGATGGATCCGCAAACCACATCGCGACATATGCATCGTGCGCCAGAATCACGATGAACACGAGCGCGACGTACAGGAAGTAGCGATGCACATTCTGTATGATCAGCGGAAAACGTCGCTCACCCCGATAGCTGCTCCGCGGCTCACCGACAGCACAGTTCGACGGATCCGCCCAGAACGCCTTGTAGTAAGCGCCACGATAGTAGTAGCACGTGAGCCTGAATCCCGCCGGAAGGGGAAGGATCAGCAGCGCTGGCGTGAACGGGATCATGCTTGGAATCCATGACGGGCGTGATCCCTGGATCCAGGCGTGCGGTGAATTGGCGAAGAGGAGTGGCGAATAGAACGGCGACAGATACGGACCGTACTCGTAGTGCGCGTTCTGAAACGCCGCCCACGTAGCGTACACCAGGAATGCGCTCAGAATCACGAAGACCGTGAGCGGTTGAAGCCACCACCAATCGCGCCGCATTGTCTCACCCCAACCGCGGCGCGTCAACTGAACCACTTCAGACGCCATGAAGTGCTCCTGCATGAGGGCTAACTTTCCGGGAAACTACGTGCCGGATAGTTGAGCGGATAGAGGCCCGCCGAACGCACGCGTCAGTCCGTCAATCCAGCGAACGCCGGAACCCGCCTCCGGTACCGTGGTCACCACTCACCGCGCCGTCTCCACTCGATGGCCGGCCGCGGCAACCATTGGCCGCCTGCGTGGTCCATACTTGAATCGTGCCGTCTCCATACGATACGATCACAATTGCGTCAGGAATTTACCGGCACATGGTTTTTACATACCGTCCGCCAGCACATCGCTTCACGCCCTCGAGCCCAGGTGGTACTATTGGTATCGTCCGAACCATGCTTTTCACGGCGGGACGGCCGGTTTCGTCCCAAGGAGAGTGATCAGATGACTCCATCGCGCATCGGCGGGATCATTCCGCTGCTGGCGGCTGTAACTGTAGCCGCCTTCAGCACCGCCGCCCCCCGCACGGCCGCCGCGCAGGCCACCCCGATGCCAACGCCAAACATGCCCGGCGAGGCCGCCGCCATGGCCAAGGCACGAACCGACAGCGCCAGGTATCCCTACACAAAGGCGGATATCGACTTCATGACCGGCATGATCGGTCACCATTCGCAGGCGATCGTGATGGCCAACATGGCACCGACACACGGCGCCAGCTCCTCGGTCCTCACCCTCGCTGAGCGCATCAAGAACGCTCAACAGGATGAGATCCGCACCATGCAGCAGTGGCTCATGGATCGCAACCAGCCAGTTCCGGACGGACGCTCGCCCATGAAGATGGCGATGAGCGGCTCCGACATGAACATGAACATGAGTGACACCACGCACGAAATGTTGATGCCGGGCATGCTCACTCCCGAGCAGATGAAGCAACTCGATGCGGCTCGTGGGCCAGAGTTCGATCGACTCTTCCTCACATTCATGATCCAGCACCATACCGGCGCACTGACGATGGTGAGCAAACTGTTCGACTCCTACGGGGCCGCGCAGGATCAGCTCATGTTCAAGTACGCCTCCGACGTCAACGTCGACCAGACCACCGAGATCGCCAGGATGAAACGGATGCTCGTTGCAATGATGTTCGCGAACGGATCACAATGATCGACCCGTTGTCCCTCAACGATTTGCCCAACCCCAAACCAAAAGAGGAACCTGCCATGTCATCTTTGCACCGGACCCTCCGCTCGCGAGCGCGATCCACCATAACTGCTGCGCTGAAACTGTCAGTCGCGGCCTGCCTTTCCGCAGCGGCCGCAGGCGCTCAGTCCGGACCATCTACCAACATGGCGCCCGGCGCTCCAAATCCGGATCCTCGCATCGGTCTCAAGCCGGGCGTCTACGACGCAGGACAGGCAGCGTGGAACATGAAGCTCATGTCCGCCACTCCGCCGTCTACGAAGTTCGTCGGAAGTACGAACTCCGACCTGGCATTCACCGGACACTACGCAATTCAGGGTAGTTACGACGGCTATCAGATCTGGGACATCTCAAATCCGGGTCAGGTGACGCTCAAGGAGGCGTATTTCTGCCCGGCCTCCCAGAGCGACGTATCGGTTTACAAGAACCTGCTCTTCGTTTCAGGCGAGGGTACCAGCGGTCGCCTCGACTGCGGCGCGGAAGGCGTAAAGGATACCGTGAGTATGGAACGCCTTCGGGGCATTCGCATATTCGATATCGCCGACCTGTCGGCACCCAAGTACATCGGCAACGTTCAGACATGCCGCGGCTCGCACACCCACACGCTGCTTGTCGACCCGACGGACAAGGCCAACGTATATGTGTACGTCTCGGGCTCTGCCGGCGTCCGCTCGCCAAGCGAGCTCCCGGGCTGCGTAAAGGTTACGCCCGACAAGGATCCCAATTCGGCGCTCTTCCGCATTGAAGTGATCAAGGTTCCACTCGCGCACCCGGAACGGGCCGCGATCGTCAGCTCGCCCCGCATCTTCAATAATCTCGTAGCACCGCCGAAGCATGGCGCATCATCAGCGGATATCGCAGAGATCGACGCCGCGCGTGCAAAGGGTGCGTTCGTGGTCGACGTCATGGGCGATCAGATGGTTCTTCCGAACAACTTCGCGAATCACATGCTCGACAGTCTCGTCAAGGTACGTGGCGGGACCGGCGCTCCGACCGCTGCCGACAGCAGCGCACTCCGCGAAGCGCTACCCGCCATGATCGCCAGGATGATCGGAGCGCCACCATCGGGCTCCAATGGCCCGCGCCCAGGCCCCACCCAGTGCCACGACATCACCGTGTACCCGGCGATCGGCTATGCCGGCGGCGCTTGCGAGGGATACGGACTCCTGCTCGACATTCACGATCCAGCACATCCAGTCCGCGTCGACGCTGTATCCGACTCGAACTTCTCATACTGGCACTCAGCCACGTTCAACAACGACGGCACCAAGGTGTTGTTCTCCGACGAATGGGGCGGCGGCGGGCAGCCGAAGTGCCGCGCCACTGACCCGCGTGACTGGGGTGCAGACGCCATCTTCACGCTCGCCGACAAGAAGATGCAGTTCCAGGGCTATTACAAACTTCCAGTCGCCCAGACGTCGCTCGAGAACTGCGTCGCGCACAACGGCTCGCTCATTCCGATTCCTGGCCGCGATGTAATGGTGCAGTCATGGTATCAGGGCGGCGTCTCGGTCTTCGACTGGACCAATCCACGCGACGCGCACGAAATCGCATTCTTCGATCGCGGACCAATGGACTCTACCAGAATGGTTACCGGCGGTACCTGGTCAGCGTACTGGTACAACGGCGTAATCGTAAGCTCCGAAATCGGGCGTGGCCTCGATGTCTTCGAGCTGCAGCCGAGCCAGTATCTCTCGCAGAACGAGATCGATGCCGCCAAGACAGTCCATGTCGACTATCTCAACGTGCAGGGCCAGCCCAAGATCGTCTGGCCTGCGAGCTTCGCGCTCGCACGCGCGTACGTCGATCAGCTCGAACGTTCCAACGGCCTTGCCGCTGACAAGATCTCCAGCGTGCGCTCAGACCTGACCAGGGCCGAGAGTGCAACCGGCGCACAACGCCGCGCAGCACTGACCAGACTGGCGACACAGTTGAAGGGCGATGCAAGTGGATCCTCGGATGCCTCCAAGGTCAACATGCTCACCACCGCAGTCAGCCAGCTCGCTACAGCATCGCGCTAATTCCGCCGCGATGAGATGAGATGACGTCCGGCGTCAGCGATTGCACGATTTGGTGCAATCGCTGACGCCGAACTGTTTCAGCCAGCTTCAGTCAGCTTCAGTCGCCCTTCTTCTCGGGGACTCGCTCCACCACGATGTAGCTGACAGTGTCCCACGCATTGTGGATTCCAACGAAGAGTAGGAGTAGCACCGCTGAGCTCGTGATAAACATCGCGACTGTTTCCTGCCGCATCAGTATCAGGGCTGCCGTAAGCAGGGTTGCGTATGCGATCAGTGGAAGCGCTACGTGCCAGACCCAATCCTCCATGACCGGCTTGTAGGTGAGCTGCTGCCTCGTTCTCCTGGCTACAAGCAGCGCGTAGATCGCGCCGGAAATGCCGCACGCGCCCAACAGGTAGGCAGGTCCCCGCAACGATTGCCATGGCGCGCTGAGTGCGGCCGATACGAGCAATACTGCGCAAAAATGAACGATCGTCGGAGTGCTGAACGTATCGATCAAAGACTCGGTACTTTGGCCTCGTATCTCCGTTACAAGTGCCATCACGACGAACTGAAGGCCTGTGAGAGCCGCCGCCGCGGAACCGGTGATCACGTAGAAGCTTCCCCAATCAGTCAGCGCGGCCTGATGCGCCATAGCCTGTACCATGAGTCCTCGTTCAGATTGAGTTGACAGTTGAGTTGACAGCCGCAAGACGGCCCGAATCGCGTCGGGCTCGCGTCGGGCTCGCGTGCTCACGCTTGCAACCGTACCCTCCTTGCCTCCCTCCCCCAAGCTGGGCCGCCATGCCGAAAAGGGCAACTTGGCCGCCGTTCACAGTATGGCTGAACCCCCGCTCCCTGCACGGTGTATGCGGCGCTTGCCGGAAAAGTTCTAATAGATTTCGAGGCTCAGGCTCCTGGGCCTGGCCGCTCTCTGACTACTGGCAGCGGCTCAACTTGAACAACCCCATCTTACCGAGGTCGTTTCCATGCATCGCATCTATGGCTACGCGCTGGCCGCAGCGGCAGTGGCGCTCTCTCCGCTCCCCACCGTCGCTCACGCCCAGGAAGCATCCCGCGCTGTCGCCGGTGGCGGTATTTCGGTTCCCGGCTGGACCGGAAAGATCGACGCCAGCGCCGCAAAGCGCGGATCGACACTCAACGACGCCAAACTCTCCAGGGACGGCGCAGCACTCCACGTCACCACCGGACCAGCAGTCGCGTACTGGAATCCGTCCAACAAGGCAAGTGGCGATTACACCGTGAGCGCCACATTCACTGAACCCAAGTACATGTCGCTCAACGACCATCCACACCCATACGGTGTGTTCATCGCTGGCAACGACATGGGTACAGATCAGCAGACATATCTCTACTGTGCAGCCTACGGCAACGGCGACTTCATCGTGCGTGGTTTTGGGCCAAACGCATTTCAGATGAACGGCCGGGAAGGTGCGTCGAATCCCGCCGTGCACAAAGCGGCCGGCAAGGACCAGCCGGTAACGCAGCTGATCGCGATGTCCGTCAAGGGCAACAAGATCTCATGCTCGATCAACGGAACAGAAGTCGCGAGCTACACCAAATCTGAGCTCGTAACCGCAGGCAAGCTCAAGTCGACAGATGGCGTTTACGGTATCCGCTTTGCGCACAATACCGAAGGCCTCGTAACTGGACTCAAGATCACGAAGTAATCGTCGACGAACCTGTGTGAGTGCGCGTGCCAGGGCGCTCACACAGGTTCAGCGTGGCTGATTCCAGACGCATGGGCATGGCGATATCGAGTGCCAACAGCTATTACGCGTTGCGCACTGGATCGGTAGCTTGCTCGCGTCCCGCATACAGGATCGCCGACCCGATCCCGGTACCACCCGGCAAGGGAGCCATGGTGATAATCCGGAGACGCTAGAACGCTCACCAGCGTCGGAACTTGCATTCTACTTTCAAGAATGGATATTGTATCCAAAATCTGTCAGCGAGGCACGTAATGCGAGCATTTCCGGTTCTGGTACTCGGCCTATCCCTGGTTGCAGCTACTCCGCACTCGTGCGATGCGGGAGATAGTTATCCGAGGCAGCCCGCTGTCGATGTGCAACACTACAGGTTCGCCATCGGCCTCAACGATTCTACCGATGCGATCGCCGGTAACGCTGTCGTCACTGTCCGGTTCACGAGGAGCGGAGTTACCAGCTTCTTCCTCGATCTAGCGACGCCAACCGGCGGAAAGGGAATGACCGTCACGAGCGTTACCAGCAACGGCACGCCGCTGCGTTACACCCACACCGACGATCATCTCGTGATCACGCTGGGCACTCCAACCGCCGCCGGCGAGCTGCGCGACTTCGATATCGCCTACGGCGGCGTTCCCGCAAGCGGCCTTTACATCGGAAAGAACCGATATGGCGAGCGTGCGTTCTTCTCGTGGAACTGGCCCGACAAGGCTCGGCAGTGGCTCCCAATGATCGATCATCCATCCGACAAGGCGACCAGCGAGTTCATCGTTACCGCGCCAGCAAGATACGCGGTCGTGGCCAATGGCCTCCTCCAGGATGAGATTCTGCTCGGAGATGGTCGCAAGGTTACTCACTGGAAGCAGTCAGTCCCAATCGCCTCGTGGCTCAACGCCATCGGCGTCGAACAGTTTGCGGTGCATCACGCCGGAATGGTCAAGGGAGTCGAGCTGCAGACATGGGTCGCACATCAGGATCTCGCCAACGGTGTCACGACTTTCGAGGAACCCGCACGTCAGGCGATCGAATTCTACAGCGAGCACATCGGTCCTTACTCATACGAAAAACTCGCCAATGTATCTGCAGCGTTCGGGGGCGGCGGAACCGAGCACGCCAGCGCGATCTTCTATGGCGAGAATGTCGTGACCGACCGGCCTGCAACCGCGATCGTCGCGCATGAGATCGCACATCAGTGGTTCGGTGACTCGATTACCGAAAGCGATTGGGACGACGCGTGGCTCAGTGAAGGATTCGCAACCTACTTCACACTTCTGTTCACCGAGCACTACTCGGGTCGCGATGCCTTCGTCGCGGGGCTTGTACGAGCCCGCACAACTGCACTTGCCGCAGAAACGAAATTCAACGAACCCGTCGTACACCGGAACATCTCCGACTTGCGCGGCGTGATTCCACCGCTGGTATACCAGAAGGGAGCGTGGGTCCTGCACATGCTCCGCGCACAGGTCGGAACAGATATTTTCTGGAAGGGAATTCGCGAATACTACGCACGCTATCGCAACTCGAATGCGTCCACCGACGATCTGCGCCGCGTAATGGAAGAGGCTTCGAGTCAGAAGCTCGGATGGTTCTTCGACCAGTGGCTCAATCGTGATTACTCACCGGCGCTCACCGGTACGTGGCGTTATGATGCCGCGGCCAGAAAAGTGATCATCGACCTTGCCCAAACGCAGAAAGATTCGACCTATCGACTGCCACTCGATATTGGACTGGTCAGCGACAGCGTGGGTGTGGCACCAACCATCGCGAAGATCGAGATGACACAATCCAGACAACACTTCGAGATTCCTGTCGCCGCCAGCCCATCGAACGTCATCCTCGACCCGAATACGTGGCTGTTGATGCAACCGCCAAAATTTACAAGGCAGTAGAGGAGTCCCGTATGCCGTCATGACGCACGTGCGCGTGATGCCGTCCGGGAAATACTGCCTGGCCAGGGAACCGCACAGTATTCAATTCTGCGTTATACCGTCTCACCGCAGAACCTGCACGTCACCGCATCCGTCTCTATCAGCTCCGCACAGTACGGGCACATCTTCATGTCACCCGCCTTGAGTGCATGCTCTTCCATCGCTGCCCTGTTCGGCCCAGCCACCAGCGCCAGCGCGAAGCCAAATGGACCGAGCACGATGCCGAGCGTAAACCAGCCACAGCCGCTGCGGCCCTTGTTGATGGCGACGACCGAACTGATTAAGCCGAAGAGCAGCCAGATACCGACTAGCATGTGGATGTATGGGTTGAGCGAGACAGCAAAACGGTGGACGTCTCCCGTGATCCATCAACCAAGCGGCGCTACCTGATACTGCTCCAGCTTCCCGTCCGGCATCTCGAACGTCCACACCCGCACGCCGCCCTGCGCGAACCGCACCTGGTACACGCGGAGAATCATCCCGCCCCGGAGCTCC
>DATBNQ010000060.1:0-3888 GCA_036554185.1 Gemmatimonadaceae bacterium | reverse complement strand
GTGCAGTTCAATCTCGGATTCATCCGCGATCGAGTGAGCAACGAGCCTTGCATTGACCGGCGGCTCGACGAGCTGGCCGCTCTGCTCGGCCGCGCGCGCGACGGAGCGCTCGATCCCGCGCCGACCTGGATTGGACGTCCTTCAATCGACCCCGTCCTCAGCGAACGATGGCAGTCCGCCACCGCGAGCGGCCGATCCAGCCTCTTCGATCCCGCCGAGCAGGGAAAATTCGACGTGATGTACAGCCTCCTGGCCCAGGTCTTTGAGCACGAAACTCAGGAGCAGATGGCGTGGGCGCGACTGCGCGCGCTCGAAACATGGACTGGCCCACTCGGCCCGGCCGCGCGCCTCGCATTCGCCGAAGCCCTTCAGGAGGCCAGGTACGAAGCGTGGGACCTGAAACTGGATGCCACGTTCGCCCTCCAGGATGGCAAGTCGCTGGGGATCGAGCTGCCAAAAGCTAAGAATCTGACCACTTCGATCTGCCTTCCGCTCAACACGACGCGGGCGGATGCAGTTCGCCGCCTCGGGACTCCGTGGGGCGAGCCCTGAAGCGTAGCGAACGTGTAACGCCTTGCGTCGTCCGCGGCTGCCGTGGATATTCTGCCCGGCGGAGCCACTCATCCTCCTGGGCCGAGCTCCCACATAGCCACGTCCGCTGAATCAGGATCTGTATGACGCTCCACGAACTCTTCGAGAAGGCTCGCGCTCGTTGAGTACGTCGGTGACGCGAGTACTGGACTTCTCACATAGTCATCCCTCAATGGCGTGCAGTTACAAGGCCGGTCTATTGCTCCGCGCGCACCCCGCATGAACGCGGACGCCGTCAACCTCGAGCGTCTGAGGGGCGCCCTCGCCGACCGTTACGCGATCGAGCGCGAGCTTGGCCAGGGTGGAATGGCCACGGTCTACCTGGCACGCGACCTGAAGCACGACCGGCATGTCGCGGTGAAGGTGCTTCACCCGGATCTGGCTGCTGTCGTGGGTGCTACCCGTTTCCTCGCCGAGATTCGGACGACGGCAAATCTGCAGCATCCACACATCCTCCCGCTTCACGATTCGGGTGACGCCGATGGATATCTCTTCTACGTCATGCCGTACGTGGACGGGGAAACGCTTCGCACCCGGCTCACCCGCGAACGTCAGCTTCCGATCGCCGATGCGGTGAGGATCGCACGCGAGGTGGCAAGCGCGCTCGATTACGCACATCGTCATGGTGTTATCCACCGCGACGTGAAGCCCGAGAACGTGCTGCTTCACGACGGCAGTGCACTCGTCGCTGATTTCGGTATCGCGCTCGCAGTGCAGCAGGCTGGTGGCGTTCGCATGACACAGACCGGCCTGTCGCTCGGCACTCCGCAGTACATGTCGCCCGAGCAGGCCATGGGTGAGAAGAACATCGATGCGCGCACCGACATCTACGCCCTCGGCGCCGTGACATACGAAATGCTGTGCGGCGATCCGCCGTTCACCGGTTCGAGCGTGCAGGCGATAGTCGCGAAGATGATGACTGAGCGCCCCACGCCGCTCAGCACTCTGCGCGACACCGTGCCGGCGAATGTTGAGGATGCTGTACTGACCGCACTCGCAAAGTTGCCGGCCGATCGCTTCACCAGCGCCGCACACTTCGCGGACGCACTCGTCGTCGCGGACGCGCGGGGCCAAACGGGAGTATCACGCGCGCAACCGCCAAGCGCAACGCGCTCGCGGAGCTGGTGGGTGGCCATAGCAGCCGCACTCCTGGTCGGCGCCGCTGCCGGGATCTGGGGATCATGGCTGCGGCGTCCGAGTGCTGACGATGCTGCGCTCCGAACGATGATTGCCTTTCCATCGGGACAGGCGGTCGAGGCCGCGCCTCAGGGGAACAGCTTTGTCCTCTCCCGCGATGGAACCGTCCTCGTCTACTGGGGACCCTCGACTGGCGATAGCCATATGCTCTGGTCGCGTCGGCTCGACCAGCTTAACGGGACCCCGATTCGCGGCACGGAAGGCGGTGTGCTGCCTGTTCTCTCGCCCGACGCGCGACAGGTGGCGTTCGAGAAGTTGACCGACCGCAAGATACGAGTCGTTCCGATCGAAGGAGGCGTGCCACGGATCGTCGTGGACTCCGCCCGTCGCGGTGGACTCGATTGGGCGGCGGATGGGAAACTGTATTATCGGGCGACGAGCGACGGCCTGAACCGCGTTCCCGCCGCGGGCGGAGTTTCGGAAACGCTGATTCAACCACCGACCCACGCGGGTGTCGGCATAGGCTTCTTCTGGCCGCAGGTGCTCCCCGGTGGCGATGCGCTCATCGCGTCGTTTCGCCCGTCGAGCGGCGACAATGAAGCGTCGCGCATTGTCGCGATCCCGCCGGGCAGCCAAAAGTCCGTCGACATCGTCGCCGGTGTCTACGCTCGATACGCGCCGACGGGCCAGCTGGTGTGGGCCACTGCCGACGGAGCGGTCTACTCGGCGCCATTCAACACGCGTACATTCGCGATTGGTGCGCCGACGCGAGTGCTCGAGCACGTCCGGGTCGAGAGCGCATTCGGATCTGCGGATTTCAGTTTCTCGGATCGTGGCCGGCTCTTGTATCAACTCGGCGACGCGAGCGGTGGTGATCTGGTCTGGGTCTCGCGTGCGGGGACGATCACGCCGCTGGGCGTCGATGGGATGCAGGCGGGACTGGGGGGTGGCATGGGAATCTCTCCCGATGGCCGGTCGCTCGGTGTAAGCCGCGTGTCGGGCGGGGAGGAGGACATCTGGGTAAAGGCTCTTCCGGATGGAGCGCTCACACGCCTCACGACATCCGACTCGCCGGACATTTGGAGCGGCTGGACCCCCGATGGCCGCTACATCGCATTTATTCGGCGCGGAGTACTCTACCAGCGGGCAGCGGATGGAACCGGTAACGACAGTTTGGTCTTGCGTCGCCCCACGCCGATCATGGATGCGTCCTGGAGTCCGGACGGGCAGTGGATCGCAATCGTTGAAGCACCCTCTCACATCGCGCTTGTGCGGCGCGGCGACTCGACGGCTCGTGTACTCTCGAAAGGCGCAAGGTTCGCGGAGGATGGGCCAACCTTCTCGCCCGATTCGCGCTGGCTCGCGTACGCGTCGACCGAATCCGGGCAGTCGGAAGTGTACGTCCGGCCGTTCCCTGATGTGAACGCGGGCAAGTGGCAGGTCTCGATCGGTGGAGGTGGCGCGCCGCGCTGGTCACACTCAGGACATGAGCTCTTCTATCGGACCAAGGGCTCTCGTCTCATGTCCGCCGCGGTCCGAACGTCGCCCGAGTTCGGCGTCATCCGTCGCGACTCGCTTACGCCGGCTGCGACCCAAGCAGTCGGCCTCAACGCCGACCCGTTCGTGGTGAGCACGAACGATCAGCAATTCCTCGTCATTCGTTCGCGCGACCAGGGTCAGGGTCTGGTGCTCGTCGAGCACTGGTTCGACGATCTGGTGCACAAGTCTGGTCCGTAGCTGTGTGCACATCACGTGAAGTGGGGTGTGACTATGCCTCAAACAGCGCTCACTTTGCGTGTACAGAGTTGATCTTCGTGTCGCGGCACGACCACGACTCTGACCTGACTTGCAGTCGTGCGGGGCCGCTGCTGGTCACAACTGTCCGGTTGCCGCACCAGCCACGGAATCGTACGTTGCTGTCTCGATGACATCCACCGCCGATCCGCTCGACAAGCTGCGCAGCGCCCTTGCTGACAGGTACGCGATCGAGCGCGAGCTTGGTGCGGGTGGCATGGCGACGGTGTATCTCGCCGAGGACGTCAAGCATCACCGTAAAGTTGCCATAAAGGTTCTGCACGCAGAGCTGTCCGCGATCCTCGGCCCCGAGCGCTTCCTCAAGGAGATCGAGCTCACCGCGAATCTTCAGCATCCACATATTCT
>DATBNQ010000014.1:0-6094 GCA_036554185.1 Gemmatimonadaceae bacterium | reverse complement strand
GGACGTTGAGAACTTCACTCCCTTCAAATAGCGGTGCTATCTCAATTCCAGCGTATCCATCTGCCCCTGGATCAAGGACGGACGTCGCCGCGACCAGTCGTAGCCGGTCAAATGCATCGGCTATCCGGGACGTGTGCCAACGTCCAGTCGGTAACGAAAAGTCGAGACCAATAAGGGGCTGGACTGGCCGAGCAAGCTTCGCGCTTGTACCATCTGGCAGGTTGCGACTCGTTCGAAACATATCGGCAACGCCCACCAGAAACCGAGCCGGGGCTGCTGCGACCGCTCTGATGTCGGCGTAGGGAGCGGAGCCATGAAGTAGTCCGTCTGCGGTCGTGTGTCCTCCGACCAACTCGGCGCGGATTTCCTGATTCCCGGCAACATCGGCAAGGCGCCATCGAATCGCCGCTGTGCATCCACTTGGATCACCCTTCTGCGGCGGCCTGTAGCGTGCCTGCACAGTGTCGGGTTTGACGTCGTTGAGGGTGCGCCGGAACACTACCAGCTGACTCTCACAGTCATCGACGAGCGGTTGTCCGGTCGTCTTGAATCCCTCGACCCACACGATCATCGAGTCAGGGATGTATTGCCCTGATGTCCATCGGTATGTGTGATGATTGGCCCGTAACGACAAACGCACAACGGGCGGAGCCCAACTCAATGTATCAAGTCGGGCTCCAGTGCGAACTCCACTAGTTGCAACCACGGCGATGAGCGCGCTTCCCTTTACCTTTGTCGAGCCCATCCACGTTGCGACAAAGTATCCGGCAGCGTTGGACGTGAAAACTGATGGACCAACAGTGCCACCGATTCCACTGACGTATACTATGGCGTTCGGAACAGGAGACACGGATATGGAATCGACGACCCAATACGGCAACGATACTTTGTCAGAATTGGAGATGTCCTTGCCGCAGGATGGTGTTGGTCTCGTCGGGCTGCAGATGATGCGGAGACCACCCTGCGCGGCGAGTACCGAGGGCACACCGAGGCACACCAATATCCAGATTGCGAGATTGCGAATCAGCATGCAGATCTCCCATAAAAAATGTGGCTCCGACGCGGGATTGATTCAGCATACTTGAGACGCGGCCGATATACGATCACCGGCAGTTCATTCGGATAATCTTTGCGATTACGTCTAGTAGCCTGCCGAGCCTCGGAACCCCCGGCATCTTGTGATCGATCGCCGGCGTCTGCGCAGCAATGGCGAGAGTCCGACAAGGCCCGTTCCAAGCAGCAGCACTGAGCCGGGCTCCGGCACCGTACTTGTCAAATCGAGCGATCCAGTACCGTCAGCGTTGAACGACGTACTGGCGATCCGCCGTCCCTGCGCGTTGAATGCATCCACGCCAGAGAGCGTAGCCGTAATCGAACTGCCGACGGTGGTATTGGCTGGCTGACCACCATTGTTTATCGCACGAGTCGCCGACTGGAAATAGTAGCTGAGGGTGGTTGTGCTCCCAAAGAAGCTGAATGGTATCGTGAAGTCGACACCGCCAGTCGTTGCTTGTGCATTGGTGGAAAAGAGTGCAGGGCCACTAGTTCCGTCGCCGTTAACTCGGTTGTACTCGTAGCCGCCGGGCCCGAAGGTGAGCTCCCAATCTGCGAAGCTGCCAGTATTGCCGAAGACGCCAGTGCTCTGAAGTAGCGGGGTGAGGAAATGGAAGACCAAGTTGTCGGTCGAGCTTGGCGCGCCCGTAAGGTTGATCGTACTCGACTGAACCGAAGCTGCGAGCGCTACGCCGTTCATCGAGTTGTCCGTTCCATTCTGCACCAAAGAAGTCGAGGCACTCGCAGTTCGACTCCCGTTATTGGAGATCGTTGATGCCGATCCGATCCCACCAGCGATGTATGTGGTTGGACAACCAGCGGTGCTCCCTCCGGGAATTACGACAGAAGTGTTGCTGCACACAAAACTGCCACCATTTGGCGAAATTATCGCCGCAGAACTTTGACTCGTCTGCGCCATGGCCGGCGGCGCCAGAGCCGAGAGTGCGGAGAGAATGCAAGCCATGCTTACTGATAAGGCCGTTGGTCTGAACGACTCCGGTGCGCGACGTAGACGACGTATCTGCACGTGGATTGATCGCATGGCTGATCTCATTTGATTGGGAAACGCAGGCTGCTCCGTGGCCGAGCACGGACCCTCCGTTACTACGCTGCTCGGCACACGTGTGCAAACACGGTCAGGTCGGGGTAACATGCCGGAGCACTTCGCGATCACCATGCCACGCGCCATCTGACAAAACCCATGCAATGAGCTGGGGCTAACCCGTTCCAGTACAAACAGTTGACTTCGAAATAACTCAGAGTTAACGCACCAAAACGCCGCGTTGGCGCGACACCTGTAGTAACGCCGCCGCATGCCTTCTGGAACGATATGGGCGATTCCCGCCCATTGCCCGAATGGTACCATTGCGGGACATTCCGTCACACGATGTTGAAGCTGACGACGTTCGGGGGTCTAGGCCTCAGACACGACGACCTCTCGGTAGAGGGTTCACTCACCCAGCGCCGGCGCCTCGTCCTGCTCGCGGTGCTTGCGAGCGAATACCCGACTGGCCTGAGCCGCCATGCCCTCGGCGCCCTGCTATGGGAATCCGCCGATGCCGATGCCCGCAGCAACAACCTTCGCCAGGCTGTGTTTGCGCTCCGTCGCGGTGCGGATGCACTGGGTGAGCGCGAGGAGCCAATCAACGGGAGCGCGGAGATCACCTTCAATCCGCAAGGCGTCGAGGCGGACTGTGTAGAATTCCACCGCGCTCTGGACGCGAACGATCCTGCCGCTGCAATCCGCCTCTACCGCGGACAGTTCCTGGCCGGCCTGGAGTTCGATGACATGCCCGCCGTAAAGACTTGGGTCGAGCCGCGTCGCGCCAGATACGCGGCCCAGTTCCGAAGTGTGTGTGACGCCGCCGCGAACAACGCAGCAACAGAAGGAAACTGGGACTTAGCGCTCGATGCGTGGCTCGCGCTCTGGACGCATGATCCAGCCGACCCGCGCGCGATCCATGGACTCATCACTGCGTTGGTCGCTCTCGGCCGCGTCGACGAAGCGCGGCAGTACGCGCACGCATACGATGCGTCCGTCGCGAATGGAGCGAGCGAGCCGGCGGCTGACGGACCGGCGGCTGCAACGACGCTCCAACGCGCGTTGGCGGGTGAAGTAAATGTCTCAGGTGGCGAAGCCACTCGCAAACTTTATGCGCGAGCGCTCCTACCAGATTCCATTGCCGGATCTCAAACGAGCACAGGCACGCACCGGATTAGATCGATACCTCGCCTCGCGCTCATCATCGCGCCAGCCGCGCTGGCGCTTGCGATCGTGACTGTTGTTGCTACGACCTTCACACAACACCAGAGCGCGTCCGCCAGTTCCGTCGCAGACACAAGCCTTGTAATGGTCACTCCATTTAGGATCGCGACGGTAAACGACCCTTCGCTCGCGTACCTGAGTGAAGGTGTCGTGGATCTCCTTGCAATCAAGCTTGATGGCATTCCCGGCATGCGAGCCACAGCACCAGACGTCACGCTACGCCGCTTGCGAGCTGCCGCTGCGGGGGATGATCTGGATCGAGAACAACTTGCGAACGTCGCACGTTCGCTCGGCGCCGACCGCATTCTCACGGGACAGATTATTGGCCAGAAATCTCGGCTCGCCATCACGGCAACGCTCAGCAACGTCACCGGAATGCATCGGGGTGCCGAAGCGGCTGTGGAGGGACCAGCAGACAGCGTTACATACTTGTTGAACCTGCTGACGGCTCGACTACTGGCGATGGAGGCGGGAGAATCTGGCACGCGGCTCGAAGAGCTGACAAGCACCTCGCCGGAAGCGCTCGTGGAGTTTCTGGCTGGCCAGACTGCCTATCGAAGAGGCCGTTATGATGACGCCGTGCTGCATCTGGGTCGCGCGCTCGATGCTGATTCAAATTTCGCACTCGCAGGTCTGGACCTCGGCCTCGCCGCCGGATGGGCCGATCGCATTCCCGAAAAGACTCGCGGAGTCACGCGAGCGTGGGCCGCGCGTGTGCACTTGAGTCCACGTGATCAACTATTTCTCCGCGCCTTTGCAGGCCCCGGATGGCCATCACGTCCGGCATGGCTGTCGCAAGTCCGCGCAGCCTGGGATAGCGCAGTCGTTGTTTTACCAGAGCGACCCGAAGTATGGTACGAGTACGGCGACATGCTCTTCCATGGTGAGCGCGTACTTGGAGACGCAACGGCGACCGCGCGAAGCGCCGCGGCGTTCCAGCACGCTCTCAAACTCGATCCCACATTCGCTCCAGCGCTGCCGCATCTTATTCAACTGGCTGAGGGTCGAGGCGATACCGCGGAAGTGAACACACTCACGCGTCGTTACCTGGAGCTCGACTCGACCGGCGCCGCGGGGGCATTCGCACGATGGCTCGCGTCGGCCACGACGGGTGATGCGCGAACACTCGCCACTGTGCGTGCCGCGATGCCGGACCTAGCGCCTACGGCGTTGCGCTGGATCACCATGGCGAGCCAGTTCGATGCGCTTGATGTGGACGATGGTGTACGCGCGTCTGACGTGAGTCTCTCGAGAGCTGCGGGAAGCGATGAGCGACTCGAAGCGCTGAATATTGCGCACGATGCTGCGCTGAATCTTGGACACCGACAACTCGCGACATCAAGACTCAACGATATGCGCCAACTCGACGTCGATTCGCACCTGCCGCTACGACTACGTATACTCGACGCGATTTACTCTGTGGGTGATACTGTGTCGGCGCACTCAGCAGCAGTCGATCTCGCGGACGTCATGGCGCATGTCATTGGACGCACTGATGCTGATCACATCGAGCACGTGCGTGACTTGTGCGTGATTGCCCAGTGGCAATTGGCGCATGGGGACGTGAACACCGCCGCGCACAGTGCGCTACTGATGGGTCAGACTCCAACATCTCTGCGATCGGCCGGCCCAGCTGCAACTGAAGCGTGTTCGTTGCTCATCAGTGCGGAGATAGCGATGTTCCGCGACCGCGTTGCTGGCCGGACCGTTGCCGCCAGACTTGACTCGTTAGTACGGAATGGCCCTCCGTTTCCTCAGGAAGTTCCGTATCTTCCGATCGCAATCGCGCGATTATATGAGCGCGTCGGCGATCGAGCCGCTGCATTGCAAGCAATCACGCGTCGCTATTACATGACAGTTGAAGCGTTACCATATCTCGCAACGGAACTACGTGAAGAGGGCAGATTAGCCGCCGCGACGGGTGACCGCAAAGATGCGCTCCGCGCATACAGAATGTACCTCACGCTTCGTGCTTCCGCGGACCCGGACATTCGTGACGCGGATGCGCCCGTACGCGCTGCGGTTGATTCATTGTTGCATTAGCAACTGTTCGCGACGGACCATCTCGGCTTCCGGTGCGAGCCGCGATCTTGTCAATTGCTACCAGCAACATACTGTTGCCGCTTCACGATTTGCATGATGCGATGGAAAGCGCAGTCGTAGCTACACACGGCTTCCACTTCCTCGATCATCACCACTGCTGCGTGAAGTGCGTCTCGCGCAAACAGCCGGGATCCATATCGAGTAATCTGCGTGCACGGGAACGCCACCTCCCAGCTGGCGCCGTACTATCAACATGCGTTAACCAAGACGTGACCGTAGCGCGGTCCGACCTGACACCCCGGCCTTCTGGTACACGCGCTCCACATGATGTCGCGCGGTGTGTGGGCTCATGCAGAGCGCACAGGCGATCTCATCCGTGGAGTAGCGATTGAGGAGTAGCGTCGCCACCTGCATCTCTCGGTGAGTGAAGCCAAATCGGTCCCTCCACAGACTTGACGCCGAGTGGCCAGTCCGCTCCGCACGCTTGACCAGCACTGCGACGGGAGGCCGCAGGCTGAAGAGAGCTCCGGGCAAACGGGCTGCGTGAAGCGAATACCGACGTCGGTTCGGCCGGAGCGAAACTGAAAGCGGTTCCAGCTCGGCTGCACGATCGCCACTCGCTGGAGTGGTCTGTCTCACGAGGCGTAGTGCGAGCTCTCGTGTAGCTCTCATGATCGTGTCGCGTCCGGGCTCGTTCTCCAGAAGCGTTTGGAGAGCGGTGTTCCGATGCAG
>DATBNQ010000006.1:0-8765 GCA_036554185.1 Gemmatimonadaceae bacterium | reverse complement strand
TATCACCCGCGGTCCGACCTTGCTTATTGCCTTGAGATCGACGCCGAGTCCGAGCGCAGCCATTGCTGCAACTGTGAGCCACGTCGACAGTGCGCGCGTTGGTGCGACGGAGGCTGCTGGAAGTACGTTCGCCGAGCGAAGTATCGCGAGCAGTAGAAACCCGATGATGAACCAGGGAACGAAGCGCGTCAACTGAAAGCGTCGTCGGCCGGGATCGTCGCTCGCTCCGTCACCGTCACGGTGTGTGATGGCAAAGAACAGGACTACCGGCCCCAGCATCAGAACACGCACGAGTTTCACGAGCGTGCCAACCTGTCCTGAGAGAATGCTCACGGGAAAGGCTGCTGCGAGCACCTGCGGTACCGCGTACACGGTGAGCCCAGCCAGGACGCCGTACTGATAGTTGTTCAATCCAAGCGGATGAATCAACAATGGAAGCCCGAGCACGACCACCACTCCGAGAATCGCCGTGAACGCGATCGATGAGACGACGTGTTCCTTCTTCGCTCCGATGACGGGCGCGATCGCGGCGATCGCCGAATTCCCGCAGATCGAGTTCCCGCATGCGACAAGCACCGCGAGCTTGTGTGGCAGTCCCATCGTACGCCCGATCAGGTAGCTGCCGGAGAGTCCGAGTATTACCAGCAGAACGATCCCGATGGCGAGCGACGGCCCCGCGCGCATGAGCAACGGTAGATCCACCGACGCGCCGAGGAGAAATACGGCGACTTCGAGCACCTGCTTGGCGGTGAAGGCGACGCCGCTGTCCATGATTGCAGGTGGCGTCCAGAGTGTGCGGACGACCATGCCAAGCAGAATCGCGACGACGAGTCCCTCGATTACCGCGTGGCCGAATACACGATCCTCCGCTGCTGCGATGCCAAGAGAGGCGACGCTTACGATTGCGGTGAGCACGAAACCGGGAAGGATGCCGAACAGCTTCTGATGCATTGCGCGACGTTCGTGGAAAGCGTCCATCATCCCCAGAGGTTTCGTGGTCCCTGTCTAAGCAGGGATTGTCGGATCGGCTCGCCACTGGATAGCGAACGCGCGGCACCGACATCCTCAGGTTAGGTCGAAGGCAGGCATAACACAAAGACATTCTATCTATATTAGTATTCCTTGTAGTTATGACACTCAATCTGCATCACCTGCGTGTTTTCGCGGCGGTGGCTGAGCATGGCGGCTTTTCGCGGGCCGCCGTCGCGCTGCGACTGAGTCAACCCGCCGTGTCCAAGACCGTTCAGGAGCTCGAGCGCCAGGCTGGTCTCGCGCTGTTCGATCGCGCGGGGCGCACACCGCGACTCACCGAGGCTGGCGAGACACTTTTCGCACGTGCGAGAGAGCTGTTCGGCGTTGCGCGGATCGCCGAGGAGGAACTTGGTGCACTCAGAGGACTCGAACGCGGCATCCTGCGCGTTGGAGCCAGCACCACGGTGGCGACGTACTTCCTTCCGCAACTGCTGGCGCGATTTCACGAACAGCATCCGGGAATCACGCTCCGAGTGCTGAGCGCGAACACGCGTGCAGTTGCACGCCGATTGCTCGAAGGGCGGCTTGATATTGCACTCGTGGAAGGTCCGGTGTCGCACGAACGAATCTCCGTTGCGGCGTGGCGCGAGGACGAGCTGGTGGTCATCGCGCCGGCGGCACATCCGCTCGTGCGCAAGCGGCGCGTAGTAGCCGCCGATCTGGCGACCGAGCCGTTCATTCTGCGTGAGCCGGGATCGGGCACGCGCGAGGTGGCGGAGGCGTCCCTTGCCGAGCACGGCGTGCACCCGAGTGCGACGATGCAACTCGGGAGCACGGAGGCGATCAAGCAGGCAGTCGCAGCCGGCCTCGGCCTCGCCGTTGTCTCACGAGCCTCAGCGGCGGACCAGCTGGCACTCGGCTACATCGCTGTCGTCCGCGTGCGCGGCATATCGTTCCGGCGCGATCTCACGGAATTGCGTCTGATCGGGCGCGCTGCGAGCGCCCCAGCGGCGGCGTTCAGGACGCTGCTTGCACCGGTCGCCGGCGGGAAGTGATGGTCTCACGCACGCGTGCCGCTATCGCTGTAGTTTCCATTGTCAGCATGGTATCGCATCGCACAGCAATCGAACTGCTGGGTGCGTAGGCATGTTGCGCAGAGAAGTAGAAAGTGCTCACCTCGACCCATACTCGCATGCACCTCTCGTTCAGTCGGCTGATGATGATCGGCTCGCTTACCGGTCTCACGCTCGCGGCGAGTCCGCTCGCCGCCCAGACCACTGGCACCACCGCCTCGCCCGCAGATTCGACCATTGATCCCGTCAAGACGATGGTGGCGCGGCTCGATCTGGAGCAATACAAGGCAACGGTCAAGGGCCTGACCAGGTTTGGCGATCGGCGCCAGGGCACTGATCGTAATCGCGCCGCGGTCGATTGGATCGAGGCTCAGCTCAAGAGTTACGGCTGCACTCCGACACAGAGAATCACGTACATGTACGAGCCCCCTCCGCCGCGCCCACCGCTCACAGCCGAGCAAATCGCTCGGATGCGCGCGCGCCCGCGCGATCGGACTCAGGGATCGGGCGGCTCACGTCTTCGCGGCCATATCAATCCCACAGGTGTGAACACCGACTCGCTTCGCCAGCCCGATCTGGCGCTGCGGAAGCTCGACACGCCGCAGACGGTCGGTGGGGAGCGTCAGGAAGTGTACTGCACCAAGGTCGGTACAACACATCCCGACCAGATGTACATAGTTGGTGGCCACATGGACGGCATCGGCTGGGGTGAAGCCGCGAACGATGATGGATCGGGAACCGCGCTCGTCATGCAACTTGCGCGTGTCTTCAGCTCGCCGGATGTAAAGACCGACGTTTCGATTCGATTCATTCTGTGGAACAATGAAGAGAGCGGACTGAATGGATCCCGCGCGTACGTCGAGCAGCGCGATTCACTGCAGGGCAAGGAATTTCCGGCGGGGTCCGGCAAGTACCCCGAGCCCAAATGGCTCGGTATGATCCAGCACGACATGATGATGTTCGATCACGGGATGCCGCGACCGGATGGGACGCTCAGTCCCACACAGCGTCCGGAAGCGGATGTGAACATCGAATTTCAGTCCAAGTCCAAGTTCGCCGAGGGCTCGCAGCGGCTTGCGTGGGCGTTCGCCAACGCGAATGAGAAATACGCGACCGACTACCCGGCATCCGTTGGACAACACATGACCAACACAGACTCGGCGCCGTTCCAGGATCTGGTGCCGGCGATCAGTCTGCGCGAGAACGAGCGCGGTGCGCAGATCGGTGCTGGCTGGGATCCCAACTGGCATCAGCCGACGGACATGTTCAAGACTTACAGCGATGCCGATTTCAGGCTTGGGCTCAATGCGGCGCAGACGACGCTCAGCGCGGTTGCGTTACTCACAGGCGCGAAAGTCGTGAAGTGACGGTGCTGTCGTCATCCCGCCGAAGGTCGGGAACCATGGACGACGGGAGCGATCGTCATCCCGCCGAAGGTCGGGATCCATGGACGACGGGTCGTAGCGTCACCCATCTGCGCAGGTGTCACCGTATCATGGATCGCGAGCTGAGTTCCCGTTGCCGGGATAACTGCGGAATCCGTTTCTTAACCGAATCCGATGACGCCTGCGAAGCAACGATGCGCTCTCATTTCGTCGTCCATGGATCCCGACCTTCGGCGGGATGACATGGTTGGACTACGAACCGTCGTCCATGGATCCCGACCTTCGGCGGGATGACGGCGTTCCGACTACGTACCTTCGTCCATGGTTCCCGACCTTCGGTGGGATGACGGCGTTGGCCTAAGTTCCGCATTTCCATCGACGCCGACGACTTGCCCTACGTCGGCGTCGCGAATGGCGCCAAGCGCTGCTTCCCATCGCCCTTCGGCGCACAGTCCGGACAGCCCTGCGTCTTCGTAGGCTCGGAGTGCGATTTCGATCAGAGCGCGCTGGGTTCGTTCGGCGACCTCGCGGGAGTCAGCCGAGAGGGATGCGTCGGGCGCGGGCATGAGTCAACCATATCGCTAATTCGGCGGCCCGGCCAGACCGGATGGTCACCGAACCCGATCCGCTTCGTCATTGATGGTAGACCGCAGAGTCCGCTGCAGCTCGTCAGGGCGGAATCTTCACCGCGCGGAGGAGTCGCGAATGATATTCGGTGTGATGGAACGATTCGGTGTCGCTCGCAGGATCGCGGCCGCTGCGATAGTGGCGGTTGCAGCCGGTTGCGGCGGCCACAACCACCTGCGAGACTACGACTTCGCGAGCCGGTCGATGGCGCTCGTATATGTTGCGCCGCCAAGGCCTGAGCTCGTCACTGGCTGGTATGATGTCTCAGCGGTTGACGATCCTGTCTCGGCTGTCGTAGCGGCAGGCTCCGGAGTTGCGAAGGAGGTAGTGGGCCGAAAGGCGCGCTCGCGACTGGATAGCGCCACGTCACTCGTGAACGTCGACAGTCTCATGTCGAACCGCACGCTGGAGCGGGCGAGCAGGTTCCTCGGAACGCGGCCTGTACAGGATCGCGGAAATGCTGATTTCCTGCTCGAGGTCGACATGCACAGCTCAGGGATCGATATTCGCGGATCGCGAGCGGCGTATCTGTTCATGAGTGCGACGGCTGTGTTGCTCGATGCACGCAGCGGACGCGAGATCTGGAGCTTCGACATCGATGGACGCAATCGACTGACGCCGTTCTTGTATGGTGGCAACCGTTGGCCGGCTGGTGCTGTGACGGCAGGGGTCCTCAGTACCGTGACGGTTGCCGACTTCCAGCGCGCACTGGAACAACTTGCCGACTTTTCCTCCGGCGAGATAACGGACCGATTGCGCGAAGCGCTTCGGGATGCGAGAAACTAAAAACGAGGGGTCCGATTCGATACGCGAATCGGACCCCTTTGATTTGAACAAGCCCGTGTGAGGACGCGCCTCACGTTCTTTTAACGGCGCCGTCTCCGAACCAGCGGAGCCAATCCGACCAGGCCGGTGCCCAGAAGAACCATCGAGCCTGGCTCCGGAACAGTGCTGGGCACGGGGTTGCAAGTGCCGGCCTTGGATGGAGAGGCGCTGGCCGACATCGGCACGCCGTTCTTGTTGAAGACCACCTTGCTGGACCCGCACGCATCGGTGAGACCACCGATGTCGTGGACCACGAGCTCGAGACCGCCAAGGAAATTGGTGGCGTCGCTTGCATTCACAAACGTCAGGAAGAAGGAAGCCGACTCCCCGTCCTTTAGACCGTTCTGCGGTGGTGGAGTCTTGGGCGTCAGTCCGAAGATCTTGTTGGCGGTGAATCCCGCACCGTTGAACGTATTCGGGTTTGGAGTGGTGGTACTGAACCGGGAGCTCAGGGCGCCGGTGGCGGTAATCGTCGGATTCGCGCCCGTGTAGCCTGTGCTGCCGACACCGAACTCCTTGAAGACGCTGTTCGGATTATTGGCGACGCCCGTATTGGACACGTTGGTGACTGTAAAGAGCAGTTTCGCCGTCCCCTGACCGCTGATCGCCAGATTTACGCAGGTGAAAAAGTCCGTCCCGCCGCACGCCTCCGTGAACTGCGCGTTCGCTTTTGGGGCGAAGATCGTCGCGCCGACTGCCAGCATCGCGATTGTCCTGAGATGACGAGGCATGATCAGATTCTCAATGGGTTAGGGCAATTGTACTATGGCGTACAGATAGTGCGCAGGCGGCATGCCGACGCTGCCACTGGCCGGCGATCGCTGGGAAGTTGTTGTGGCAGCATGATTTGCGAGTTGGCGCGCAATTCACCGGGTCACGATTCCGCGTTTCGAAGTGTTGCAGACGGTCAGCGAGTGTGGGATCCGGGCAACAAGAATGGCGACGTGAAGCACGATCGCATCACGTCGCCATGTCTGGGGGTGTTTCCGCAGTTCGTTACTTCGGAAGCTTCGTCTGGAGATCTTTTGCGGCCGCGAGGTGAGCCTGGAAGTTTGGAGCGACCTTGATCTCGAGATCCTTGAGCTCGGCATTCTTCGTGGCCGGAAGCAAGGTGTTGGTAACGGCGTCGATTACGGCCTGGTGATACCAGACTTCATGGTCAACGTACGCCTTGTCGAAGGCGGCGCCGCGGGCGGCATTGAGCTTGGCGAGAGTGGCGACGTGATCCTTGTAAAGAGCGAAATCCTTCCCGGGCGGGGTCGGCGTCACATGAAGCTTCTTTGCGAGATCACGGCCCATTTTGCGCGCGGCCGTGTGGTCGCGAATCATCATGTCGGCGAACGTGCGGACGTCCGCGTTCTTGCTCTTCTTGAGAGCGAGATGGCCGAGTTCGATATCCCACGTGTTTGCGGCGTCGAAAATAGCCACGATTGTCGGATCATCGAGTGGCGCGACGGCGTGGGTTGATACTGCGGGGGCGGCAGCCGATGCATGGAACGCAGGTGCCTGAGCACCGGTTGTGGCCATTGCGGTCATGGCGGCAGTCGCCATTACGCCGATGGCCAGGCGGGTCTTTTTCATCGTTTGAACTCCAGTGGATAAAGTCAGCTAGATCGAGCGGACAGCGCTCACGGACTGCTGGTTTGGCAAGGCCGTCCTTGACATATGGCACTCGGCGGACAATTTGTCAAGGAAACCTTTGACTTATTGCAATATTGGTCGGATAGCGGTATTGTATCCAGAGGCCGACTGCGATGATTCCGGGTGCCCATGGCAGCAACGCGAGTCTGGGCAGATGAGGGGGAACGCGATGAGATGGTGGGAACAGCACTTTGGGAACAGCACACGGGGGCGCATTGTCGCCATGCTGCGGCGTGGCTGGCGCAGTGTTGACGAGCTCGCGTCCGCGTTGGGCCTGACCGATAATGCGGTCCGCGCCCATATCGCAACGCTCGAGCGTGACGGGGTGGTTGCGTCGCTCGGCGCACGTCGAGACGGAACCGTGGGTAAACCCGCAACACTTTATGGCGTCGCCGTAGGCGCCGAAACGCTGTTCTCGAGCGCCTACGCGCCGGCGTTATCCGCATTTGTAGCCGAGGTTGGCACCAGGCACCCCGACGAGCTCGAATCGCTGTTGCGTGGTGCGGGCCGACGGCTCGCGAAGCGATCGACGGGCAGCTTCGCCGAGCGAGTGGGCGCCGCCGCGGCACTGCTTACGGATCTGGGTGCAGACGCCGACATGGTCGAAACCGATGCTGGGTACGAGATCCGGGGGAACGGGTGCGCGCTTTCTCAGACAGTTTCGTCCTGTCCCGAGACCTGTTGCATGGTGGAGCAGCTGCTCGCGGAGGTTACCGGCGCCCAGGTTAGCGAGCAATGCGACCGATCGTTCAGCCCGCCTCGCTGCGCCTTTCTCATAAGCGACCGGGCCGGTGACTGACGGGCTTGGTACGTTACGAAAGCGAATTGAGAGCTACATTTCGGGCAGGCTGCGCAAGTCTTGACATCGCCCGATGCCGATGCAGACTTCGCGAGTCCGAATCGTCATGTGAAATTCGAGCACGACGGCGCGGAAGATCGAAGGTCAATTCCCCAAGCTTATGGAGTCCCGGCATGTACGCAGTAATTCGTCGTTATAGCGGTGTCGCCAAGTTGATTAGCGAGCTCGACAAGAAGCAGGCCGAGGTAAGGACATTGATGAGTGAAGGGCCGGGCTTCATTGCGTACTATGCAATGCGTGATGGCGAGGCACTTGCGACGATTACGGTTTGCCAGAGCCGCGAGGACGCCGAGGAAAGCACACGCCGCACCGCGAAGTGGATGCGTGACAACATGGCTGGCGTGCGCGTGACTCCGCCTGAAGCGATCGGCGGCGAAGTGTTCATTCACGCCGCCGAGTAGGTAAACTCCTCGTGAGAGCTGCGCGGCGCGGATTCATCCGCGCCGCGCAAGGTCATCCGGCCCTACGGATTTGATTGCACGACCGGGAGCTCGACAAAGCTCGCACTGCCCGGTTCGCGAAAGATCTTCTGCTCTGCTTTCCTGTAATCTGCCGGCTTCGCCCAGAAAATATTGGGCACGAAAGTCTGCGGATTACGGTCGTACAACGGAAACCAGCTTGACTGGATCTGCACCATGATGCGGTGGCCAGGCAGGAAGACATGGTTCGCTGTTGGGAGATTGAACTTGTAAAGCAGCGGTTTGTTCGGTGTTATCGCTTTTGGAACCGCGAAACTTTCACGATAACGACCGCGGAAGATGTCCATCGATACCGGAAGCTCGTAGCCGCCCATCTTCGGATCTCCGCCGACTTCGTCAGGATAGACGTCAATCACTTTGACTACCCAATCCGCGTCGGTGCCGCTCGTGGACGCTATGATGTTCGCGACCGGTTGGCCGCTGATCTTGACGGGAGACGAGAGAACGTCGGACTCATACGAAAGTACATCCGTGCGGCCGGACGCCTCGCGCTGATCGTCAACGAGCCACTGCACCCATGTGAGCGGCGGATCGTAGCCAATCGGTTGAACAGGGCGCGCGCGAAACGGGACTGGCTTTGCCGGGTCGGACGTGTATTCGTCGTAACCTGAGCTGCCAGCCGCGGGCGCTGCGGGCGCAGCGAATGCAGCCCTGAAGTTCGATTCGAGGTACAGCGGAGTTGGGTGGATGGCGCAGCCGCTGGCACAGCCGGATGGCCACGAGCTCAGGCGCTCCCACTCGTCGGTCCCGGTCTCGAATGCGTTGACTGGGGCGACGTCGTCGGGCGGCGCGCCGTCCTTGAGATAGTGCGCGAGGAACGGTCCGAGAATCTGCGTCTGAAACTGCTTCGACGTGTTGGCGTCGAAATCGAGCGCGCCCAGGGTGCTGCCATTCTCGATCTCCT